>NZ_JBVIHM010000023.1:63692-74431 GCF_055570295.1 Streptomyces sp. NPDC031265
TAGCTCCCCACCCCCCCCCCCCCCCCCCCCCCCCCCCCCCCCCCCCCCCCCCCCCCCCCCCCCCCCCCCCCCCCCCCCCCCCCCCCCCCCCCGCAGGTCACTTGGTGTTGATGACCTTGTCGATCGCGGCGTCCGCGTCCTTCGCGGCCTGCTCGACCGACTTCTTGCCGGTGCCGATGGCCTGCAGCATGTCCTGGAGGACCTTGGCCTTCTCGACCTGGCCCCAGCCCGGGGCCATGGGCACGAACCAGCTGGACTCGGCCGCGGTGGCCGGGACGGCCGTCTTCGGGTCCGACTTCAGCGGAGCGAGGTCCGTCTTGTTGTTGGGCAGGTTCTGCTTGGCGATCAGGCCCTTCTGACCCTGGGTGCCGGTGAACGCGTTGATCCACTCGGCGGCGAGCGCCTGCGCCTTGGACTTGACCGGGACGGCCAGGTCGGAGCCGCCGAGGAAGACCGGCATGGCCTTGCCGGACGGGCCGGGCATCACGAAGTTCTCGATCTTGTCGGCGAGCTTGCCGACCTTGTCGTTCTCCGGGGTGGCGGCGGTGCCGCCCTCCCAGCCCGCACCGAAGATCAGCGCGGACTTGCCCTGGCCGTAGACGATCGGACGGTCGGACTCGTCCTTGGTCTTGTCGCCGTGCATGTACGTGCCGAGGATGTTCTTGTACTCGTTGAGGCCCTTGAGGGACTCCGGCGAGGACAGGTTCGCCTTGAACTTGCCGCCGTCCTCCTTGGCGATGGAGCCGCCGGCGTCGTACACGTACGACATGGCCGCGTACCAGTCACGGGACGGCTGGTACCAGGCGCTGAACTTGTCGCCCTTCTTCTCCTGGATCTTGTCCAGGTCGGCGGTCAGCTCGGTGTACGTCTTCGGGGTGGCGCTCACGCCCGCGTCGGCGGCGATGTCCTTGCGCCAGGTCGCCACGCGGCCACCGGCGTAGTAGGGGACGCCGTAGGTCTTGCCGCCGTACGAGACCGAGGCCTTGAGGCCGTCGAGCCAGGCGGAGGAGTTGTCGAACTTCGACGGGTCGATCTCGGCGAAGGCGCCCTTGACCGAGTAGGCGAGCATCTCGGTGTTGCCCATCTCGACCACGTCGGGCGCCTTGTCGGTGGCGAGCACGGCGTCGAGCTTGGCGTTCTTGTCGGGCCAGCCGTAGTACTCGTGGCTGATCTTCAGGCCCGGGTGCTTGGCGACGATCGCGTCGTCCGCGGCCTTGACCAGGTCCGGCCAGTTCTTCTGGGCGTCGACCGTCAGCCAGACCGTCAGCTGCTTGGCGTCGCCGCCCTTCGCCCCGTCGTCCTTCTTGTCGTCGGAGCCACACGCCGCGATGCTGACCAACATGCCCGCGACGCCTATCGCCGCGATGAGCTTGCGCTTCACGCCACCCTCCTCAGGGATGCTGCAACCCCCGCCCACCGCGAAGACATACGACGTGTACTGCCTGTGGGACTGGGACCTGGTCTTTAATGGTTTAGACCAGTACCGGGAGCTTGGCCTAGACCTTTAGGGGTGTCAAGGGTGTATAAGAAGGGCTGTCGCGTCCGTTATCGGACCGACACCTGAGGGAGGGCGACGACCCGTGACCGGTCCGTGCCACCATGTGAGCCGCGACAGACGGAGGAGCCGGTGACGGCAGCAGCGCAGCACTCGGGAAGGCGGGCCATGGCCACCGACGGGAGCGGTACGGAGACAGAGGCGGGCGCCGGCGCCCGTACCGCTCGCGTGCCCAAGTACTACCGCCTCAAGAAGCATCTCCTCGACATGACGGAGACCCTTCCGCCGGGCACCCCGGTGCCGCCCGAGCGCACCCTGGCCGCGGAGTTCGACACCTCCCGCACCACCGTGCGCCAGGCCCTCCAGGAGCTGGTGGTCGAGGGGCGTCTGGAGCGCATCCAGGGCAAGGGCACGTTCGTCGCCAAGCCCAAGGTCTCCCAGGCGCTCCAACTCACCTCGTACACCGAGGACATGCGCGCCCAGGGTCTGGAGCCGACCTCTCAGCTCCTGGACATCGGCTATGTCACCGCCGACGACACGCTGGCGGGACTGCTCGACATCACGGCGGGCGGCAGGGTGCTGCGCATCGAACGGCTGCGGCTGGCCAGTGGCGAGCCGATGGCCATCGAGACGACCCACCTGTCGGCCAAGCGCTTCCCCGCGCTGCGCCGCTCGCTCGTCAAGTACACCTCTCTCTACACCGCCCTCGCGGAGGTGTACGGGGTGCGGCTCGCCGAGGCCGAGGAGACGATCGAGACGTCCCTGGCCACCCCGCGCGAGGCCGGACTGCTCGGCACGGACGTGGGCCTGCCGATGCTGATGCTGTCCCGCCACTCCCTGGACGGCGACGGCGAACCGGTGGAGTGGGTGCGCTCGGTGTACCGGGGCGACCGGTACAAGTTCGTGGCGAGGCTCAAGCGGCCGACGGACTGACGCGGCCCGAACCCGCGACGGCTGGGGGTCCGGGGGTTAACCCCCGGGACAGCACAGCGTGGCGAGGCTCAAGCGGCCGACGGACTGACGCGGCCCGAACCCGCGACGGCTGGGGGTCCGGGGGCTATCCCCCGGGACAGCACAGCGTGACGAGGCCCAAGCGGCCGACCGACTGAAAGAGGTCGCTTACTCAACCCTCACGTCCGGTATCCGGTACGGGGGTTCCGTGGCGGGATTCCGTCCCCTAGATTTCGTGCGCATTACAACAGGTGAGCACAGCGAGGGGACGGAGCCACCATGCCGGAATCAACACAAGTGCGGAGACCGGTGATCACGCCTGTGCGCGTGGTCATCGCCCTCTGCCTGATCGCGCCCTTCGTGGCGATGCTCTGGGTCGGTTCGTACGCGAAGGCCGACCCGGCACTCGCCGGGATCCCGTTCTTCTACTGGTACCAGATGCTGTGGGTGATCATATCAACCGCGCTCACGATGCTCGCGTACAAGCTGTGGCAGCACGACCAGCAGGGCCGCAAGGCGGGTGAGGGCAAGTGACTCTCGCAGCCAACGACGGTGTGAACGGCGTCGCGCTCGGCGTCTTCATCTTCTTCTTCCTGGCCGTCACGGTCATCGGCTTCATGGCCGCCCGCTGGCGCCGCGCCGAGAACGAGCAGAGCCTCGACGAATGGGGGCTCGGCGGCCGCTCGTTCGGCACCTGGGTCACCTGGTTCCTGCTCGGCGGCGACCTCTACACGGCGTACACGTTCGTCGCGGTTCCGGCGGCGGTGTACGCGGCGGGCGCGGCCGGGTTCTTCGCGGTGCCGTACACGATCCTCGTCTATCCGCTGATCTTCACGTTCCTGCCCCGGCTCTGGTCGGTCTCGCACAAGCACGGCTATGTGACGACATCGGACTTCGTACGCGGCCGGTTCGGCTCCAAGGGCCTCTCGCTCGCGGTCGCGGTCACCGGCATCCTCGCCACGATGCCCTACATCGCGCTCCAACTGGTCGGCATCCAGGCGGTGCTCGACGTGATGGGCATCGGCGGGTCCGGCAACTGGTTCCTCAAGGACCTGCCGCTGCTGATCGCGTTCGCGGTGCTCGCCGCGTACACCTACTCCTCGGGCCTGCGCGCGCCCGCGCTGATCGCGTTCGTGAAGGACGGCCTGATCTACCTCGTCATCCTGGTGGCGATCATCTACATCCCGATCAAGCTCGGCGGCTTCGACGACATCTTCGCGGCGGCCCGGCACAAGTTCGAGACACCCAACGCGGCCGGGAAGCCCACGGGTGCGCTGGTGCCCCCCGAGGCCGGGCAGTGGACGTACGCCACACTCGCCCTCGGCTCGGCGCTGGCGCTCTTCATGTACCCGCACTCGATCACGGCGACCCTCTCCTCCCGCAGCCGCAACGTCATCCGCCGCAACACCACGATCCTGCCGCTGTACTCGCTGATGCTGGGCCTGCTCGCGCTGCTCGGCTTCATGGCGATCGCGGCCGGGGTCAAGGTCAAGAACGGCCAGCTGGCGATCCCGCAGCTCTTCGAGGACATGTTCCCGGACTGGTTCGCGGGCGTGGCGTTCGCCGCCATCGGCATCGGCGCGCTCGTCCCGGCGGCGATCATGTCGATCGCGGCCGCGAACCTCTTCACCCGCAACATCTACAAGGACTTCCTCAAGCCGGACGCCACGCCGGAGCAGGAGACCAAGGTATCCAAGCTGGTCTCGCTCCTGGTGAAGGTGGGCGCGCTGGTCTTCGTCCTGACCATGGACAAGACGGTCGCGATCAACTTCCAGCTGCTCGGCGGCATCTGGATCCTGCAGACCTTCCCGGCCCTGGTGGGCGGTCTGTTCACCCGCTGGTTCCACCGCTGGGCGCTGCTGGCGGGCTGGGCGGTGGGCATGGCGTACGGCACGCTCGCCGCGTACGGGGTCGCCTCGCCCACCCAGAAGCACTTCGGCGGCAGCTCCAAGAACATCCCCGGCATCGGTGAGATCGGCTACATCGGCCTCACCGCGTTCGTCCTGAACGTCGCCGTCACCGTGGTCCTCACGGTGGTCCTGAGGGCCCTGAAGGCCCCCGACGGCGTCGACGAGACGTCCCCGGAGGACTACACGGCGGACGCGGGCGACCCGGGCGTACAGACGGAACTCCCGGCCGCGACACACTGACGCGAGCCACATGACGGGCCGCCGGGTTTCCGGCGGCCCGTTTCCGCTGCCTGGGGGAATGCCCACGACCGCCTGAAGGTTCGGCGTACGGCACCCCCAACCCCTGAGGGGCGCGGGGCTGTGACATGTGCGGCTCCGCCGCGATGGGGGTCCCCCTGTTCGAGCGAAGCCGAGAACTTGGGGGAGCGACCAGCCCCCACCGGCCCGCAGTCGAGCAACTCCCCAACAAACACGCTCCGGTACGGATGCGACACAACATGTGGGGGCGCCAACAACTCCCGGCACAAGATGTATGCTCGTGCTCGCTGTCGCCGCAGGGGAATCCGGTGCAAATCCGGAACTGTCCCGCAACGGTGTACTCGTACGCATTTGCGTACCTGGTCAGTCCGAGGACCTGCCGACAGCGCGCCCTGGCCGTCCGGTCCGGGTGCCAGACGTCCGGGCCTCGCGGAATGGGCATGTGGACGCGGCGTACCCCCGAGGGGGTGTGTCCGTGTGCCCGCGCACTTCCCCAAGGCCCCGTGCCGAGCGAGGAGTGCCCCCACGTGACCATCGCCCCTGCGGATCCCGCCTCAGCGATCGCCGAAGAGCCGGCCGATGCCCCCGGGACCGCGCTGCTGCGGACCCTGACCGACCTCACCGCCGATCTGCCGGACACCGACCCCGGCCGTGTCGCCGCCGCCGCGCTGCGCGGCCGCAACGCGCGCTCGGACGAGGCGGAGCTGCGTGGGCTCGCCACCGAGGCCGCCGCCGGTCTGATCTCCGAGGACCCGGCGTACTCCCGCCTCGCCGCCCGGCTGCTGACGGTCACGATCGCCGACGAGGCCGCGACCCAGGGCTCGGTCTCGTTCTCCGACTCGGTCGAGGTCGGCCACCGCGAGGGCCTGATCGCGGACCGCACCGCCGACTTCGTACGGCTGCACTCGGAGCGTCTGGACGCGCTGGTCGCCGCCTCCCTCGCGGACGGCGCCGACGACCGCTTCGGCTACTTCGGACTGCGCACGCTCTACTCCCGCTACCTGCTGCGGCACCCGATCACCCGCCAGGTCATCGAGACCCCGCAGCACTTCATGCTCCGGGTCGCGGCGGGTCTGGCCGAGGACGACTCGGTGCGCGCGCTCGACGAGGTCGCCTCGCTGTACGGCCTGATGAGCCGGCTCGACTACCTGCCGTCCTCGCCGACGCTCTTCAACTCCGGCACCCGCCACCCCCAGATGTCCAGCTGCTACCTGCTGGACTCCCCGCTGGACGAGCTGGACTCGATCTACGACCGTTACCACCAGGTGGCACGTCTGTCGAAGCACGCGGGCGGCATCGGCCTCTCGTACTCCCGCATCCGCTCGCGCGGCTCGCTCATCCGGGGCACCAACGGCCACTCCAACGGCATCGTCCCGTTCCTGAAGACGCTGGACGCCTCCGTCGCGGCCGTCAACCAGGGCGGGCGGCGCAAGGGCGCGGCCGCGGTCTACCTGGAGACCTGGCACTCCGACATCGAGGAGTTCCTGGAGCTGCGCGACAACACCGGTGAGGACGCCCGGCGCACGCACAACCTGAACCTGGCGCACTGGATCCCGGACGAGTTCATGCGCCGTGTGGACGCGGACGGCACCTGGTCGCTGTTCTCCCCCGCCGACGTGCCGGAGCTGGTGGACCTGTGGGGCGACGAGTTCGACGCCGCCTACCGCAAGGCCGAGGCGGCCGGTCTCGCCCAGAAGACGATGCCGGCCCGGGACCTGTACGGCCGGATGATGCGCACCCTGGCGCAGACCGGCAACGGCTGGATGACCTTCAAGGACGCCTCCAACCGCACCGCCAACCAGACGGCGGAGCCCGGCCACACGGTCCACTCCTCCAACCTCTGCACCGAGATCCTTGAGGTCACGGACGACGGCGAGACGGCCGTCTGCAACCTCGGCTCGGTCAACCTCGGCTCCTTCGTGCTCGCCTCGGGCGAGATCGACTGGAAGCGCCTGGACGAGACCGTCCGTACGGCCGTGACCTTCCTGGACCGGGTCGTCGACATCAACTTCTACCCGACCGAGCAGGCCGGCCGCTCCAACGCCAAGTGGCGTCCGGTGGGCCTGGGCGCGATGGGCCTCCAGGACGTCTTCTTCAAGCTGCGCCTGCCCTTCGACTCCCCCGAGGCGAAGGCGCTCTCCACCAAGCTGGCCGAGCGCATCATGCTCACGGCGTACGAGGCGTCCTGCGACCTCGCCGAGCGCAACGGCCCGCTCCCGGCCTGGGACAAGACCCGCGCGGCGCGCGGCGTGCTGCACCCCGACCACTACGACGTCGAGCTGAACTGGCCGGAGCGCTGGACGGCGCTGCGCGAGCGGATCGCCTCGGTCGGCATGCGCAACTCGCTGCTGCTCGCGATCGCCCCGACCGCGACGATCGCGTCCATCGCGGGCGTCTACGAGTGCATCGAGCCGCAGGTCTCCAACCTGTTCAAGCGCGAGACGCTCTCCGGTGAGTTCCTCCAGGTCAACGGCTACCTGGTGGAGGACCTGAAGAAGCTCGGCGTGTGGGACGCGCAGTCCCGCGAGGCGCTGCGCGACGCCAGCGGCTCGGTGCAGGAGTTCAGCTGGATCCCCGCCGACGTGCGCGCGCTCTACCGCACGGCGTGGGAGCTCCCGCAGCGCGGCCTGATCGACATGGCGGCGGCCCGCACCCCGTTCCTGGACCAGTCGCAGTCGTTGAACCTGTTCCTGGAGACGCCCACCATCGGCAAACTGTCGTCGATGTACGCGTACGCCTGGAAGCAGGGTCTGAAGACCACGTACTACCTGCGCTCGCGCCCGGCGACCCGGATCGCCCGCGCCGCCCAGGCCGCCGCCCCGATCCCCGTCCAGCAGGCGGCTCCCGACGCCGACGCGATCGCCTGCTCCCTTGAGAACCCCGAGTCCTGCGAGGCCTGCCAGTAATGACCACCAACTCCGAGAAGAACCTTCTCGACCCGGGCTTCGAGCTGACCCTGCGCCCGATGCGTTACCCGGACTTCTACGAGCGCTACCGGGACGCCATCAAGAACACCTGGACGGTGGAGGAGGTCGACCTCCACTCCGACGTCGCCGACCTCGCCAAGCTCACGCCGGGCGAGCAGCACATGATCGGCCGCCTGGTCGCGTTCTTCGCGACGGGTGACTCGATCGTCTCCAACAACCTGGTGCTGACGCTCTACAAGCACATCAACTCCCCCGAGGCGCGGCTCTACCTGAGCCGTCAGCTCTTCGAGGAGGCCGTGCACGTCCAGTTCTATCTGACGCTGCTCGACACGTATCTGCCCGACCCGGACGACCGCGCCGCGGCGTTCGACGCGGTCGAGGAGATCCCCTCCATCCGCGAGAAGGCGCAGTTCTGCTTCAGGTGGATGGACTCGGTCGAGAAGATCGACCGGCTGGAGACGCAGGCCGACCGCCGCCGCTTCCTGCTCAACCTGATCTGCTTCGCGGCGTGCATCGAGGGCCTGTTCTTCTACGGCGCCTTCGCGTACGTGTACTGGTTCCGCAGCCGGGGCCTGCTGCACGGCCTCGCCACCGGCACCAACTGGGTGTTCCGCGACGAGACGATGCACATGAACTTCGCCTTCGAGGTCGTGGACACCGTCCGCAAGGAGGAGCCGGAGCTCTTCGACGACCAGCTCCAGCAGCAGGTCACCGACATGATCAAGGAAGCGGTGGAGGCCGAGCTCCAGTTCGGCCGCGACCTGTGCGGCGAGGGCCTGCCGGGCATGAACACCGAGTCGATGCGCGAGTACCTCCAGTGCGTCGCCGACCAGCGCCTCCAGCGCCTCGGCTTCGCCCCGGTGTACGGCTCGTCGAACCCGTTCTCGTTCATGGAGCTCCAGGGCGTCCAGGAGCTCACGAACTTCTTCGAGCGCCGCCCGTCCGCGTACCAGGTCGCGGTCGAGGGCTCGGTGGGCTTCGACGAGGAGTTCTAGCCGTACGTATGCGAAGGGGCCCCGCACCACACCGGTGCGGGGCCCCTTCGCATACGTCAGGGTGAGCGTCAGGCGTTCGGGACGACCTCGTAGCGCGGGGTGTTCTCCGCCATCTGACGCAACGCGTCCTTGCGGTCGCGCTTGGAGAGGCGGTCGATGTACAGGTACCCGTACAGGTGGTCCGTCTCGTGCTGGAGGCAGCGGGCGAAGTAGCCGGTGCCGCGCACCCGGATCGGGTTGCCCTCGGCGTCCTGGCCGCTGACCTCGGCGTAGTCGGGGCGGGCCAGCTCGGCGTAGGCCGTCGGGACGGACAGGCAGCCCTCGTTGGACTCGTCCAGGACCCGGCGGTCGGCCGGCAGCTCCTGAAGGACCGGGTTGCACACGACGCCGACGTGGCGCACGCCCTCGTCGTCCATGCAGTCGTAGACGAAGACCTTGAGGTCGACGCCGATCTGGTTGGCGGCCAGGCCCACGCCCTCGGCGGCGCGCTGGCTGGCGAACATGTCGTCGATCAGCTGCGCCAGCTCGCCGTCGAACGCGGTGACGTCCTTGCACTCCTTGTGGAGCACCGGGTTGCCGACGACCGTGATCGGACGGGCGGTGCCCCGCTCGCGGTACGCCAGCTCGCGCGCCTCGCAGTCCTCCGTGTCGACGACGAACCCGTCGTTCTCGACCTGCTGGTCCGTCTCCTGCTGCGACATGTCCGCCGTACGCCTTCCTGAAAACCCGATTCCGAACCCGTACAGCCTACGGGCACGGTCAGCAGACTTCTTCGAGATCCCGCCACTCGCGGCTGTCGGGGTTGTCCGCGACCCAGCCGTCGAGCAGCCCGCGCACCAGGCCGGGCGGCGCCGCGATGCCGCATTCGCGCTCCGGCACCCACAGGTCCCCGGCCGTGCGGTGGCCCAGCGGGCCCGGGTGGCCCGGCTCGCTGTGGTCGTGCGGGTCGAGGTGCTCTCCGTCGCCCTCGTCGCTGGGCATCCGCGACTCCGAGCAGGCCCGGCACAGCAGCCGCACCGACGAGGACCAGTCCTCGGCGGCGAAGCCCGCGTCGGCCGCGAGCCGCTCAAGGGCGTCCCGGTCGGCCTCGGTGGCGGCCTCCAGGAGCACCACCCAGGTGGGCACCGGCGAGGGCGCCCAGAGCTCGATCTCGTCGAAGACGGGGAAGGAGGGCCCGGCCGCGACCGTCCGCTCGCCGTGCGGCACCCCGTCGTGCAGGACCACCTCGCCCCAGCGCCGCCCGGAGGACGGCAGCGGGATCGACAGGACCTCGATCCGTGCCGGGTCCAGCCTGCGGCCCCACACCACCTCGGCCTCGCCCTCGGGCGAGAGCCGCACGGCCGCGCTGCCCAGCTCCATGCCGGACGGCTCGGCGGTGCCGGTGGCGGTCTCCTGGTAGCCGCGCACCTTGAGGCCGTACGCCTGCCAGGCGCGGCGGGCCAGCGGCCAGTCCTGGAGCGCGGTGGCGGCGATCCCCACGTTCCACCAGTCGGGGGCCCCGGTCTCCTTGTCGAGCAGCGCGACGGCCCGCAGGCCCGCGGCCCGCGCCTGTTCCCAGTCGTGCCGGAACTTGTGGAGCAGCGCCAGGTTGAACCAGGACTCGGAGAGCCAGGGTTCCAGGTCCGCGGCGCGCGTCAGCAGCGCGCCGGCGTCTTCGTACCTGCCGTCGCCGATCAGCGTGAACGCACGGTCCGTGGCCTGCCGCCACGAGGCGGAGGGCCGGTGCCGTCCCTTGCCGAAGATCCTCACGATTCCCGCCTGCCCAGACCGGCCTGCCTCCGAGCCGGTCTTACGGTCTCCCAGTTTTCTGGGTTCTTTCGCATCCAACCATGCCCGGCCGGAAGGCCGCTCATTACTCCTGGGTTACCCAGGTGCCGCCAGGGTCAGACAGCCCCTGGCCAGGACGCGTGCGAGCGATTCGACGACCTCGGGCTGATGGTCCCGGCCGGTGCCGAGCCGCAGCTGCTCCAGGGCGCTCAGGGAGCTCCCGGGGCCGCCCGCGGAGCCCGCCAGGTCGTCGTAGGCGTTGACGGTGCGCACGATCCGGGCGGGCAGCGGCTGCTCGCGGTACGGGTCGGCCTGCCGCTCCACGATCACCGCGACCTCGGCGGGCACCCCGGTCTGGCGCACCACGGCGCCGGGGGGGGGGGGGGGGGGGCGGCTCCGGCTCTATGGTGGTCGGCTCAGTGGGTGCTACCGCTCG
>NZ_JBVIHM010000023.1:74441-137057 GCF_055570295.1 Streptomyces sp. NPDC031265
CCGCCCCCCCTCCCCCCCCCCCCCCCCCCCCCCCCCCCCCCCCCCCCCCCCCCTCCCCCCCACCCCCCCCCCCCCCCCCACCCCCCCCCCCCCCCCCCCCCCCCCCCCGGGCAGCGGTGCGGTGGCCCCGCCGGGCACCGGGTCCACCAGCGAGAGCTGCCCGATGTCGTGCATCAGGGCCGCGTACTCAAGGACGGTCAGCTCGGACTCGGAGAGCCCCAGCTCGCGCCCCACGGCCCGGCTGAGCACCGCGACCCGGCGGGCGTGGCCCGGCTGCGTGTACCCGGCGATCTCGGTGGCCCGCGCGAGCGAGGTGATGGTCTGCCGGTAGGTGGTGCGCACCGCCGCGTACCGGCGGAACGCCAGCTGGGTGAGGAGCAGCGGCACGCAGAACAGCGGCAGCGCCCACAGCCCCGCCACGGCGACCGCGAGCGCGATGACGGCCCCGGTGGCGCAGACCGCCGAGCCGACGCCGAGGAGCGCGCGCAGCTCGTCGCGGAGCAGCGGGCCGTACGGGAAGGAGGTGCGGGCCCGCACCAGCGCGGCGGCCACGACCGCGTCGCACAGCGCGGTGAGCACCAGGACGAGGAGCAGGAAGAGCGCGTAGTACGGGCCGTGCCCGACCCACAGACCCAGGGTGCCGGAGTTGTAGAGCGGCTGGAAGCAGGCGGCGGCGAAGGCGACGGTCAGCACCCGCCGGGCCACCTGGTCCAGGGTCGGGCCCCGGCCCAGGGCCACGTGCGGGACGGCGCCGACCAGTGCGGCGGCGAGGACGACGGCGACGGCCTGGAGGACACCGTGGTGGGTGGCGTGCCCGGCGTTCTGGCCGAGCAGGGCGTATGCGAGGGCGCCCGCCGAACCGAGCGGCGCGGACTCCCGCTCCTCACCCGGGGAGCCCCAGCGGGCCAGCTCCCCGACGGCGACGAGGGCCCCGAAGGCGAGCGCGACCCCGGGCTCGACGACCCCGTACCAGAGGGTCCAGGCCAGCGCCCAGACGGTGAGCGCGGCGGCGGCCCCGTACACCCCGGCGACGGTGAACGGCAGCGGACGCGCTTCGGCGGGGCTCATGCGTGCCCGGCCGGGGCGGCGTCGCACGCCGGGACGTTTCCTCGTCCGCCTCCCCCGCCCCGGTCCGGCTCGTCCGCCGTCACCGCGGGGTGCCAGCCGTGCCGGTCGAGCGCGCGCACCAGCGCCCGTACGATCGCGGGGTCGAACTGGCGCCCGGCACACCGCTCCAGCTCCTCGACCGCCGCCCCGACCGGCCGGGCGCGGCTGTAGGAGCGGGTCGAGGTCATCGCGTCGAAGGCGTCGGCGACGGCGACCACCCGGGCGAACTCGGGGATCTGGGGGCCTGCCAGGCCGTACGGATAGCCGCTGCCGTCGAGCCGCTCGTGGTGGTGCAGGATCGCGGCGCGCGCCTCGCCGAGGAAGCCGATCCCGCGCACCATCTCGTGGCCGTACTCGGGGTGCAGCTCGATCACCGCGCGCTCCTGCGGGGTGAGCGGCCCGTCCTTGCGCAGCAGCCGGGTCGGCACCCCCAGCTTGCCCACGTCGTGCAGGATCCCGGCGAACCGCAGCACCTCCAACCGGCTCCCCTCCATCCCGAGTTCCCGGGCGATCAGCACGGAGGCAAGACCGACGCGCTCGCTGTGGCCGCGCGTGTAGGTGTCCTTGATGTCGACGGCCTGCACCAGGGCCCGGATGGTGGCCTGGTGGGCGGCGTGCTCGCGGTGGTACTGGGCGAAGACCCAGCACGAGATGTACATCGGCAGCAGCACCAGGAGGGCGGCGGGCGGGCCGTACGGGCTGCGCCAGAGCACGGCCATCATCAGCCCGGCGAGCCCGTGGACGCAGTACGGGGCCAGCGAGCGCAGCAGCAGCCCGCGCCAGGCGGTGCGGGCGGGCAGCCGCTCGGCGGTCCACAGGATCAGCCCGTCCAGCGCGGCCAGGACCGCGCAGAAGACCAGCGCGGCCGCCCCGGCGGGCAGCAGGACGTACGGGAAGTCGGGGGCGAGGGCCGCCGGGGTGCCGCCGAGCGACGCGCGCCCGCCGAACCGTTCGTGCACCTCGGCGGCGGCGCCCACGGCGAGCGCCAGCTGGGCGGCGCGCCAGACGCGGCGCGGGGCCCGGGGCGGCTGCTCGACCCGGCCGAGGAGCGCGCCGGGGACGGCGGCCAGCGCGGCGGCGGCGGGCGGCAGCAGGAACGCGGCGGCGAGCAGGACGGGGAAGAAGGAGCCGGCGCCGGTCGGGACGGTGACCCATCCCCAAGCTCTCAACTTCGTTCGAGCAGGGGAGACCCCATTGGCGAGGAAGGGGCAGCGCGCGGGCCATTCGCAGAGCGCGTACAGACCGGCGAGCAGCCCGAACGCGCCCCAGGGGACGCTTCCACGCGCCACGGGTAACGCGCACGCCCCGGCGGCCACGACGGCGCCCAGCAGAACGGCGCGCGCCCCCCAGGGCAGGGCCCGCCGCTGCGGTCCGTCCATGGCACGCCTCCCTCCTGCTCCGGATCGGGAGGATAGGCCCGCGCGGGACGGCAAGTAGGCGCATTGTCGGATTGAACCGCTTCGGTCACGCCGGATTAGCACCTTCGAGTGACCTCGGAGAGGCCTCGGAGAGACGTCGGGAGATCTTCGAGAGACAGAAAAAGGACCGCACCCCGTGGTTGCGGCCCTTCCTGTGGAACGGTGAACCGTTCCCTGAACTGTTCCGGCTCAGCTCTCGGTGACGATGTCCTGGTCCGGCACGGCCTGCCCGGAGCGGATCAGGTCGATCCGGCCCATGACCTTGGACCGCAGATCGGCGGGGACGTCGTCCGACCCGCAGCACCGCTTGACCAGCTTCTTCACGGCCTGCTCAAGCCCGTACTTCTCCAAGCACGGCGAGCATTCCTCGAAGTGCACCTCGAACTTGTTGCAGTCGCTGTCGGGCATCTCGTGGTCGAGGAACTCGTAGAGATGGTCCAGGACCTCAGAGCAGTCCGTCTCGTGCGGCTCTCCGCAGCTCATGAGCCCGAGCCTTTCGCTTCGTCCGACTCACCGGCGCCGGCCGGGACGAGCCCGCGGTCACGGGCGTAGTCCTCCAGCATTCCGCGCAGTTGGCGGCGGCCCCGGTGCAGCCGGGACATCACCGTACCGATGGGTGTACCCATGATGTCCGCGATCTCCTTGTACGCAAAGCCCTCTACGTCCGCCAGATACACGGCGATACGGAACTCCTCGGGGATCGCCTGGAGCGCTTCCTTCACATCGGAGTCGGGCAGGTGGTCCAGCGCCTGCGACTCGGCCGACCGCAGTCCGGTCGACATGTGCGACTCCGCGCGCGCGAGCTGCCAGTCCTCGATCTCCTCGGCGGCGCTGCGCTGGGGTTCGCGCTGCTTCTTCCGGTACGAGTTGATGAAGGTGTTGGTGAGAATCCGGTAGAGCCAAGCCTTGAGGTTCGTGCCCTCCCGGAACTGGTGGAAGGATCCGTACGCCTTCGCGTAGGTCTCCTGCACCAGGTCCTCGGCATCGGCGGGGTTGCGCGTCATGCGCAGCGCGGCCGAGTACATCTGGTCGAGGTAGCCGAGGGCATCCCGCTCGAAGCGCGCGTTTCGCTCGGCGGTCGACTCTTCCGCGTGGTCGTCGTCGGTCCCTGTGACCGGACCCACCTCCTCGAACGGTGTGGCGAGTCCGAAGCTGGACCCACTCGAATCGGAGGATAGACGACGATCCGGTCCGCCCGCCGCTCGAATAGGAGCGGTCTTCGCCGCCGACAGCACGGTCCACTCAAGGTCAGCGGCGCGCGAGCGGCCGGGGCAGATGGTCGAACCCATGCGACGGACTCCCTCTCCACGAAATACCAGGCCTACGGATGTTTACGTCCGTCACAACAGCGGTCCGGTACTCGGCATTCCCGGGAGCGCGGCGGCCCACCGCCCCACCGCTTCGACGATGATCCCCAAGGCCTCGTCCTGGCTGAGGGGGGCGCGCTTGGGGACGGCGAACCCATGGTCCCCAAAGGCCACTTCCACGAGCTCGTACTTGTCCTCCTCCCCTTCCGGGAACTCCTCCGGCCGCCCGAAGGGATCGTTCCCGCCCTGTACGACGAGGGTGGGCACCCCGGTGCCGAGCAGCTCGTCCGCGCGGGACTTCTCGGGGCGGCCGGGCGGGTGCAGCGGGAAGCTCAGCGCGAGCACGGCGTGCGCGCCGAGCTCGCCGGCGGTCCGGCAGGCGACCCGGGCCCCGGCGCTGCGCCCCCCGGCGACGACGGGCAGCCCCGACGCCGTGAGGGCGGGCCACACGGCCCGCCACCCCACGTCGAGCGTCTTGGGCGCGGGCGCCACTTTCTTCCCGGCGACGCGCCAGGGCTGCTCGACGAGGGCGACGCCGAGGCCGCGGCCTGGCAGCGCGGAGGCGATGGCCTGAAGATCCCGCGCTTCGACGCCCCCACCGGCGCCGTGCCCAAGGGCGAGTACGAGCCGGGCGTCCGCCGCGTGATGCCAGGTGATCCGGGCATCCCCGGCGGGCGTCTCGATGAGCTGGGTCTGGGTCTGGGTCACGGGTCCCATCCTGCCGGGCGGGGCTTCGTCTGCGGGGCTGCCCGTCCGGGGGGCGTGTTCGTCTGCGGGGTCGGTGGGGGCTGGTCGCGCAGTTCCCCGCGCCCCTGAAAGCAGAAGGGGGCCTGGCCACATTTCAGCCACTCCGGCGTGCGAGGAGCCATCCCGGCCCTCGGCATTCGAGGAGCGGGGCAGGGGCCGCAGGCCCCGCCCCTGCAGGAGCGGGGGAACTGCGCGACCAGCCACAGACAGCCCGCAGACGAACGGGGGCGAGGGCGCAGCCCAGGCAACCCACCCACCCCCGCGCCGGGGCACGGGGCGGAGCCCCGGAGCAGGGTGCAGGGGCGCAGGCCCAGCGCGGGGGGTCCCGGGGCGCAGGCCCAGCGCGGAGGTACCGGGAGCGCAGCCCCGTAAGCGGGTGCAGGAGCCGCAGGCCCCGCGACGGGGGCCGGGGGCCTAGCCCCCGGGAGGCCAGCTCAACCCCCACCCCCCGGAGGCCACGCGGCGGAGCCGCACATGTCACAGCGGGAACGGGCGCGGCGGGGGCCAAAACCCCGGCTAAAACAGCGTCGGCTCCTCCGGCGCCGCCCGTTCCTCCACCAGCTCCGGCCCGTTGTTCCGCACATTGCTGACCGCCGTAGAGACGGCGTACGCCCGCATCAACCCCTCAGCCGGCGCCGAAAGCAACCCCCGAAGCTCCTCCACCCCCGTAAGGGACGGATCCAGCCAAGCCCCCCACCGAGACGGCGGCAGCATCAGCGGCATCCGGGGATGGATCGCCGCCAGCGACGACGGCCCCTCCGCCGGAGCGACACCCAGCGGCCCCGTCTCCGCCTCGGTCGTGATCACCGAGCACGTCGCCCACCAGGCCCCGGGATGGTCGTCCGGCAGCGAACGGTCGCGCCAGAACTCGTACAGCCCGGCCATGGCGAACACCGACCCGTCCGCCGGCGAGATGAAGTACGGCTGCTTGCGCGCCCGCTTCTTCTTGCCCTCGACCTCCAGCTCCCGCTCGTCCGCCGCGGTGACCCACTCGTAGTAGCCGTCGGCCGGGATGATGCAGCGGCGGGCCGCGAAGGGCCGGCGGTACGACGGCTTCTCGTGCACCGTCTCCGCCCGCGCGTTGATCATCCGCGCCGCCCCCTCGGGCGAGCCCGCCCAGGACGGCACGAGCCCCCACTTCAGCTTGCGCAGCTGGCGAACCGGACGGCGGTCGTCCGCGTCTTTCAGGGGACGTTCGAGGACCGCGTAGACCTCTTTGGTCGGGGCCACGTTCCAGTCGGGCGCCAGCGTCTCCTGCGGATCCGGGTCCCACTTCTCTATTTCAAAGATTTCCGCGAGATCCTCGGGACCACGACTCGCTGCATACCTCCCACACATGACAGTCACACTGCCACGCGGCAGCCGATCAAGAGGAGCCGTCCCGGAAATGGCCGACGAAATGCCCGACCTGCACATCTTCGGCACCCAGGCCGCACCCGCCCAGTGGCTGGTAATCGCCACCGGGATAGCCGCCCTCGCCGTCGTCCTCCCGCACGGCGTCTGGCGGGTATCGCGCAACGCGATCACCATCGCCCACGAGGGCGGCCACGGCCTGGTCGCGTTGCTCACGGGCCGCCGCCTGGACGGCATCCGGCTGCACTCCGACACCAGCGGCCTCACCGTGAGCCGGGGCCGCCCGACCGGCCTCGGCATGATCCTGACCGCCGCCGCCGGCTACACCGCTCCCCCGCTGCTCGGCCTCGGCGGCGCCTGGCTGCTCGCCGCCCACCACGTCACCCTGCTGCTCTGGCTCGCCACCGCCCTGCTGCTCGTGATGCTGGTGATGATCCGCAACGCGTACGGCGTCCTCACCGTGGTCCTCAGCGGCGCCGCCTTCCTGCTGGTGTCCTGGCTGACCTCGCCCGATGTGCAGTCGGCGTTCGCGTACGCGGTGGTGTGGTTCCTGCTGCTGGGAGGTGTACGGCCGGCCTTCGAGCTCCAGGGCAAGCGGCGCAGGCACAACAGCGGCGACTCGGACGCGGACCAGCTCGGGCGGCTCACCCACGTACCACCGGCGCTCTGGCTGTTCCTCTTCCACGCCGTATCGATCTGCTCGCTCATCGGCGGCGGACGGTGGCTGCTCGGACTCTAGGTTCTCCCCCCACTAAAGTGAGAGCCATGACCGAAACGCCCGTGCACCCCGCCCTCTGGCCCGCCCCTGTCGCAAGCGGAGCCGTCGACGCGACGGTCACCGTGCCCGGATCCAAATCGGTCACCAACCGTGCGCTGGTACTGGCCTCGCTGGCCGCCGAGCCCGGCTGGCTGCGCCGCCCCCTGCGCTCCCGCGACACCCTGCTGATGGCCGAGGCGCTGCGGGCCCTCGGCGTCGGCATCGAGGAGGGCGTCGGCCCCGACGGCTCCGGCGAGGCCTGGCGCGTGATCCCGGCCGGTCTGCACGGCCCCGCCACGATCGACGTCGGCAACGCCGGTACGGTCATGCGCTTCCTGCCCCCCGTCGCCGCCCTCGCCGACGGACCCATCCGCTTCGACGGCGACCCCCGCTCGTACGAACGGCCCCTGAACGGTGTGATCGACGCGCTGCGCGCGCTGGGCGCGCGGATCGACGACGACGGCAGGGGCGCGCTTCCGCTCACCGTGCACGGCGGCGGCGCCCTCGACGGCGGCCGGGTCCGGATCGACGCGTCCTCCTCGTCCCAGTTCGTCTCCGCCCTGCTGCTCTCCGCGCCCCGCTTCAACCAGGGCGTGGAGGTGCGGCACACCGGCGCCTCGCTGCCGTCCATGCCGCACATCCGGATGACCGTCGACATGCTGCGCTCGGTCGGCGCGCAGGTGGACGAGCCGGAGACCGGCGGCGAGCCGAACGTGTGGCGGGTCTCGCCGTCCGCGCTGCTCGGCCGCGATCTGACGGTCGAGCCGGACCTCTCCAACGCCCAGCCGTTCCTGGCGGCCGCCCTGATCACCGGCGGCAAGGTGACCGTCCCGGACTGGCCGCAGCGCACCACCCAGCCGGGCGACCAGCTGCGCCGGATCTTCACCGAGATGGGCGGTTCCTGCGAGCTGACCGACCGGGGACTGGTGTTCAGCGGCTCCGGCTCGATCCACGGCATCGACGTGGACCTGAGCGAGGTCGGCGAGCTCACCCCGGGCATCGCGGCGGTCGCGGCGCTCGCCGACTCTCCCTCGACGCTGCGCGGCGTGGCCCATCTGCGGCTGCACGAGACGGACCGCCTGGCGGCCCTCACCAAGGAGATCAACGAGCTCGGCGGCGACGTCACCGAGACCGCCGACGGTCTGCACATCCGCCCGCGCCGGCTGCACGGCGGCGTCTTCCACACGTACGACGACCACCGGATGGCCACGGCCGGGTCGATCATCGGCCTCGCCGTCGAGGGCGTCCAGATCGAGAACGTGGCGACGACCGCGAAGACCCTGCCGGACTTCCCGCGGATGTGGACCGGGATGCTGACCGGGGCCGGAAACTGAGCGGGGCCTGAGCAGATGCGCCGCTACGGCAAGAACCCCGACGAGGACGACATCCGGGTCCGCCCCAACCGCAAGGGCAACCGTCCCCGCACCAACATCCGCCCCAAGCACGAGGACGCCTCGGAGGGCATGGTCCTCACCGTCGACCGGGGCCGCCTCACCTGCCTCGTCGGTGACCGCACGATCCACGCCATGAAGGCCCGTGAACTGGGCCGCAAGGCCGCGGTGGTGGGCGACCGGGTCATGATCGTCGGTGATCTGTCCGGTGACAAGGACACTCTGGCGCGCATCGTGCGCATCTCGGAGCGCAGCTCGGTGCTGCGCCGCACGGCCGACGACGACGACCCGTTCGAGCGGGTGATCGTCGCCAACGCCGATCAACTGGCCATCGTCACCGCGCTCGCCGACCCCGAGCCGCGCCCGCGCATGATCGACCGCTGTCTGGTCGCGGCGTACGACGCGGGGCTCTCGCCGCTGCTCGTGCTCACCAAGTCGGACCTCGCCTCGGCGGACGAACTCCTGGAGAACTACGGGGCGTTGGGCGTCCCCCATGTCGTCACCTCCCGCGAGGAGCTCTACAACGGCGACGCGGCGGACCGGGTGCGCGAGCAGCTCGACGGCAAGGTCACCGCCTTCGTCGGCCACTCCGGCGTCGGCAAGACGACGCTGGTCAACGCGCTGGTCCCGGAGGACCGCCGCCGGATCACCGGCCATGTGAACGCGGTCACCGGCCGCGGCCGCCACACCACCACCTCGGCGCTGGCGCTGCCGCTGGCCAGCGAGCACGGAGGCTGGGTGATCGACACCCCGGGCGTACGGTCGTTCGGCCTGCACCACGTCGACCCGTCCCGGGTCATCCTCGCCTTCCCGGATCTGATGCCCGGCACCGAGAACTGCCCGCGCGCGTGCAGCCACGACGAGGCGGAGTGCGCGCTCGACGCCTGGGTGGCTGAGGGGCACGCCGACCCGGCCAGGCTCTACTCGCTGCGCCGGCTGCTCGCCAGCCGGGAGCGCCACGAGGGCGACTGACGGGCGGCCCGTGCATAATCGCGTCTAGGGCCTGTCCCCCCGCGTGCCGACCAGATCCGCCGGACAGGCCCTGGCGATGACGAGCAGTCACCTATGCGTTGCGGGAGGCACTGGACATGGCGTGGCTGCTGGTGGTGGTCGCCGGGATCCTGGAGACGGGGTTCGCCGTCTGTCTCAAACTGTCGCACGGCTTCACCCGGCTCGGCCCGACCATCGCCTTCGCGGCCTTCGCGCTCGGCTCGTTCGGTCTGCTGACCCTCTCCCTGAAGAAGCTGGACGTGGGTCCGGCGTACGCGGTGTGGACCGGCATCGGCGCGGCGGGCACCGCGATCTACGGCATGGTCTTCCTCGACGACGTGGTCTCCACGCTGAAGCTGGTGTCGATCTCGCTGGTGATCGTGGGCGTGATCGGCCTCCAGATCTCGGGCTCGGCGCACTGAGCCACGAGCACTCCGCCTCCGGGGTTACGACGCCGGCCGCATCGGCGTGCGGGCGAGCACCGCGCGGATCTGGGCCGCATGCCCGCCCCCGCCGTGCGCCCCGGGCGGTCCCGGATCCGGCGCCATGACGTACGAAAGGGCGAGCCGCACCACCGTCTCGCAGCAGCGCGCCAGCTCCACCGGCTCCACGGCGGGCAGTTCCTTCTCCAGCGCCGCGAGCGAGCGGTCCCGTACCGTCGCCACCAGCTCGGACGGGCCCGGAACCCCGGCGTCCGCGCGCCGCTGCGCCGGTACGGGAGAGTGCGCGCCGAGCGGGCGGCGGGCGCGCGGGGCGGGCAGTCGCTCGCCCCAGCAGCCGGTGAGCAGCGCCCTGATCAGCGCGCTGGTGCGGGCCGAGCGCACGGTCCACTCGGCGAGCGCGACCAGCCGGTCGGCCGGGACCGCCCGCTCGGCGAGGACGCGGTCGACCCCGCGCAGATAGACGTCGGCCTCGCGCCGCACCAGGGCGCGCGCGAGGCCCTCCTTGCTGCCGAACTCGTTGTAGAGGGTCTGCCGGGACACCCCCGCGGCCGAGGCCACGTCCACCATCCGTACCGTCGGCCAGGGCCGTGTGGAGAGCGCGGAGAGACTGGCGTCCAGTAGGGCTTCTCGCGCTGTGGGCATCGCGGCTCCCCGGGTGATGGGGGTCCCCCTGCCCCTTGGGAGCGTGGGGGAGCTCGTCCTCAGGGTTGACGCGTGCCCCGGCACTGTCAATAGCCGGGGCGGGCGGTACGGGTACGCCGGCCGGTGTCCGCATCCCGGGCCATGTGGTCGCCGGAGGTGCTGGTCGATACGGTGGTGGCCATGCCCGACTACCACGATGATCTGCGTCTCGCCCACGTCCTCGCGGACGCCGCCGACGCCGCCACGATGGACCGGTTCAAGGCGCTCGACCTGAAGGTCGAGACCAAGCCGGACATGACGCCGGTGAGCGAGGCCGACAAGGCCGCCGAGGAGCTCATCCGCGGCCATCTCCAGCGGGCACGGCCACGGGACGCGGTCCTGGGCGAGGAGTACGGCCTGGAGGGCACGGGTCCGCGCCGCTGGGTGATCGACCCGATCGACGGCACCAAGAACTACGTGCGCGGGGTGCCGGTCTGGGCGACGCTGATCGCGCTGATGGAGGCGGGCGAGGGCGGCTACCGGCCGGTGGTCGGCGTGGTGTCGGCGCCCGCCCTGAACCGGCGCTGGTGGGCGGCGAAGGGGCACGGCGCGTACACCGGCCGCAGCCTGTCACAGGCGACCCGGCTGCGGGTCTCCAGTGTGTCGCGGCTGGCGGACGCGTCGTTCGCGTACTCCTCGCTGAGCGGCTGGGAGGAGCGCGGCAAGATCGACGACTTCCTGGATCTGACCCGGGCGTGCTGGCGCACGCGCGCGTACGGCGACTTCTGGCCGTACATGATGGTCGCCGAGGGATCGGTGGACATCTGCGCCGAGCCGGAGCTGTCGCTGTGGGACATGGCGGCGAACGTGATCGTGGTACAGGAGGCGGGCGGCGTCTTCACCGGTCTGGACGGCCAGGAGGGCCCGCACAGCGGCAACGCGGCGGCCTCCAACGGTCTGCTCCACGACGAGCTGCTGAACTACGTGGGCACGGCGGACTGAGGCGCGCCCCCGATGCGGTCGCGCGGCTGAGGCGCGAGAGGGGCGTGGGTCATACTTTTACGCGCCCCTCAACTTGCCTCTACCACCCTCTTGTTGACGCGCAAGCCTGATGCGACTCTAGGAGTCCCCCCACTTGTGAACTTGTGAATCCGTTCTCGTTGTCCCGTACTTCCGTACGGGACACGGGGGTTCACCAAGGAGGTGGCTCCATCCATGCTCGTCCGTGACGCCATGAGCACGGTGGTCCTCACCATCGGACCCGCGCACACCCTCCGTCAGGCGGCCCGGCTGATGGCCGCGCGCCGCGTCGGAGCGGCCGTCGTCCTCGACACCGACACCAGCGGGCTCGGCATCCTCACCGAGCGCGACATCCTCAACTCCCTGGGCCAGGGCCAGGACCCGGACCGCGAGACCGCGAGTACGCACACCACCACCGACGTCGTGTTCGCGGCGCCGGGCTGGACCCTGGACGAGGCGGCCGACGCGATGTCGCACGGCGGCTTCCGTCATCTGATCGTCCTCGACGGGGACGGCCCGGTCGGCGTGGTCTCCGTCCGGGACATCATCCGATGCTGGGCCCCCAGCCGCCGCCACCCGGCCGAGCTGGTCGGCTGAACCGCCCCCGCGCACGCGCACGCGCAGAGGGCCGGGCCCCCGCGGGGATCCGGCCCTCTGGCTGCCTACGACAAGCGATCCAGTGCTGTTCAGCCGCGCAGTGCCTGGACCGCGGCCTCCAGCCGCTTGCCGAAGTCTCCGTCCGCCTTGCGGAAGTTGTCGATCGCGCGCTCGGCGATGTCGTCGCGCGAGACCTTGGCGATGAAGCCGGAGAGGTTCTCGATCAGCCGGGCCTTCTCGTCCTCGGAGTACATCCGGTAGAGGTTGCCCGCCTGGACGAAGTCGTCGTCCTCGGCGTGGACCGGCGCCGCGTGGTTGCCCGTCGCGCCCGCGACCGGAACCGGCTGCCACAGCGGACGGTCCGTCTGGCGCGGGCCGCCGAAGCTGTTCGGCTCGTAGTTCTTCGTGCCCTTGTGGCGGCCGTCGTAGAGATAGCCGTCGCGGGAGTTGGTGCGCGCCTCGGTGGCGTGCGGGCGGTTCACCGGCAGGTGGTCGGCGTTGATGCCGACGCGGTAGCGGTGCGCGTCGCCGTACGCGAAGAGGCGGCCCTGGAGCATCTTGTCCGGGGACGGGCCGATGCCGGGCACGAAGTGCGCCGGGCTGAAGACGGACTGCTCGACCTCGGCGAAGATGTTCTCCGGGTTGCGGTTGAGCTCCAGCTTGCCGATCTCGATCGGCGGGTAGTCCGCGTGCGGCCACACCTTGGTGAGGTCGAACGGGTTGAAGCGGTAGCCCGCGGCGTCGGCGGCGGGCATGATCTGCACCTGCACCGTCCAGCTCGGGAACTCGCCGCGCTCGATGGCCTCGCGCAGGTCGCGCTGGTGGCTGTCCGGGTCCTCACCGGCGAGCTTGTTGGCCTCGGCCTGGGTGAGGTTCTTGATGCCCTGGTCGGTCTTGAAGTGGTACTTGACCCAGAAGACCTCGCCCGCCTCGTTGTTCCACTGGTACGTGTGCGAGCCGTACCCGTTCATGTGGCGCAGCGTGGCCGGGATGCCGCGGTCCCCGAAGAGCCAGGTGACCTGGTGCGTCGACTCGGGGCTCAGCCCCCAGAAGTCCCAGACGTTGTCGGCCTCCTGGGAGCCCGTGTACGGGTCGCGCTTCTGGGTGTGGATGAAGTCGGGGAACTTGATGGCGTCCTTGATGAAGAAGACGGGCGTGTTGTTCCCGACCAGGTCGTAGTTCCCCTCCTCCGTGTAGAACTTCAGCGCGAAGCCGCGCGGGTCGCGCACGGCGTCGGCCGAGCCGAGGTTGCCGGCGACGGTGGAGAAGCGCAGGAACGTCTCGGTCTGCTTGCCGACCTCGGAGAGGAACTTCGCGCGCGTCCACTGTGAGACGTCACGGGTCAGCGTGAACGTGCCGTACGCACCCGCACCGCGCGCGTGGACTATGCGCTCCGGGATGCGCTCCCGGTTGAAGTGCGCGAGCTTCTCCAGGAGGGCCTGGTCCTGGACCAGCACGGGACCGCCGATGCCCGCGGTCTCGCTGTTCTGGTTGTCGGCCACCGGCGCGCCGGCCTCCGTGGTGAGCGGTCCGTGCGTCACGTGCGCCTCCTGCGTCATTACTGCAAGTCCTGTCCCTTGGCGTTTGCCGGTTCCGATCCTACAATGGACATTGTCTAAGTCAAGTGACCATCCAAAGTCACACCCGTTCGGGATACCGCTCCCCCGGCTGTTAGGCTGGCCCTTATGAGTGACCTGTTGGAACGACTTCGCGGACGCGGCTGGCGTATGACCGCACAGCGGCGCGTCGTGGCCGAGGTCCTCGACGGGGACCACATGCACCTGACGGCGGACGAGGTCCACGCGCGCGCTGTGGCGAAGCTCCCCGAGATCTCCCGCGCGACCGTCTACAACACGCTGGGCGAGATGGTGACGCTGGGTGAGGTCATCGAGGTCTCCACGGACCGCCGCGCCAAGCGGTACGACCCGAACGCGCACCAGCCCCACCAGCACCTGGTCTGCGCCCGGTGCGGCGCGATCCGCGACGTCCACCCCACGGGCAACCCGCTCTCCGACCTCCCCGCGACGGAACGCTTCGGCTTCACGATCTCGGACGTAGAGGTCACTTACCGGGGGATCTGCCCGAACTGCACGACGGCCTAGAGAGCGGCCGGCGGACGGCGGCGGTCGTGTGGGCTGCGCCTTCCCGTTTCCCGTGGTGTGTCGGCATGCGTTCCGCAAGGGCGGAACCGGGTGGGCACAAACCGCCCGCCGGCCTGCACCCGGAAATGACTCAGGGCCCGGATCCATTCGGATCCAGGCCCTGAATTCTTTGGTAGCGGGGACAGGATTTGAACCTGCGACCTCTGGGTTATGAGCCCAGCGAGCTACCGAGCTGCTCCACCCCGCGTCGGTGAACCCAACAGTACGTCACCCCGCCGACCAGCGCAAACCCGATCGGCGCACCCAGCGTGCGCACCGGGGTGCACAGGGCTAGGCGGTCAGCTCCTGGTGCAGCGCCTCCCGTAGCCGCGCCGCACGCTCCGCGACCTCCGCCGGTCCCAGCTCCACGGCCCGGGCGCACCACCGCTGCCCCTCGGCCAGCTCCCCGCACCGCGCGGCGAGCAGCGCGAGCCGCAGCGCCGCGCGCCCGTGCCCCGCGTTGGCGGCCCGGGTCCACCACAGCGCGGCCTCCCGCTCCCGCCCCTCGCGGGCGAGCAGCAGCCCGAGGTTGAAGGCGCCGTTGCGGCTGCCCGCCTCGGCCGCCTCCCGGTACCAGCGCGCGGCGCCGTCCTGGTCGCCGCGGGCCGCCGCGAGCATGCCGACGCGGACCTGGGCACGCCGGTGCCCCTGCCCGGCCGCCCGCTCGTACCACTCCTCGCACTCCGTCTTCTCGGCCAGCGGCTCGCCGAGCACCGGCGCACCCTGCGGCGGCTGGCGCGCGTCGAGCACGGTGGCGAGCCGGAACGCCGCCTCCGCGCTGCCGCCGCCCGCCGCGCACCGCAGATGCCGCTCGGCGGCCGCCTCCTCGCCGTCCCTGAGCAGCGCCATGCCGACCTGGAGGGCCGCCTCGGTGTGCCCGGCCGCCGCCGCCCGCTCGTACCACTTCAGGGCGGCGTGGTCGTCGTCGCGGCTGGCGAAGAGGATGCCCAGGTTGAAGGCCGCGTCCACGCTGCCCGCCTCGGCCGCCTTGGAGAACCACGGCTCGGCGCCGGTCGCGTCGCCGGCCTGGAGCAGCAGCACGGCGAGCGCGTTGGCCGCCTCGCGGTGCCCCGCGTACGCGGCCCGCCGGTACCACTGCTCGGCCTGCGCGGTCCGCTCCTGGGCGGCGCAGAGCAGCGCCAGGTTGTACGCCCCGTTGTCGTCCCCGGCGTCCATCGCCGCCCGGTACCAGCGCTCGGCGGTCTGCGGCTCGCCCCGGGCCGCGTGCAGCGCGCCCAGGGCGTTGGCGGCGTTGCCGTCGCCGTCCTGGGCGGCCCGCAGCCACCACACGGCCGCGCTCTCCTCATCGCCCGCGTCCCGCAGCAGGAACCCGAGCGCGCAGGCCGCCTTGGCCTCGCCGTCCTTGGCCGAGGTCAGATACCAGCGCCCGGCCTCCTTCAGCTCGCCGCGCTTCTCCAGGATCGCGCCGAGGTGCAGCGCGGCCCGCCGATGGCCGCGCGCGGCCGCCTGGCGGTACCACTGCTCGGCCTCGGCCGCCCTGGCCTCGGCGTCCGGCTCGGCCTCGACAGCGATGTCAGGCTCGCCGCCGTCGTGCTCGGCCCGCTGGTCGATGAGCCGGGCAAGGCGGTACGCGGCCTCCCGGTGGCCCTGCTCGGCGGCGGCGCGCAGCCAGCGCTCGGCGCCCACGTCGCTGCGGTGTTCCAGCAGGTCCGCGAGGGCGTACGCCCCCAGCGCATGGCCCTGCTCGGCGGACTGGCGCAGCCAGTACTCGGCCGCCGGCTCGTCGCCGCGCTCGCGATAGTGGCGGCCCAGCGCGTGCGCCGCGGCGGCGGAGCCCGCGACGGCGGCGATGCGCCACCACCCGGCCGCCTCGTCGGCGTAGCCGCGCTGGTGCAGCAGCACGCCCAGGTTGTTGGCCGCAGCACGGTCGCCCTCGGCGGTGGCGCCGCGCAGATAGGGCTCGGCGCTGTCGAGGTCGCCGCGGCGCAGCAGCAGGGAGCCGAGAACGCTCATGGACGCGGCGTCGCCGCTGTCGGCAGCACGCCGGTGCCGTGCCTCGGTCTCGGCATCGGCGGCGTCATCGGAGCGCATCCGCGCAAACCGCCCTGTCTCCAACAGAGTTGCCCTGTCCCCCATAAATACCATCGTCGCACCACCCGCAACCGCCGTACACCTGGTATACCGCAGCCAGTGAGGTCACTTCAGCGTTTTGTCGACATGCCCACAGAGAGATAAGCCAAACGCAGCAGAGGCACATCCGGACGCACAAATCGACGAGGGCCCGGATCCTGATGGATCCGGGCCCTCGTCCGTGAGTAGCGGGGACAGGATTTGAACCTGCGACCTCTGGGTTATGAGCCCAGCGAGCTACCGAGCTGCTCCACCCCGCGTCGGTGAATACAACGTATCACGACGCGGAACGGAGCTTTGACCGGCTTACCCGCCGCCGGTGGTTCCGCCGGTGGACCCCTTGGCCTTGGACTCGGCCTCGGCGGCGCGCTGCAGGGCCGCCTGGAGCTCCTGCTGAGCCTTGCCGTACGCCGCGAAGTCGCCCTTCTGCAGCGCCTTCTGGCCGTCGTCCCACGCCTTCTGGGCGTCCTTGATGGCCTGCTCCACCGTGGCGTTCGTCCCGGTGGACGGCGGCTTGGTGGTGTCCGTCGGCGGCTTGGTCGCGGGCGGCTCGGAGCCGTCCACGCCGAACACCGCGTTCAGCGCCTGCGCCAGGGTGTCCTTGAATACGGTCTTGTCCCCGTAGGAGACGCCGACCTTCTTCAGGAGCGGGTAGTTGGCGGAGCCACCGCGCGCGTAGACCGGCTCGATGTACAGGAACCCGCCGCCCAGTGGCACGGTCAGCAGATTGCCGTAGTCGATCTCGGAGTCGCTGCCGCGCAGGTTCCGTACGAACTCGGCGACCTCCGGCAGACCGTTCAGCTTGCTCTGCACCTGTTGCGGGCCCTGGACGTTGTCCGTGACCCTGAGCAGTCTGATCGTGCCGAAGTCCTTGCTCGCCGCGTCCGCGTCGATCGCCATGAACCCGCCCAGGTTGGGCCGTCCGTTCGGCGTGAACGTCGTGGTCAGGGAGAACTTCTTCCCCTGCGTCTCGGCGCCCGGCATCTTCATCGACAGGTAGTACGGCGGAACCGCGACGCCGTCCTTGTTGGTCGGGTCGTCCGGCACCTGCCACGCGTCACTGCCGCTGTAGAACTGGGCGGGGTTGGTGACGTGGTAGCGGGTGAGCAGCTCGCGCTGGACCTTGAACATGTCCTGCGGGTACCGCAGATGGGCCAGGAGCTCCGGGGAGATGTCGGTCTTCGGCTTCACCGTGCCCGGGAACGCCTTCATCCAGGTCTTCAGGACCGGGTCCTTGGTGTCCCACTGGTACAGCGTGACCGTGCCGTCGTACGCGTCGACGGTGGCCTTCACCGAGTTGCGGATGTAGTTGACCTGGTTCTGCTGGGCCACCACCGCGCGCTGGCGGGTGGTCAGCGAATCCGCCGTCGTCTCACCGAGCGTCGTACGCGAAGCGTAGGGATAGCCGTTGGTCGTGGTGTACGCGTCGACGACCCACTGGATCCGCTTGCCGATCTTGGCCGGGTAGGGGTCTCCGTCGATGGTCAGCCACGGGGCGACCGCCTCCACGCGCTGCTTCGGGGTGCGGTTGTAGAGGATCTTCGAGCCCTCGCCGATGGCTCCCGAGTACAGGATCTGCGGCTCACTGAAGGCCACCGCGTACGCGGCGCGGTTGAAGGGGTTGGACAGGTTGACCCCGCCCTTGCCCTTGAAGCTCGTCGTCTCCTGGCCCTTGCCCTCGGCCTCGTAGTCGAGCTCCTTCTGCGGACCGCCGACGATCGAGTACTGCTCGGTCTTCTCGCCGTAGTAGATCTTCTGCTCGTAGTCGCCGAGCTGGCCGGTGGTGGGCAGTCCGGACTCGGTGAAGTCCGGGGAGCCCGTGGAGTCCACGCTGGTGCCCTTGGCCGCGATCACACCGTAGCCGTGGGTGTAGGTGAAGTGGTCGTTGATCCAGTTGCGCTTGTCGATGCCGTTGAGGTTCAGCTCGCGCAGACCGACGACCGTGTCCTGCTCCTTGCCGTCCTTGTCCGTGTAGCGGTCCACGTCCAGCGGTACGGCGAACTGGTAGTACTTGCGCTCCTGCTGGAGCTGCTGGAAGGCCGGGGTGACGACATTGGGGTCGATCAGCCGGTAGCTGGCGGCCGTGTCGGCGTCCGCGCGCAGCTTGCCGTTGTCCTCCGCCGCGGTCGTCCCCTTGTAGTCCTTCACCTCGGTGGCGTCGATGCCGTACGCCTTGCGCGTGGCGTCGATGTTCTTCTGGATGTACGGCGCTTCCTTGGCCTGCTCGTTCGGCTGGACCTGGAACTTCTGGACGATCGCCGGGTAGAGCCCGCCGATCAGGATGGCCGAGAGGACCATCAGGCCGAAGCCGATCACCGGAAGCTGCCAGGTGCGGCGCCACAGCGTCGCGAAGAAGAGCAGCGCGCAGATGACGGCGATGCAGAAGAGGATCGTCTTCGCCGGCAGATAGGCGTTGGCGTCCACGTACCGCAGACCCGTCCAGTTGCTGCTGGCCTTGAAGTCGCTGGACTTCACCGCCAGCCCGTACCGGTCGAGCCAGTACGCCACGGCCTTCAGGGCGACGAAGACGCCGAGCAGCACCGACAGGTGCCCGGTGGCCGCGCCGGTGGCGCGCGCTCCGGGGCTGGTGATCCGCAGCCCGCCGTACAGGTAGTGCGTCAGGGCGGCGGCGATCAGGGACAGCACGGTGGCCGCGAAGCCGAAGCCGACCAGGAACCGGTACCAGGGCAGGTCGAAGGCGTAGAAGGACACATCCAGGTGGAACTGGGGGTCCTTCTGCCCGAACGGCACCCCGTTGACCCACAGCAGCCAGGTGCGCCACTGCCCGGAGGCGGAGGCTCCGGCGATCAGGCCGACGAGCGCGGTGATGCCCAGGAGCAGCCACTTCTTGAACGGGGCGATGCCCATCCGGTAGCGGTCCAGGCTCTGCTGCTCCAGCGACATCGCGCTGAGCGGCGGACGCAGCCGGTGCGCCAGCCAGATGTTGAGGCCGACGGCCACGGCCATCAGGAGACCGAAGACCGAGAACAGGCCGATCTTGGTCCACAGGGTGGTGGTGAATACGGACGAATAGTGCACCGATCGGTACCAGAGCCAGTCCGTCCAGAACCCGGCGAACATGACGAACACCATGGCCAGCACGGCCAGGATGCCCAGTGTCATGAGCAGGGTCCGGACCCGGCGGGACGGCCGGCCGACTCTGATCCGTGGCCCGGACGGGCCTCCGCCGCGGTCCGGCATCTGGAAAGCCAAGGTGCGCACCTCGAAGTTAGCTGTCGATTGAGCAGGCCCCGCGATCGTAGAGCCCACTCATGCAACTTACTGAGGCTTTACTCAGTTCCCGATCCCGGGGTGAAAGAGGGCAGGATGTTGCTCATGTCCAACGTTTCCCCCTCCGGCCCCCCGATGGCCGCGAGCCCCCTCACCCGCGCAGTACTGGAAATCGACGAGTACGCGTCCGGCCTCGGCTGGGACCAGCCGGCCCGCCTGTTCGCCCTCGTCGACACGGCCAAGCTCCGTACGCAGGAGCCGGGACTGGCCTCCCAACTCGGCCTCGACCAGGGCGACACGGCCGCCCCGCTGACCCCCATCGAGCAGGACGAGATCCCGGCCGGCCGGGCCCTCGACGACTTCCTCGGCACCATCGCCTGGCCGGACGCGGTGGTCGGCTGCGCGCTGACCGTGGAGCGCCTGATGCTTCCGCCGTCGGCCGAGACGTCCGTGCCCGAGGGCATGAACGACAAGCAGCTGGCGAAGTGGGTGGCCAAGCACCCGGACCGCCAGGAGGTCCGGATGACCGTGGCGGTGCTGCGCGACGGCGCCCGCGAGTCGGCGGTGCGGCTGCGCGAGAAGGACTCGCCGACCGAGGTGCTCACCGGCGCCGGCCTGGTCCCGGGCCTCGCCGAGGCGCTGGTCGCGACCTTCGCCGAGTAACGCGCGCTACTGACGCTACGAGACGGGTGCGCCTACGCGCGCGTGGTGAGAGACGCACTCCCGCACCACGCGCGCGTGGTGCGGCCGGTCACTTCGCCGAGCAGCTCGGCAGACCGGCCGTGTCGCCCTTGCGAAGCTTCTCCAGCGCCTTGGTCGCGTCGTCGATGGTGGAGACCTTCACCAGGGTCAGCCCGCTGGGCGTGTCCGAGGCGGCCGCCGCGCAGTTCTCGGCGGGCGTCAGGAAGTAGCGGGCGCCCGCGCCGCGCGCGCCGATCAGCTTCATCTCGATGCCGCCGATCGGGCCGACCTTGCCCGCGTCGTCGATCGTCCCCGTACCGGCGATGAACTTGCCGCCGGTCAGATCGCCGGGCGTCAGCTTGTCGACGATGCCGAGGGCGAACATCAGCCCCGCGCTCGGGCCGCCGACGTCCGCGAGCTTGATGTCGATGGAGAACGGGAAGGTGTGGTCGGTCCCGGCCTGGATCCCCACGATCGCCCGGTCGCCGTCCTTGGCCTTGCCCGTGGTGATCGTGACGTTCTCGGAGCCCTCGGGCTTCTTGCCCGCCTTCTCCGCCGCGGCCGCCTCCTTGGCCGGGACGACCGCGAAGACCACGTTCTGGCCCGGGCGGTGCTTGGTGACGAGCTTCGCCACGTCGGCCGGCTCCTTGACGGGCGAGCCGTCGACGGACTTGATCACATCGCCCGCGTGCAGCTTGTTCTCGGCCGGGCTGCCCTTGACCACGGACGCCACGATGACCCAGGACTTCACCGGGATCTTCAGCTCGTTGAGCGCGGCGACCTTGGCGCTCTCCTGGGACTGGCTGAACTCCTCGGCGTTCTCCTGCGAGGACTGCTCCTCGGTCTTGCCGTCCGGGTAGAGCGTGTCGTGCGGCACGACCTTGTTGTCATGGGCCAGCCAGCCGTAGACAGCCTCGACCAGGTTCATGTTGTAGTCCGCACCGGTGACCCTGACCGTCGTCATGTTCAGATGGCCGGTCGTCGGGTAGGTCTTGTGCCCGGAGATCTGCAGCACGGGCTCGCCACGCGCCTCACCGAGAGTGTTCACCGTGGGGCCGGGCGACATCTCCGAGTACGGCACTTTGATGAGGACGCCTGCGCAGAGCAACGCGATCAGGATCAAGGTGGAGGCGAGCATCGTCGCGGTGCGGCGTGGCATGGAACGACAGTACGGGACGTGCCTGTCGGTGCACCGCCGGGGCCGGTCCGTACGGGGAGGGTCGGCATCCGCCTACTGGCCGGGGCGCGAGGAGCGCGCAGAGGGGGGTCAGACGGGCTCGGTTCCGGCTTGGGATTTCTCCATCGCCTCTCGGAACCGGCTGTAGCCGGCGAGTTCCGCGACGTCGCCGGTCGTGCGATTGCGGGCGGCCCAGCTCGCCCATATCGCCGCGCCGACAGCAGCGAAAAGCGGAATCAGCAGCCAGATGAGTGCAGCCATTCCGTCCTCCCGTCCCCAAATGAGCGTCCGCAACTGACAGATCAGCAGATTAACCCTCTGCGAGATCAACGCTCGGGGCAGGGGTGCGGTTACGCAAATCGGGGCGGATCCCCCCGACAGGGTTTCAGACACCCTGACGGGCGGCCCGTTCACCCGTTGGGGGCACCCTCCGGGGGTCAGCACGCGCCGACCCGCCCTCCCGTCGCCCGACCGCCACCCCTCAACGACGGCGCTACGCGCCGACCCGCCCTCCCGTCGCCCGACCGCCACCCCTCAACGACGGCGCTACGCGCCGACCCACTCCTCGGTTCCGTCCGTGAACTTCTGGTTCTTCCAGATCGGGACCTCGTGTTTCAGGTCGTCGATCAGCTTGCGGCACGCCGCGAACGCCTCCCCGCGGTGCGGGCAGGAGACCGCCACGACGACCGCCAGATCGCCCACGGCCAGTTCGCCCACCCGGTGGACGGCCGCCAGCGCGCGGACCGGGAACTCGGCGACGACCTTGTCGGCCACTCGGCGCATCTCCGCCTCGGCCGTCGGATGGCACGAGTACCCCAGCGCGGCCACGTCCGCGCCGGCGTCGTGGTCGCGCACGGTGCCGACGAAGAGCGCGGTACCGCCCGCCGAGGGGTCCCCCACGGCGCGGAACACCTCGTCCAGGGAGAGCGGGGTGTCACGGATCTCAAGCAGCCGGATCGGATCGTCCGCCGCCTGCTCGCCGGGGTGATCGGAGTGCGTCTGTGCCATGGACCCATCGTGCCGTACCGCACTGACATCGCGGTATGGCTCTTTCACCCCGTCACCCACACCCTCCGTAGGAGGGTCCTACAGCCCCCGGCGCTTGCGGGCCCTGCGGACCACCGCGGCCGCTCCCAGCAGGGCGACCGTCGCTCCGGCGGCTCCGGCGGCGGTGGCGTCCTTCCGGCCCAGCCGGCGCCCCGCCACGGTGTGTCGTCCCGCGGCCTCCTCCAGGAGCTCCGCGAGGACCTCCTCGTTGGTCCACTGCGGCCGCCAGCCCGCGTCGTGCAGCCGCCCGACGCTGACCACCCAGGGGTGCATCGTGTACGCCAGGTCGCCCGCCGGGGACGGGGTGAGCCCGATCCGGTGCAGCCGGGCCGCGGCGCCGAGCGCGACCGCCGAGGGCAGTTCCATCCGCCGGATGCCGCTGAGCTCCTCGACCTCTTCCTGTTCGAGCCACCCGTCGCAGCCGACCGCGAACTCCCCGTCGACCTTCTCCAGGGCCGCGTACTCCAGAGCGCTGCACAGGTCCTCGACGTGGCAGAACTGCCAGGTCGGACGGGATCCGGCGACCACCAGGAGGCGCGGCGACTCGAAGTAGCGGGTGAGCGCGGTGTCGGTGCCGCCGACCAGGACGGCGGGCCGGACCACCGTGACGTTGAGGCCGGGGTGGGCGCGCGGGGCGCGGCGGCCCAGGCGCTCGATCTCCAGCAGGTCGCCGACGCCGGTCGCCTCGGCGGTGGCCCGTAGCTCGGCGTCCTCGGAGAGCGGGATGTCGTTGTCGGGCAGCGCCCCGTAGACCATGGCCGAGGTGCACAGCACGACCCGGTGGACCCCGGCCGCGGCGGCCGCGGTCAGCACGGTCTGCGTACCGCGTACGTTGTACGCCGTACGGGCGGCCGCGTCGGTCTCCAGGTCGAGGTCGAGCGCCAGATGGACGACGACATCGGCGCCGCGCAGCTTCTCGGCGATCGCCGGGTCGCGCACGTCCAGGATGTGCCAGGTGGCCTCGGTCACCTCGCCCCGGCGCTCGTCGATGGCGATGACCTGCTTGATCTCCTCGGATGCGGCGAGCCGCGCGGTGAGCAACGCGCCGATTCCGGACGCGGCACCGGTGACCGCGACGACGGGACCCCGCGCTGCTGAGGGGGAAGGGTTTCGCGCTGCGCGAACCTGCGGATCTGGGGAACTCACCGGGCGTCTCCAGCGGTTGTCTTCAGTACGTACACGAATGACGCGTACGGACCAGGTGACGTCCATCCTGCCGCAGGCCAAGAGTCGGCGGAGCACCGAGCCCTTATCCGGCCCGGATGTCTACGCTGGTGGTGTTGGTGGGCAGTCGCCGTCGGCAGGAGCCGGCGGCCCTAGGAGCCGAGGAAACCCGTGAGTGACAACCCATTCGGATTCGGCCTTCCGCCGGAGGAGCCGGAGAACGGCGACGAGGGCAACGAGAAGGGCAAGGGCAACCAGGGCGGCCCGGCGAATCCGTTCGGGTTCGGTGCCGGGGCCGGCGGCGCGGACAATCCGTTCGCGGCGATGTTCGGTTCGCTGAACCCGAACGACCTGGGAGCGGCCTTCCAGCAGCTCGGCCAGATGCTCAGCTACGAGGGCGGTCCCGTGAACTGGGACATGGCCAAGCAGATCGCGCGCCAGACCGTGGCCCAGGGCACCGCCGACGGCACCAAGGACGAGAGCGTCGGCCCGGCCGAGCGCGCCGCCGTCGAGGAGGCCGTCCGCCTGGCCGACCTGTGGCTGGACGGGGTGACGTCGCTGCCCTCGGGCGCGTCGACGGCCGTGGCGTGGAGCCGCGCGGAGTGGGTCGAGGCGACCCAGCCGGCCTGGAAGGAGCTCGTCGACCCGGTCGCCGAGCGCGTCGGCGCGGCCATGGGCGGCGTGCTGCCCGAGGAGATGCAGGCCATGGCGGGCCCGCTGATCGGCATGATGCGCTCCATGGGCGGCGCCATGTTCGGCCAGCAGATCGGTCAGGCCGTGGGCGTCCTGGCGGGCGAGGTCGTCGGCTCGACCGACATCGGACTGCCGCTCGGCCCGGCCGGCAAGGCCGCGCTGCTGCCGCTGAACATCGAGACGTTCGGCAAGGACCTGGGCGTCCCGAAGGACGAGATCCGGCTCTACCTCGCCCTGCGCGAGGCGGCCCACCAGCGCCTCTTCGCCCATGTGCCGTGGCTGCGCTCGCACCTGTTCGGCGCGGTCGAGGGTTACGCGCGCGGGATCAAGGTCGACACGGCGAAGCTGGAGGACGCGGTCGGCCAGCTCGACGTGTCCAACCCCGAGCAGCTTCAGGAAGCCCTTCAGCAGGGCATGTTCCAGCCGGAGGACACCCCGGAGCAGAAGGCCGCCCTGGCCCGTCTGGAGACGGCTCTGGCACTGGTCGAGGGCTGGGTGGACGCGGTGGTCCACGAGGCCGCCAAGCCGCGCCTCACCTCGGCCGACGCCCTGCGCGAGACGCTGCGCCGGCGCCGGGCGACCGGCGGTCCCGCCGAGCAGACCTTCGCCACCCTGATCGGTCTCCAGCTGCGCCCGCGCCGTCTGCGGGACGCCTCGCGCCTGTGGGCCTCGCTCACGGACGCGCGCGGGGTCGACGGCCGCGACGGGCTGTGGGAGCACCCGGACATGCTGCCGACCGCCTCCGACCTGGACGACCCGGACGGCTTCGTCCACCGCGAGCAGCTGGACTTCTCGGAGCTCGACAAGATGCTCGGCGAGGCGGCTTCCCGCAAGGACGAGCCCAAGGACGGCCCCGGGGCCAAGGGCGAAGACGGCAAGGGTGACAACGGCAAGTGAGCCTGCACGAAGACGCGGTCCTCGTCCTGAAGGCGTACGAGGACCAGCCCGAGCTGCGCCGGACGTATCTCGACCATCTGTCGGCGCACCCGGACGGGATGTGGAAGGCCTGCGAGGCCGGCCACCTCACGGCGAGCGCGCTGGTGATCGCCCCGGAGCGCGGGCAGGTGCTGCTGACGCTGCACCGCAAGCTGAACATGTGGCTGCAGACGGGCGGCCACTGCGAGCCGGAGGACGTCTCGCTGACGGCCGCCGCCCTGCGCGAGGCGACCGAGGAGTCCGGTGTGTCCGGTCTCACACTGCTGCCGGGCGGGCCCGTCCGGCTCGACCGGCACCCGATCCCCTCCCCCTGCAACTGGCACCTGGACGTCCAGTACGCGGCGCTGGCCCTGGCCGGCGCGGTCGAGGCGATCAGCGACGAGTCGCTGGACCTGCGCTGGTTCGCCTACGACGAGGTGGCCGAGGTCGCCGACGACTCGGTGGTGCGGCTGATGGAGGCCGCGCGGGCCCGTCTCTGACGGGCTGACGGGCTGACGGATCGACCGGCAGTAGCGGGTGAACGGGTAAGGGGCGGTCGCCAATGGCGACCGCCCCTTACCGACTGCCGATGCCCGGTCAGCTCCAGGCGTTGCCCTGGTTCTGGGCGTGGGCGCCCTGCTGGCCCATGCCGTACTGGGCCCGCATGCCCTGGCCGATCACCGCGTTCTGCGGCGGCAGCACCTCGCTGGGCTGGACGAGCGCGAAGCCCTGTCCGAGGAAGCTGAGCTCCCAGCCCTCGCCCGTGTTGCCGCGGCGCCGCCACACGCCCGTGGAGTGCGTCTGCGCCTGCATCTGCACCCGCAGCGAGGTGGACCAGGCCACGATCGCGTCGGCGTCGGCGTTGACGTACTTGTCCGGGGTGACCTGGAGCATCAGCGGCTGGCCCGAGGTCATCAGGACGACCTTGCCGGTGCCGGTGATGTTGAGCTGGAACTTGCCGGTGCCGGAGATTCCGTACTGGCTGTCCACAGCGATGACGTCGTAGTGCAGCGAGGAGTCCATGGCCAGGACGTAGCCGCTGTCCACGGTCAGCCCGTCCCGGTCCACGTCCACTACGTGGACGTACTGCGCGAGGTTGGCGAGGTAGACGGTGCCCTGACCGGAGACGCGCATCAGGTCCAGGCCCTCGCCGGTGTGGGCGCGGGCGCGCTGGTGACCGTTCGACTGGTACTCGCCGTCGAACTCCATCAGCCCCTGGTAGGCGACCATCGAGCCCTTGCGGGCGAGGATGTCGTCGTGGCCGGTGAGCACCACCCGCAGCATCTGCGAGTGGTGCGCGCTGTAGCGCTCCTGGGACTGCTGCTCGGTGTAGCTGAAAAGCGGGCTCTGCATGGTGTTCTCGCTCCCCCTCAGCCCCGGGCCCGCAGGCGGTCGGTGCTGTCCTCACTCGGCTGTACGACGACGATCCCCTGGCCCGAGAAGGCCATCTGGTACGCCTCTCCGCTGCCCCGGCCGATCAGCGAGGACGCCTTGAAGCTGCGCTTGCCCTTCACCTTGAGGTTCGGGGACCAGGCCACGAGGGCGTCCGGGTCGACGTACGTCTCGTCCTCACCGCTTCCGCAGTCGACGACGACCGGCGTGCCGCGTGAGGTCAGGGCGACCCAGCCGGTGCCGGAGATCTTCACGTTGAACAGGCCCTGACCCGCGAACTTGGCGAGGCCCTTGACCCGCTCGACGCCCCACTGGAGGCTCGCGTCGAAGGCCAGCACATTGGTGCCGTTGACGGACAGCGCGTCGTTGTTGAGCTGGACGACGACCACATTGGCGCCATAGTCGGCGAGGTAGAGCAGTCCGTCGCCGGTGCACTTCATCAGCGGCGCGCCCTCACCGGTGATCCAGTCACGGGCGATCTGGCGCACGGCCGGCGGGTTCGGCTCGTACTGGATGAAGCCTTCGTAGGCGACCATCGAGCCCACGCGCGCGAAGAGGTCCTGTCCGGTGGCCATGGCCACCTTGACCATGGCGCTGCCGTGGTTCTCCATCCGGGCGGCGACGGGGGTGGGGGCATAGCCCGCGAGCTGCTGGTTCATTGTCCGGGCTCCCTCAGACCTCGTACGGCTGGACGACGATGAAGTTCCCGGGCGCGCCGCGGAACTGCAGGTTGACGGACTCGCCGCTGTGGCCGGGGTAGGCGTTGCGGCGCAGCCGCACCTGGCTGGAGACGATCACCTGCGAGGCGGACGACCAGGCCACGATCGCGTCGCTGTCCGCGAACGTGGTCGGGGTGACCGGGAGCACCACCGGGGTGCCGTGGGTCATCACCACGAGCGTGCCGGCGCCCTGGAACTGCATGGTGAACAGCGCGCCGCCGGGGATGCCGTGGCCCTCGATGCGGCGGACCTCGTACTGGAGCGACTCGTCGAAGGCCAGGACGTGCTCGGCGGAGACACAGATGCCGTCGCCCTGGAGCTCGATGGGGTGCAGATGGGCGCTGTTCTCGGCGAGGAAGACCTGGCCTCGGCCGCTGCAGCGCATCAGCTGCATCTCCTGGCCGGTCGCGTTGCCGACGATCCGGCCGGCGAACCCGGCGCCCTTGTAGCCGAAGTCGACCTTGCCCTGGTACATCACCATGCTGCCCTGGCGGGCCAGCACCGGGGAGCCGCCGGCGCCGAGGTCGACCCGGACGAGCTGCTTGTTCTGCGGGGTCCAGCGCTGTCCGGTGGGCAGCTCCTTGTACTGCTGGATGGCGCCCGCGAGGCCGCCGCCGGGCTGCGGCATCCCTTGCGGGCGACCGGGCTGCTGACCGTACGGGGCGGGCTGGCCGTAAGGGGCCGGCTGACCGTAGGGCGCGGGCCGACCGTACGGGGCGGGTGCGCCGGGCGGCGGGGCCTGGCCGGGGTACTGGCCCGGGACCTGGCCGTACGGGGGCTGCTGGGGCGGCTGTCCGTACGGGGCCGGGGCGGCCGGGGGCGGGACGGTGCCGGGCGGCAGGGTCATGGGCGCGGCGATGGTCGGCGCCGCGTGGATCTGCGGGCTGGGCGCGGGCGCCGGGGGCGGCGTGGATCCCGGCGGCGGCGGTGCGTAGTGCTGCGCCGGAGCCGGGGCGGGGCTGCCGAACTGCGGGGCCGGCTGCGGGGGCTGGGGCTGCTGCGGTGCGGCCGGGGCGCCGAACTGGGGCGCGGGTGCGGTCCGGGCGGGCGGGGAGAAACCCGGAGCGGCGCCCTGCGGCTGCTGCGGCGCCGCGGGCTCCTCCTCGGCGACCTCGCCGCCGAAGTTCTTCAGCAGCGCCTCCAGGCCGCCGTCGAAGCCCTGGCCGACGGCCGCGAAGCGCCAGACGTCCTTGAGGTAGAAGTCGCCCAGCATCACCGCGCGCTCGGTGCTGAACTCGGCACCCGTGAACGCGTACCTGACGACCTCTTCGCCACCGGCGACGACTCTGATGTACCCGGGGCCGACCTGCGACATCTGACCCGCGCCGTCGAGCGTCGCGGTGAACGAGAGCTTGTGGACGTGGGCCGGGATGCGGTCCAGGGTGATGCGGAACGACTCGGTGTCACCGGCCTGGGCGCCCAGGAGCTGAATGGACTCCTCGGGCGATTTGGGCTGGTTGAAGAAGATGAAATACCGGTCGTCGGACAGCTGCTCGTTCGCGTCGAGGCCGAAGCAGCTGATGTCGAAGGACAGCCCGGGGGCGCCGATCTGCACGCCTACATACAGATCCGTTCCCGCTGTCAGGTCACTGATCTTGGCCTTGTGGCCGCGCTGGAATTCCCTGGCCATGCGTAACGACCGTCCCCCATCCCGAGTGTGATTGGTCGCGCCAGGCTAACGGCTGCCTACGACAATCGGCCAAGCCGGTGGCACGCCGGTACGTATTCGGTACACGATCGGCGAGATCACTCTCCGCGAGCGGCGGGCAGATGGGGCAGCCGGTCGGCCGCCACCACCCCTTCGAGGTATCCACGCGCGCGTTCCGTACGGGGGTAGGCCTCGAGCAGCCGCCAGAAGCGGGGCCCGTGGCCCGGCACCAGGAGGTGGGCCAGCTCGTGGACGAGGACATAGTCGACGACGTACTCGGGCATACCCTGGAGCCGGTGCGAGAGCCGGATGCTGCCCTCCGCCGGGGTGCACGAGCCCCAGCGGGTGTTCTGGTTGGTGACCCAGCGCACCGAGGCGGGACGCGCGCGACCGTCGAAGTACAGGTCGGACAACCGCTCGGCGCGCTCCGTCAGTTCCGCGTCGCCCAGCATCCGCTTGCTCTCCTGGGCGGCGAGCTTGTCGAGCATCACGTTCACCCAGCGCTGCTCCTCGGCCTCGGACATCCGGGCCGGAATCAGCACGATGGTGCGGTCGCCCTCGCGGTACGCGGAGACCGTCCTGCTGCGCCGGGCGCTCCTGCGCACCTCGACCGCGCTCGTCGCATGACCGCGGGGCGGCGGACTTGTCGGACTGCGGGGCGGGCTTCCGGCACTCTGCAGTGGGTCGGCGGGCACGCCCCGACGTTACCCGCTGTCAGTGGGGGAAGTCCCGCCTCCGGGAGGGTTCACCCATGATCCATTCCGGGCGTGCACCATTTGAATGACTAATACCCCCGCCTGTGGACAACTTTCCGCACGAGTTCGCCGCACCCGGCATTCTGGCAACGGATCGCAGGACGGATCGTGACCGGACGACGCATGACGGGCGGCTCATGACGGATGGCTCATGACCGGCTCGTGATCGGACGGCGGCTCGCGCCCGGAAGCGGACGCGCGGAACAACGGGGGTTGACATGCATCCGATGCTGAAGCCGGCACTGCGCCGGGCGTGGCGCGACCGGCAGACCGTGCAATTCGGGGTGACACCCGCGCGGGCGGTGGTGGTCTCGCCCGTGGACACGGCGACGGGGAGCTTCCTGGAACTCCTGGACGGCACCCGCGGCCTTCCGCTGCTGTACGAGGAGGCCAGGGCCCTGGACCTGTCGCCCGGCCAAGTGGACGCGCTGGTGGAGCGGTTGACCGAGGCCGGGGTGGTGGACGACCCGACGGCCGGCGGCCCGGCGGCGGAGGCGCTGCGCGGGCGGGCCGAGGCGTTCGACCGGACCAGATCCGATCTGGCCTCGCTCTGCCTGGTCCATCCCGAACCGGGCGGCGGGGCGCAGCGGTTGGCTGCCCGCCGGTCCCTGAAGGTGCAGGTGCGGGGCGCGGGGCGGGTGGGGGCGACGATCGCCTCGGTCCTCGCCGCGTCGGGGGTGGGGCGGGTGGAGGTGCTCGACGGCGGGAGGGTGCAGCCGTGGGACGTGGCGCCCGGCGGCATGCCCGAGCAGGCGGTGGGCGAGCGCAGGGTCCCGGCGGCCCAGCAGCTCGTGCGCGGCGCGGCGCCGGGCCGTCCGCCCCGGTCCGGCGAGGGCGACGAGCCGACCGGGCTGTCACTGATCGTGGTGGCCCCCAGGGACGGGCTTGATGTGTACGCACCGGATCCGGTGACCGGCGCGGAGTGGGTGGCGGCCGGCATCCCCCATCTGTACGCGGGAGTTGTGGAGACGACCGGGCTCGTGGGGCCACTGGTCCTGCCCGGTGGCACCGGGTGCGCGGGCTGTCTGGCGCTGGAGCGGGCCGAGCGCGATCCCGGCTGGCCCCGGATGCTGGCGCAGTGGCGCTCCGGCCGCCGTCAGGGTGCCGTACCGGCCTGCGACCTGGCGCTCGCGACCGCCGTGGCGGGGCTGGCCGCGGCGCACGCACTGGCCTTTCTGGACGGCGACCTCCCGGCGAGTACGGGCACGCGGTGGGAGGCGTCGCTGCCCATGCTCGGCTGGCGGCCGCGGCGCCTCGCGGCCCGGCTCGACTGTCTCTGCGGCGCTGGTGGGAACAGTGAGGGGGAGGACACCTCGGGGGGCGCACGGCCGCAGGACACAATGGCCCGGTAACCGCTGTCAACGACGCACTGCCGCGAGGCGCGCGGCACGGCCGGCTGGGATTTGGAGGGGCGCATGTCTGATCTTCCCCGGAAGGCGGTCACCCGGACCGCCAAGTTGGCCGCGCTGCCACTTGGTTTCGCCGGGCGTGCCACCTGGGGCCTGGGCAAACGGATCGGGGGCAAGTCCGCGGAGATAGTCGGCCGCGAGATCCAGCAGCGCACCGCCGAGCAGCTCTTCAAGGTCCTGGGCGAACTCAAGGGCGGGGCGATGAAGTTCGGGCAGGCCATGTCCGTCTTCGAGTCGGCGCTGCCCGAGGAGATCGCCGGTCCCTACCGGGCCGCGCTGACCAAGTTGCAGGAGGCGGCGCCGCCCATGCCGACCCGGACCGTGCACGCGGTGCTCGCGGAGCGGCTCGGGGAGGAGTGGCGCGAGCTGTTCCTGGAGTTCGAGGAGAAGCCCGCCGCTGCGGCCTCGATCGGGCAGGTGCACCGGGCGGTCTGGCACGACGGGCGCGAGGTCGCGGTCAAGGTGCAGTACCCGGGCGCCGGGGAGGCACTGCTCTCGGACCTGACGCAGTTGAGCCGGTTCGCCCGGCTGCTCGGGCCGCTGATCCCGGGCATGGACATCAAGCCGCTCATCTCGGAGCTGCGCGACCGGGTCTCGGAGGAGCTGGACTACGAGCTGGAGGCACAGGCCCAGCGGGAGCACGCGGCGGAGTTCGCGGACGACCCGGACGTGGTGGTGCCCGATGTGGTCCACCAGCGCGACCAGGTCCTGGTGACCGAGTGGATCGACGGAACCCCGCTGTCCGAAGTGATCGCGGGCGGTACGGAGGAGCAGCGCGACCGGGCGGGTCAGCTGCTGGCGAGGTTCCTCTTCTCGGGTCCGGCGCGGACCGGGCTGCTGCACGCGGACCCGCATCCGGGCAACTTCCGGCTGCTGCCGCCGGAGAAGGAGGACGGCGCATGGCGGCTGGGCGTGCTGGACTTCGGGACGGTGGACCGGCTGCCGGGCGGGCTGCCCCGGACGATCGGCGACTCGCTGCGGATGACGCTCGAAGGCGACGCCGAGGCCGTCTACGCGCTGCTGTGCGAGGGAGGCTTCGTGAAGGAGTCCATAGACCTCGACCCGGACGCGGTCCTGGACTATCTGCTGCCCATCATCGAGCCCGCGCAGGCGGACGAGTTCACCTTCACCCGTGCCTGGATGCGCGGGCAGGCGGCCCGGATCGCCGACCCGCGCTCCCCCGCGCACCAGTTGGGCAAGCAGCTCAATCTGCCGCCCGCGTATCTGCTGATACACCGGGTGACGCTCTCCACCATCGGGGTGCTGTGCCAGCTGGACGCGACGGTCCGGCTGCGGGACGAGCTGGAGCAGTGGGTGCCCGGGTTCCTGCCCGCAGATGTGGAGGAGCTGGCCGGGCTGGAGAACCTGATGGTCCTGGAGGCCGGGGAGCCGGACGACGAGGAGGACGAGCAGCCCGCCGGGGCATGAGCTCCGTCGGGGCCGGCGGGGCGGGGCCGCGCGCGGGTCACCACCACACGGAGTCGAGTCTGCTCTCGATCGCCCGGAGGTTGGCGCGCGCGCAGGCGTCGCAGAAGTAGAGACGCTCACCGTTCTCGACGGAATAGGTCCAGGTCGGCGGAGTGCTCTCGGCGGGGGTGCCGCAGCGCGAGCACACAACGGTCTCGGCAACCGGCTGAGTCGGGTCGTCCATTTCGTGACGATACCGCCGCGGCCGGTGGTTGCGGGCACAACGCACCGGGGGGGCCGGTCCGTTCGGACCGGCCCCCGCGGGCTCATTCGTCACTTCGCGCTCTGTTTGGCGGTGCCGTCGTTACTGCATGACGGCCATGGCCAGGGCGCGGCGGGCACGCATCGACACGCGCTCGGCGCGGCGCTGCATCCGCCGGGCGGCGATCAGGCGCATGGCCTGCCGCTCGGCCTCGGCTTCCCGCATGCGCTCGTGCATATGGGCACGGGCGAGGGCTTCTGGCATGAGTTGCATTTCGAGGGTCCTGTTCTGACGCGAGGCGTTCGCGCCGGTGGTGGTGAAGTCTGGGGTCGCGGAGCCCATGAGCTCGCTGGCGGACGTCGTCATCGGGGCCTGCTTCTGGGGGTCGTTCGTGAGGGGGCGGTCGATGGTTCCCGGGCGGTTCATGCAGCAACCGGGTTCTTGCGCGGGCGGCCACGCGGCCGCTTGCGGGCTACGACCACGCCCTGGACGAAGAGCTCGCCGCCCCAGACACCCCAGGGCTCGCGCCGCTCCTTGGCCCCGGCGAGGCAGGCCTCGACCAGCGGGCAGGTGCGGCAGAGCGACTTGGCGTACTCGACGTCTGCCGGGGACTCGGCGAAGAAGACCTCCGGGTCGAACGAACGGCAGGGGACGGGTACGCCGAGGTTCTCGATGGCGTCGTCGAGCGCGGTGAGCGCGGTGAGGGGAGTCAAGGCGGGGTCCTCCGTGAGACCGGGCGGGGGGATCGTCTGGGCGGGCGGTACGGACGGGGCGTGCGCTTCGAGTTGCACGGTGTTTTCTTCCTCGTCTTTGTTGTCGTTCCGGCCGGTCGGCCGGGTTTCGGCTGGTACCGAGACCCCTTCGCGCTGTCATCCCCGTTCGGGGACAAACAGAAGGGCCGCGGATCCCTGGTGGGGTTCCGCGGCCCTGAAGGCGCCTGCCTGATCCTGGATCAGGCTGGATCGCTCCAGGGTTCGAGCCCACGGAAGGCCCACATCGTGTGGTGCTGCGTCGTCTGCTTCTCGGCTCCGGCACCGGCGGCCGCAAAGGCGTAGGCCTGGGCCTGTCCCTTCACTACTGCTGCTTCCGGTGCCTGGGTCGGTCGCTCATTGCCGTTCCGCACGGGGAGGCTCGCCAGGGAGGACGGAATGACGACCGAGAGGCCGAGCAGACCGGAGACACCGGTGGACAGACCGGTGCCCTGGAGAGAGGAGCCGAGCGGGCAGGTGGCGACGACCGAGCGATCGGTCACTTTGGTGGTGCGGATGCTGGTGAAGTTCATGAAGCTGGTCACTGGTCTCGCCTCCTCTCGGCGTCTCGGGGAGCTGGGGCCCGGGGGCCTTGTCCCATGCGTATTCGGATAAGTACAGCAAGTAGAGCACGGACGCAGGGCCTTGAGAAGCCGCTGTTTCCGTGGTTAAGAACCTATGGGGATTCCTGGGGCGGGCGCAAACTATTTTTGCGACGAGTTTTCAAGAGGTCGCCTCGTCGCCTCCGCCAACCTCCTCACCTGCGCAGATGGCCAGGACATCGGTGCCGAAGCGGTCCAGCTTGCGGGCGCCGACACCTGAGATCACCGCGAGCTCTCCGCCGCTGGACGGCACGGCCTCCGCGATCGCCATCAGGGTCTTGTCGGTGAACACGCAGTACGGCGGCTGCCCCAGCAGGCTCGCCTGGCCCGCCCGCCAGTCGCGCAGCCGCTCGTACAGACCCTCGTCCATGTCGGAGGGGCAGTCCTCGCAGCGCATCAGCTTCATCTCACCGGCTTCGGTGAGCGTCTTGCCGCACACCCGGCACAGCACCGGGCCGCGCCGGGTCCGTCTGCGGGCGGCGCCCCGCTCGATCCCGCCCGTGGAGCCCGCCGACGAGGAGCGGGCGCCGAGAGCCGCGGAGCCCGGCCGCAAACCGTTCAGGAAGCGGCTGGGGCGCCGCGACGGCCGTCCGCCGGGAGACCGCGAGAGCGACCAGGACAAGGCGAGGTGCACCCGGGCCCGGGTGACGCCCACGTACAGCAGCCGGCGCTCCTCCTCGACCTGCTCGTCGGTCTTCGCATATGTGATCGGCATCATGCCTTCGGTGAGACCGACCAGGAAGACCGCGTCCCACTCCAGACCCTTCGCGGCGTGCAGCGAGGCCAGGGTGACGCCCTCGACCGTCGGCGCGTGCTGCGCGGCCGCGCGCTCGTCGAGCTCGGCCACCAGATCGGAGAGCGTCGCGCCCGCCTTGGCACGCGCGAAGTCCTCCGCCAGCCGGACCAGCGCCGCCAGTGACTCCCAGCGGTCGCGGACCGCGCCGGAGCCCGCCGGGGGCGCGGAGGTCCAGCCCTTGGTGCCGAGGACTGCCCGGACCTGGGACGGCAGGTCCACGGCGTCGTCGAGCAGCGAGTCGTTGCCCCCCGCCCGGGCCGCGCCGCGCAGGGCGACGCCCGCCTCCCTGACCTCGGGCCGCTCGAAGAACCGCTCGGCGCCGCGCAGCTGGTAGGCCACGCCCGCGTCGGCGAGGGCCTGCTCGTAGATCTCCGACTGCGCGTTGATCCGGTAGAGCACGGCGATCTCGCCGGCCGAGATCCCGGAGGCGATGAGGTCGCGGATGCGCCGGGCGACGCCCTCGGCCTCGGCGGGCTCGTCCCCGTACTCCGTATAGACCGGCTCGGGGCCCGCCTCGCGCTGGGAGACGAGTTCGAGGCGGTGCTCGGCGGCGCGGCCGCGCGCCTGGCCGAGCAGGCCGTTGGCGAGGTGCACCACCTGGGGGGTCGAGCGGTAGTCCCGCACCAGCTTCACCACCGTCGCGTTCGGATGGCGGGTGCGGAAGTTCAGCAGGTGGTCGGGGGTGGCGCCGGTGAACGAGTAGATCGTCTGGCTGGCGTCGCCGACGACGCAGAGGCTGTCCCGCTCGCCGAGCCACAGCTCCAGGAGGCGCTGCTGGAGGGGGCTGACGTCCTGGTACTCGTCGACCACGAAGTGCTGGTACTGGCCGCGGATCTGCTCGGCGATGTCGTGCCGGTCCTGGAGCACGCCGACGGTGAGCAGCAGCACGTCCTCGAAGTCGATCATCCCCCGGTCGCGCTTGAGCTCTTCGTACGCCCCGTAGATCTGGGAGATCTCGGCGGGGTCGCGCGGGGCGTCGCGCAGGGACTTGGCGACCGCCGCCGGGTAGTCGGCGGGGACGGTCTGGGTGACCTTCGCCCACTCGATCTCGCCCGTGACATCCCGCAGCTCGCCCCGGTCGAGCCGGACGCGGCAGCGGGCGCCCGCCTCCGCGACCAGCTGGACCTTGCGCTCGACCAGCCGGGGCAGCTCACCGCCGACCGCCTTGGGCCAGAAGTACTGGAGCTGGCGCAGGGCGGCCGAGTGGAAGGTGCGAGCCTGGACGCCGCCCGCGCCGAGCTGGCGCAGCCGGCCGCGCATCTCGCCCGCCGCGCGGTTGGTGAACGTGACGGCCAGCACACTGCTCGGCTGCAGGATCCCGGCCCGTACCCCATACGCGATCCGGTGGGTGATCGCGCGGGTCTTGCCCGTCCCGGCGCCGGCCAGCACGCACACCGGTCCGTGCAGGGCCGTCGCGACCTCGCGCTGCTCGGGGTCGAGGCCGTCGAGCACCGCGTCCGCCGACTCGGGGACCTGTGGGAAGAGCGAGGAGTGCGTTGCTGATGTCACCCCGCCATGCTGCCAGGTCGGCGGAGGCGGACGGGACGCGTTGTCCACAGGGGGCGGGATTGGTCGTACTAATGCGGGAATGGCGGCCCGGTCGCGTACGTTCTCCCCTTGGCGCTCACCCGCTGAGTTCCATCACCAAGATCCACCCACCGAGCCGAACATGAGGAGTGCGAGAGCATGCCGGGCACTGTGACGATGTACAGCACCACGTGGTGCGGCTACTGCCGTCGGCTGAAGAGCCAGATGGACCGCGAGGGCATCACGTACAACGAGATCAACATCGAGCAGGACCCGGAGTCGGCGGCCTTCGTCGAGAAGGCCAACGGGGGCAACCAGACGGTGCCGACCGTGCTCTTCGCCGACGGCTCGACGCTGACGAACCCGTCGCTCGCGCAGGTCAAGCAGAAGATAGGCGTCTGAGCCTCCGCTCCACGCGCGCGTAGAGGGCCCCCACCACATCGGTGGGGGCCCTCCGTGTGCCCGGGCGCGTGGCCGCCGGGCTCAGTGCGTGGGCCTGGGCAGCGGCTTGCCGTACCAGAGCTCGATGAGGCGGGCCGCGATCGAGATGCCGTACGGCGGCAGGACCTCGCCCGACTCGAAGGCGGCGCGCAGGTCCTCGCGGGAGAACCAGCGGGCCTCGTGGATCTCCTCGCCGTCCACGTTGATCTCGGATGACGTGGCCTGCGCCATGAAGCCGAGCATCAGGCTGGACGGGAACGGCCAGGGCTGACTGGCGACGTACTCGACCTCGCCGACCGTGACGCCCGCCTCCTCGAAGACCTCGCGGCGCACCGACTGCTCGATGGACTCGCCGGGCTCGACGAAGCCGGCCAGGGTCGAGAAGCGGCCCTCCGGCCAGTGCACCTGGCGGCCCAGCAGCGCGCGGTCCTCCTCGTCCGTGACCAGCATGATCACGGCCGGGTCGGTGCGCGGGTAGTGCTCGGCGCCACACGCCTGGCAGCGACGGATGTGGCCGGCGGCCGCGATGACCGTGCGCTCGCCGCAGCGGGAGCAGAAGCGGTGCAGCCGCTGCCAGTTCTCCAGGGCGACCGCGTGGACCATCAGGCCCGTTTCCCGGGGCGACAGGAGCAGCCCTGCCTCACGCAGGCCCGCCGCGCGCGCGGACTGGTCCATACGGCCCGGCAGGGAGTCCTTCTGGAGCGCGAAGTAGCTGACGCCGTCGTCGTCGGTGCCCAGGAAGTAGCGGTGGGTCTCGGTGACGGGGGCCTCGAAGGCCGGGGTCATCACCAGTTCCGTACGGCCGTCGGCGGTGTCGTCGATCAGGACCTGTCCGCCGGAGACCACGAAGACCCTGGTCGTCGGGTGGCTCCAGGCGGCCGCCAGCCAGGCCTCGTCCAGGCGGTGGTGGGCCGCGCGGTCGAGGCCGCTCGCCTCGGTGAGGCTGATGGGTGTGGCGAGGCCGATCGGCCGGTCCGCGGCGGCGTCACTGCTGGTGGTGCTCACAGGTGCTTCCAACTCCCCCGGGTGGATGGGTTCAGCGGTGTTCGTTCAGCGGCGGTGCTTGAGGGCCGCGCGCGGCCCGCGGCCCTTCACCGCCGTGCGGCGGCGAGGTCGCCCCACAGGTGGGCGGTGGTCTCGACGCCCTTGAGGAGGAGGTCGACCTCGACCTTCTCGTTGGGCGCGTGCCAGCCGTCGGACGGGACGGAGATCCCCAGGAAGAGCACTGGCGCGCCGAGCACGTCCTGGAGGTCGGCGGCCGGGCCGGAGCCGCCCTCGCGCGTGAAGCGGATCTTCTGGCCGAAGGCGCGGCCCATGGCCCGTACGACGGACTGCAGGGCCGGGTGGTCCAGCGGCGTCAGACAGGGGCGGGTGCCCGCGCTGAAGGCGATCTCGTGCCGGATGCCGGCCGGGACCTGGGTGGCGACCCACTCGGTGACCAGCTTCTCGACCCGTTCCGGGTCCTGCCCGGCAACCAGCCGGAACGACAGCTTCACCATCGCCGACGAGGGGATGATCGTCTTGCCGCCGGGGCCCTGATAGCCGCCGCCGATGCCGTTGACCTCGGCGGTCGGCCGGGCCCAGACACGCTCAAGGGTCGAGTACCCGGCTTCGCCGTGTGGGGCGCGGGACTTGGCGGTACGCAGCCACTCGGCCTCGGCGAAGGGCAGCTCGGCGACGAGCTCGCGCTCGGCGTCCGTCAGCTCGGCGATGCCGTCGTAGAAGCCGGGCACCGCGACCCGCTCGTCGGCGTCGTGCAGCGCCGCGACCAGGCGGGCGACGGCGGTGGCCGGGTTGGGCACGGCGCCGCCGAAGGAGCCGGAGTGGATGTCCTGGTCCGGTCCGTACAGCCGGATCTCGCACTCGGCGAGGCCGCGCATGCCCGTGCACACCGTAGGTGTGTTCTCCGACCACATGCCGGTGTCGGAGACGATCACGGCGTCGGCGGCGAAGCGGTCCGCGTGCGCCTCGACGAGAGCGCGGAAGTTGGGCGAGCCGGACTCCTCCTCGCCCTCGACCAGGAGCTTGAGGTTGACGGCGGGCGCGGTGCGGCCGGTGGCGGCGAGGTGCGCCCGCACGCCCAGGGTGTGGAAGAACACCTGGCCCTTGTCGTCGGCCGCGCCCCGCCCGTACAGCCGGCCGTCGCGCAGCTCCGGCTCGAAGGGCTCGGTGTGCCAGCCGTCCTCGCGCGCGGCGGGCTGCACGTCGTGGTGGCCGTAGACGAGCACGGTGGGGGCCTCGGGGTCGCCGGAGGGCCACTCCGCGTAGACAGCCGGGGCGCCCGGGGTCTGAAGGACCTCGGTGACCGGGAAGCCGGTCTCCTTGAGCTTGGCGGCCAGCCAGCCGGCGCTGCGTTGCACGTCGCCGTCATGCTCGGGCTGGGCCGACACGGACGGGATCCGCAGCCACTGCGCGAGGTCGTCGAGGAAGGCGGCGCGGTGCTGCTCGATGTACGCGCGCACGGTGTCGTCGACTGCGGTCTGGACGGCGCTGTCCGGGGTCTCGCTCATGCCATTGAGCCTATCCGGCCGGTGGTGGTGGCATGTCCGCCGGTGTCCCGGCCGGGCCTGGTGGGGGCACTGGCGCGGCCTCCTCGCGCGCGTGGCCGTGCTCACCGCCCCGTGCGCCGGTGCCGCTCGTCCCGCCCAGCAGGATCCGCTCCAGCTCGGCGCGGCCCGGCAGACGGGCGGGGCGGACCGTGTCCCCTGTACGTACGTACAGGAAGGCGGCCGTGACGGATTCCAGCGGGACGCCGTGCTGCTCGGCCCAGGCGAGGCGGTAGACGGCGAGCTGGAGCGGGTCACCGGTGGCACCGCGGCCGGTCTTCCAGTCGACGATCTCGTACGTGCCCGCCCTCTCGCCCGGGTACACCGCGTCGATACGGCCGCGGACCACCCGGCCCGCCAGCGTGACCTGGACCGGCGCTTCGATGCGGAGCGGGGTGCGCCGGGCGTACGGGGAGCGCTCGAACGCCTCCTTGAGGGCCGCCAGGTCGCGCTCGTCCGCGATGTCGGCGTCGCTCTCGTCGCCGCCGGGGAGCTCGTCGGGGCCGAGCATGGGCAGCGGCAGCTCCTCGAAGCGGGACTCCACCCAGGCGTGGAACCGGGTGCCGCGGCGGGCTGCCTGCTGCGGCGGCTTCGGCATCGGGCGGGCCAGATCCTGGGCGAAGCCATCCGGGTCCGCGGCGAGCCGCAGCAGGTCGGAGGCCGTGAGCGAGGGCGGCACCTGGACCTCGCGGCTGGTGGCGCGGGCGCGGCGGAGCTCGGCGGTGAGGGCCTCCAGGTCGCGGTCCCAGGAGGCGATGGCGCGGCGCTCCTCGGGGGTGAGGACGCGCTGCGGGGCGGAGTCGGTATGGGGGCGGGAGGCCTGGGCGGGCACGTCGGCGCGCGCGTGGCCGTCGGCCGGTGCCGGGGGCTCCGCCGGTGCTGGGGGCTCCGCCGGTGCTGGGCGCTCCGCCGGTGCTGGGCGCTCAATCGGTGCCGGGGGCTCCGCCGGTGCTGGGCGCTCAATCGGTGCCGGGCGCTGAGTCGGCAGGCTCTCCCAGCCGTCCTCCAGCGCGGAGAGGGCGCCCAGGTCGTCCGCGTCCCCGAAGGCGTCGAAGTCGTCGGGCGGGAACGGGTCGTCTTCGTAGAAGCCGTCCTCGTGGAACCCGTCTCCGGAAGGGAGGTCAGCCTCCACGCGCGCGTGGACCGAGTCGTGCCGCGTGTAGTGCGGCTCGGCACCGGCCGCCCCCTCCTCGTCCAGGTACGCCAGGACCGTCCCGGCCGCCGTCCGTCGGCGTGCCAGCGACGTGGGGTCGAGCGGGAGCGGCCACGCGTGCGTGGCGGCCGACTCGCTCAGGGCCGGGTTCTCGGCGTCCGCGGCCGGAGCGTCGGCCCAGACCTCGATCTCGCCGTGGCCCGCCTCGCAGTGGGCGTACAGCGCCTCCAGGAACTCGGACGGCCCGCGCGGCTTCTTCTGGCTCGGGCCCCACCAGTGGCCCGAGCCGAGGAGCAACGAGCGGGGGCGCGTGAACGTGACGTAGCCCAGGCGCAGTTCCTCGGTGTGCTGGTGCTCCTTCAGCTCCTCCTTGAAGGCCTTGAGGCCCTTGGCGTCCCACTCCGGAGTGGCCGGGAGGGTCGGGGCGTCGCCGCGCAGCGCGTGCGGAAGGACCTTGGCCTGGGCCGTCCAGGCCTCCCGCGACTGGGTGGAGGGGAAGGTTCCGTTGACCAGGCCGGGGACGGCGACCACGTCCCACTCAAGCCCTTTGGACTTGTGGGCGGTGAGCACCTTCACCGTGTTCTCGCCGCCGGGCAGGGCGTTGTCCAGGCCCTTCTCGTACTGGGCGGCGGTGCGCAGGAAGCCGAGGAAGGCCAGGAGCGAGGCCTCGCCGTCGAGAGCCGCGAACCCCGCCGCTGTGTCCAGGAAGTTGGCGAGGGTCTCGCGGCGGCGGGCGGCCAGGGCGTGCGGCGAGGCCGAGAGCTCGACCTCCAGGCCGGTGGTGGTGAGCACGCGGTGGAGCACGTCCATGAGCGGGTCGGCGAGCGAGCGGCGCAGATCGCGCAGCTCGGCGGCGAGCCGGGCGAAGCGGACCCGTGCCTCGGCCGAGAACGGCAGCCCGTCGTCCTGGCCGTCGCCCGACTCCAGGAAGGTGTCGAGCGCGTCCGCGAGGGAGATCACCTCGGCCGGGTCGACGCCCTCCACGGCGTCCGCGAGCCGCTGGGCCGGGTCGTCGGACCCGGCCCTCTCACGCCGTACGAGATGGCGGGCGCGACGGCCGAGCAGGGCGAGATCGCGGGGGCCGATGCGCCAGCGCGGGCCGGTCAGGACGCGCACGAGCGAGGCGTTGGCGCCCGGGTCCTGGAGGACTTCGCAGACCGCCACGAGGTCGGCGACCTCGGGAAGGTGGAGCAGCCCGGAGAGACCGACGACCTCTACGGGGATGTCGCGCGCGACGAGCGCGCCCTGGATCTGCGGGAAGTCCCCTGCGGTCCGGCACAGGACGGCGATCTCGCCGGGCTCCTTGCCGGTGCGGACGAGGTGCGCGAGGGAGTCCGCGAGCCAGTCGATCTCTTCCTGGTGGGTGTCGAGCAGGGCGATGCGGACCGTGCCGTCGCGCTCGGCACCGGGGGCGGGGCGCAGCGCCTCCACGCCCGCGTGCATCGTGCGCAGCGGCGCGGCCAGCGAGTTGGCGAGGTCGAGCAGTCGGCCGCCGCTGCGGCGGTTCTCGCTGAGCGAGTGGCGGGTGGCCGGGCTGCCGTCCGCGTACGGGAAGTGGCGCGGGAAGTCGTCAAGGTTGGCCACCGAGGCGCCACGCCAGCCGTAGATGGCCTGGCAGGGGTCGCCCACAGCGGTCACGGCGTGTCCGGTCCCCTCTCCGAACAGGGCGGCGAGCAGCCGGCGCTGGGCGACCGACGTGTCCTGGTACTCGTCGAGCAGCACGACGCGGAACTCGTCGCGGAGGATCCGGCCGACCTCGGGGCGGGTGAGGGCGAGCTCGGCGGAGAGCGCGATCTGGTCACCGAAGTCGAGCAGGTCACGGGACTTCTTGGCATCCCGGTAACGGACGGTGAGGTCGAGGAGTTCCAGCCGCCCCTCGGCCGCTTCGGGCACCTTGCGCAGATCCGCGTTGCTGAGCCCGGCGCCCTCCAGCGCCCGGAGCAGCTCCCGGTCGTACGCGCGCAGTTCCTCGGGTCGTACGAGGTGCTCGGCGAGCTCCGCGTCCAGCGCCAGCAGGTCGCTGACGAGGGAGGCGAAGGACTTGGTCAGCGCGGGGTAGGGGCCGGGCGCCTCGCGCAGCACACGGGCCGCAAGCTGGTAGCGGGTGGCGTCCGCGAGCAGCCGGGAGGTGGGCTCCAGCCCTATCCGCAGACCGTGATCGGTCAGGAGCTGTCCGGCGAACGCGTGGTACGTCGAGATCCGGGGCTCGCCCGGGGGGTTGTCGGGATCGATCGCGTCCGGGTCGGTGACGCCCGCGCGGACCAGCGCCGTCCGGACCCGCTCGGCGAGCTCGCCCGCGGCCTTGTTGGTGAAGGTCAGGCCGAGGACCTGCTCGGGGGCGACCTGCCCGGTGCCGACCAGCCAGACCACCCGGGCCGCCATGACGGTGGTCTTCCCGGACCCGGCGCCGGCCACGACGACCTGCGGGGCGGGCGGGGCGGTGATGCACGCCGTCTGCTCCGGGGTGAACGGGATGCCGAGGAGCTCCTTGAGCTCTTCGGGGTCGGTGAGGATGGGCACCCCAGAGAGGCTAACGGGGACCACTGACAACCGTGGTCCCCGATCGCGCTGGTGTGACGCTCCCCGCACCCCCGCCCGGGACGCGGCCGGCCGTCAGGCCCGGCTCGCGCCCGGGCGTCGGTCCTTCAGCCGGCGTCCGGCCTCAGGCCTTCAGCCCGCCGGTCCCTCCGGAGCCGGAGTCTCCGTCCGGCTTCACGCCGAGCTTCTCCAGGTCCATGACCTGATCGGCGGGCGGAGGAGTGATCGTCACCGGCTTGTCGTAGTCACTGAAGGTGACGGTGCCCGGCTCGTCGCCACCCGTCTCGGCGACCTTCAGCAGACGGGCCGGCCCCTGCTTGGCGACGTACATCGTCACGGCGGAGCCGTCGCTCTTCTTCTTGGTCAGCGTGACGGCGCGCACACCGGCGACGACGGTGTCTGCGCCCTTGGTCATCCCCGTGCGGTCGTCCTTGTCGTCATCCATGCCCGCGACGAGCTCGGAGAGCACGCAGAACTGGCCCATGTCGTCGTCGGAGCTCTTGCCGTGGCGCTTCTTGGACTTCGAAGGGGCCTCCGTCGGCATCTTCATCCAACGGCCCTTGAGGACCTCGACCATGGCGTCGGTCTCCTGCTTCGAGGTGCCGTCCTCCTTGGCCATGGCCCGGTAGAACTTCTCGTCGCCCTTCATGTAGTAGGCCTTGGCGTCGGCCTTGAGTATGCGGGCCGTGCCGCTCTTGACACGCACGCTGCCGGAGCAGTTGCCCACCCGGGTGACCGTGACCTCCAGGCTCATGTGCTCACCGTCGGAGATGCCCGACCCCGCCACCTTCACGGTGTTCGCCGCCTTCGTCACGCCGACCGCCTTCTCGGCGATCGCGTCGGGGGTCATCCCCGCGAACGGGTCCACGGGGGTCGCGGAGGCCGTCGCGGACGGCTTCCTGGCCTCGGAAACGCCCTTGGCCCTGTTGTCACCTTCCTTGCCGCACCCAGCAAGACCGGCGACAGCGGTCGTACCGACCACCGCGACGACCAGGACGTTCCGACTGACCCGCATGCGTCTCTCCTCACGACTGGTGAACCGGAGACATCGTGCGACTGTCGTGCCCCCGTCACTACAGCGGCCCTCCACCCCAAAACGTCACTCCAGCACCTGCCGCCCCTCCGGCTGGGCCGAGCACGACGTACGGAAGGTGCAGTTCGTGCAGTGCTGGCCCGGGTTCGGGGTGAAGTGCTCGTCCAGGACGCGGCCCGCGGCCGTGGCCAGGAGGTCGCCGACCCACTCCCCCGCCAGCGGCTCCTGCGCCTGGACCTTCGGGTAAGCCTCGCCGCCCTCCTTCTTGGGGGCGGGCTGACGCAGATGGACCAGCTCGGCGCCGCCGGACGCGGGGCGCTCGCCCGCGAACGCCTCGTCGACCGCGCCCCGCTCGACCGCCAGCTGATAGACCGCCAGCTGCGGATGCGCGGCCACCTCGTTCGCGGTGGGTGCCTGCTTGCCGGTCTTGAAGTCGACGACATAGGCGCGGCCCGCCTCGTCCCGCTCCACCCGGTCCATGGAGCCGCGGATGCGGACCTCGTACTCGCCCGCCTCCAGCGTCACGTCGAAGTCGTGCTCGGTGGCGACGGGGGTGCGGCCCGTCCGGTCGAGCGTGTGCCAGCGCAGGAAGCGCTCCAGCGCCACGCGCGCGTTGTTCTTCTCCTGGGCCGACTTCCAGGGCGCGTCGAAGGCCAGCGCGTCCCACACCGAGTCCAGCCGTTCCATCAGCACGGCCAAGTCTGCGGGCGTACGTCCGGAGGCGACCTCGTCCGCCAGTACGTGCACGACGTTGCCGAAGCCCTGCGCGGCGGTCGCGGGCGCGTCGGCCTTCACCTCGCGGCCCAGGAACCACTGCAGCGCGCAGGTGTTGGCGAGCTGGTCGAGCGCGCTGCCGGAGAGCACGACCGGGTGATCGCGGTCGCGCAGGGGAACCGCGGAGCGCGTCGGCTCGTTCAACCCCCACCAGCGGTCCGGGTGGGCGGCGGGGACGAGCGGCTGGCCCTCGTCGTCGGTGAGGGCCGCGAGGCGGGCGAGGCGGCGGGCGGCGGCGTCCCGCAGTGCCTCGGACGCCTCCGGGTCGACGGTGGTGGCGCGCAGCTCCGCCACCAGCGCGGCGACGGCCAGCGGGCGGCGGGGCCGACCGGTGACGTCCTTCGGCTCCTCGCCGAGCTCGGCGAGGAAGCGGGAGGGCTGGTCGCCGTCGTCGGCCGGGGCCTTGACCGCCGTCACGACGAGACGGTCGCGCGCGCGGGTGGCGGCGACGTAGAAGAGGCGGCGCTCCTCGGCCAGGAGGGCGCCGGGGGTGAGCGGTTCGGCGAGGCCGTCGCGGCCGATACGGTCGGCCTCCAGGAGCGAGCCGCGGCGGCGCAGGTCGGGCCAGAGCCCTTCCTGGACGCCCGCGACGACGACCAGGCTCCACTCCAGGCCCTTGGAGCGGTGGGCGGTCATGAGGCGTACGGCGTCGGGGCGCACGGCGCGGCGGGTGAGGGTGTCGGCGGCGATGTCCTGGGCGTCGACCTCCTCCAGGAAGTTGAGCGCGCCCCGGCCGCCGGTGCGCTCCTCGGCGCGCGCCGCGGTGTCGAACAGCGCGCATACCGCGTCCAGGTCGCGGTCGGCGTTGCGTCCGGCCGTGCCGCCGCGCAGCGCGGCGCGTTCGAGGCGCTGGGGCCACGGGGTGCCGCTCCACAGCTCCCACAGGGCCTCGGCCGCGGTGCCGCCGCCCTGCAGGAGCTCGCGGGCCTTGCGCAGCAGCGCGCTCAGACGCTGGGCGCCCCGGGCGTACGCGGGGTCGTGCGCGACGAGCCGCTCCGGCTCGGCGAGCACGCGCGCGAGGAGGACGTCGGAGGGCGGCGGCACCCGGTTGCCCGCCGCCCGCTCCTCGTCGCGCAGGGCGCGGCCGAGGCGGCGGATGTCGGCGCTGTCCATGCCGCCGAGGGGCGAGGTGAGCAGGTCGAGGGCGGTTTCGGGGTCGAGCCAGGTGGGCGGGGCGTCATCGGCCGCCTCACTGTCGGCGGTTGCGCCACCGCTCTCCTCGGCCCCCTCCGCCGGACCCAGCAGCGCCGCCGTCGCCACCGCCCGCAGGGCCGTCAGCAGGGGCGTCACCGCGGGCTCGTGGCGCAGGGGGACGTCCGTGCCGTCCACCTCCACCGGGACGCCCGCCGAGGTCAGGGCGCGGCGCAGGGCCGACAGGGCGCGGGTGCCCGCGCGGGTCAGGACCGCCATGTCGTGCCACGGAACGCCCTCTTCCAGATGGGCGCGCCGGACGATGTCCGCGATGTTCTCCAACTCCGTGGAGGCCGTCGGGTAGGTGTACGACTCGACGCGCCCGCCCGCGCGTACCGCCGCCAGCTCGCGGTGCGCCCGTACCTTCTCGGACGGCAGGCGCGGCATCGGCATCCGCCGGGTCAGCAGCCGGGTCGCCTTGAGGAGCGCCTCGCCCGAGCGGCGCGACGTCGTCAGCACCTCGACCGGCGCCGGAGTGCCGTCGGCGCGCGGAAACGTGTCCGGAAAGTCGAGGATCCCGTTGACGTCGGCGCCCCGGAACGCGTAGATCGACTGGTCCGGGTCGCCGAAGGCGACCAGCGTGCGCCCCCCGCCCGCGAGGGCCCGCAGCAGGCGGACCTGAGCCGGGTCGGTGTCCTGGTACTCGTCCACGAACACCGCGTCGTACGCACCGGCCAGAGCGGGCCCGTACGAGGGGGCGCAGGAGGAGATGTGGGACGACGTGCCGGAGTGCGGGGCGCGCTCGGCGAGCAGCACCGCCCGGTGGACCAGCTCCGCGTAGTCCAGTACGCCCTGGAGGTCGAGGACGTCGAGATATTCGGCCAAGAACGCGGCCGCCGCACGCCAGTCGGGGCGGCCGGTGCGCCGGGCGAAGTCGGCCAGCGCGTCCGGTCCCAGGCCCAGCTCCCGGCTGCGGGCGAGCACCGCGCGCACCTCGTCGGCGAAGCCGCGCGTGGTCAGACAGGCGCGCAGTTCGTCGGGCCAGCGGACGGGGCCGAGCCCCTCGCGCTCCAGGCCGAGCTGACCGGCCAGCAGATCGCGCACGGCCACGTCCTGCTCGGGGCCGGACAGCAGTCGCAGCGGCTCGGCGAACAGATCGGCGTCCTGATGGGCGCGGACCAGGGCGTAGCAGTAGGAGTGGAAGGTGGTGGCCTGCGGACCCCGGGTGCCCCCCAGGCGCAGCGCCATCCGGTCGCGGAGCTCCACCGCCGCCTTGCGGCTGAAGGTGAGGACGAGGATCCGCTCGGGGTCCGTCCCGGCGGCCACCCTGGCCGCGACCGCCTCGACGAGCGTCGTGGTCTTGCCGGTGCCCGGTCCGGCGAGGACGAGCAGCGGCCCCCGGCCATGGTCAACCACCGCCCGCTGCCGTGCGTCCAGCAAAGGGGGGTCCACCGGCTTCAGCGGGGTACGTACCAGTCGGTACGCGCCGGCGGACCGCCGTCGTACCTGGGGGTACGTCGTACGCCCGGTGAAGGAGGAGGAGCTCACGTGGATCGCCGGTCCTGGTGGGTGTGCTGGTGATGAGGGTGCGGACGGGGGCCGTGCCGACTGTCGACGGTACGCCGAAGCGCGGCCGGCACGCAGCGAGTCATCCGTACGGGCCTGCGGCCGCCCCCGGCGACGCCCGATGGCCGAAGCTGTCAGATATGAGCCGCCCCGCCGCCGACCTCGCGCTCCGCGCCCGCCGCCCGCGCGGCGACCGCTATCTCTCCGGCGCGCACAGAACGGCTCCCCGCGCCATCGCCATCGCCACCTTCCGCGCCGCCGTCCCAGCGCGCACGGCGCATGTCGAGGCGCGGCAGATGCCCCTCGGCGGCGCGGCTCGCCTCACGCAGCGGCGTGGACTCCTCCCGGTAGTGGCCGAGGGCGCGCAGCTCGTGACCCGGCAGCAGCGCCCCGTCCGAGCGCACCACGCGCCACCACGGCGCGGCGGCGCCGTACAACGCCATGACGCGTCCGACCTGGCGGGGACCGCCCTCGCCCAGCCATTCGGCGACGTCCCCGTACGTCATCACCCGGCCGGGCGGGATCTGCTCGGCGACGTCCAGCACCCGTTCGGCATACTCCGGGAGTTCCGGAAGCTCATCGCTCACCCTGTCCATCCTGCCGTACGCCACCGACAGTGGAGCGGGGAGCAGGCTCCCGTTGGCCGCGCGCACCATGGCCACAGGGCGCGCATCGCACGGCGTACGCCCTCTCGACGCACCCTGATGCCCCCTTGCGGAGCCCGGTCATGCCACCATCATGCGGGCGGTGACCGTTGATACGAGAGCACGAAGACCAGACCGGCGAGACAGCGGACCAGACGGCGAAGGAGCGGGGCGTGCAGCCACCCGAAGCGGCGGCCGGCAGCACCCCGGAGACGGGGGCGCGGTCCGACGTACCCGCTTCCGGCGCGAAGGCCGCGCCCAGCCAGCCGGCCGCGCCCGAGGCCCCGGCCGGCTCCCCCGCGCCCGGCGCCAGGGCCTCGTCCGTGCCCCCCTCCGGCGCCACGGCCACCTCCGCGCTGCGCGGGGCGGCGGAGGAAGGATCCGGGTCCGGCTTCGATGCCTGTGAGGGTTCGGGGGCCATCGAGCGCGTCTCCGTGGACGAACCCCTGCTCCCCGCGCGCGTGCACCGCCCCTCCGACCTCGTACGGCTGATCAGCGGCGTACTGGCCATCGCGATCGTCCTCACCATCGCCGCCATCGCCCACCACACCACGTCCGGTCTCGAACAGGACATCAGCAAGGGCTCGGACCAGGCGCCGGACGTACTGATCCGGCTGGCCGGTCTGGTCTCCTCCATCGCCGTACTGATCCTGCCGGTCGCCTTCGCCATCGAGCGGCTGATCAAACGCGACGGGCTGCGCATCGCGGACGGTGTGCTCGCGGCCGTGCTCGCCCACGGAGCCGCCCTCGCCACCGATCTGTGGGTGGCCAAGTCGGCGCCGGCGTCGATCACCAGCGCGCTCACCCAGCAGTCCGGCACGGGCGGTCTCACCGACCCCGTGCATGGCTATCTCGCCCCGGTCATCGCCTATATGACGGCCGTCGGCATGGCCCGCAGACCGCGCTGGCGGGTCGCCCTGTGGGCGGTCCTGCTGCTCAACTCGTTCGCCGTGCTCGTCGGCGGCCAGACGACCGCGTTCTCGATCCTCGTCACGGTCCTGCTCGGCTGGACGGTCGCCTACGGAACGCTGTACGCGGTGGGGTCGCCCAACGTCCGGCCCACCGGTCAGACCCTCCTCGCCGGGCTGCGCAACGTGGGCTTCCGGCCGCTCACCGCGATGCGCGCCGAGGACGTCCCGGACTCCATGGAACAGGGCGACCGGGGCCGCCGCTACTTCGTGACCCTGGAGGACGCGCCGCCGCTCGACGTCACCGTCGTCGACCGCGAACAGCAGGCCCAGGGCTTCTTCTACCGGGTGTGGCGGCGGCTGACCCTGCGCTCCATCACCACCCGCCGCTCCATCCAGTCACTGCGCCAGGCCCTGGAGCAGGAGGCGCTGCTCGCGTACGCGGCGATCGCGGCCGGGGCGCACGCGCCGAAGCTCATCGCCACCTCCGAGCTCGGCCCGGACGCCGTGATGCTGGTGTACGAGCACACCGGCGGGCGCTCCCTGGACTCGCTGGCCGACGAGGAGATCACCGACGATCTGATGCGCAGCGCCTGGCGGCAGGCGCGCGCGCTGCAGTCGCGGCGCATCGCCCACCGCAGGCTCGCGGGGGACGCGATCCTGGTGGATCGTTCCGGCACGGTCATCCTCACGGATCTGCGCGGCGGCGAGATCGCGGCCGGCGATGTGGTCCTGCGCATGGACATCGCGCAGCTCCTGGTCACCCTGGGGCTGCGGGTCGGCGCCGAGCGCGCGGTGGCCGCCGCCGTGGACGTGCTCGGCCCGGACACCGTCGCCGACAGCCTGCCGCTGCTCCAGCCGATCGCGCTGACCCGCTCCACGCGCGCGACGCTGCGCCGTCTGGCGCGCGAGCAGGCGCAGCGCGAGCGCGAGGCCGTCATCGAGGCCTCGCTCGCGGCCAAGGAGGTACGGGCAGCCGAGGCGGCGGAGGCCAGACAGCGCGAGACCGAGGTGCCGAGCGCACCCGAGCAGCCGTCTGCCGCCGGGGGCGAGCGCAAGGCCGTACGGGCCGAGAGCAAGGCCGTGCGCGCCGAGAAGAAGGCCGATAAAGAAGCCATCGACGAGGCCCTGGAGAACGCGCGCGAGGACGATCTGCTCACCCAGATCCGCGCTCAGGTGCTGCTGATCCGCCCGCAGGCGCCGGTGGAGCCGGTGCGCCTGGAGCGCATCAAGGTGAAGACCCTGCTGACGTTCGTCGCCGGTGCCATCGCCGCGTACTACCTGCTGGTGCAGATCACCCACATCAAGTTCGGCGATCTCGTCGCGAACGCGCAGTGGGGCTGGGTGGCGGCGGCCGTGCTCTTCTCGGCGCTCTCCTACCCGGCGGCGGCGGCGAGCCTGCTGGGCTTCGTCCCCGAGAAGGTGCCGTTCAGACGGGCCGTGATCGCGCAGGTCGCGGGCTCGTTCGTGAAGCTGGTCGCCCCGGCGGCGGTCGGTGGTGTCGCCCTGAACACCCGGTTCCTCCAGCGCGCGGGGGTCCGCCCCGGCCTCGCGGTGGCGAGTGTGGGCGCCTCGCAGCTCTTCGGACTCGCCTCGCACATCTCGCTGCTGCTGGTCTTCGGCTATGTGACGGGCACCGAAAAGACGCCGGACCTGTCGCCGTCCCGGACCGTGATCGCGGGTCTGCTCACGGCGGCGGTGCTGATCCTGGTGGTCACCACCATCCCCTTCCTGCGGAAGTTCGTGGTCACCCGGGTCCGGTCGCTGTTCGCCGGAGTGGTGCCGCGCATGCTGGACGTGCTCCAGCGGCCCCAGAAGCTGCTCACCGGCCTCGGCGGAATACTGCTGATCACGGGCACCTTCGTGATGTGTCTGGACGCGTCCATCCGGGCGTTCGGCTCCGGCGACAACACCCTCAGCTACGCGAGCGTCGCGGTGGTCTTCCTCACCGCCAACGCACTGGGTTCGGCCGCCCCGACGCCGGGCGGTGTCGGCGCGGTCGAGCTGGCACTCTCCACGGCCCTGACCATCGCGGGCCTGCCGGCCGAGACGGCGGCCTCGGCCGTGCTGCTCTACCGGCTGCTCACCTTCTGGCTGCCGGTGCTGCCGGGCTGGCTGTGCTTCAACTATCTGACCCGTAGGGGCGAGCTCTGACGGACCCGCGCAGGGGCCCCGGCCACCCGCATGGCCTGCGGTTTCGCGCGGGTCCCGGCTGACGGGCCCACGATGGGGAGCATGGAGAACTCCGCCGCGCTGCGTGCCGCCTCTCTCGCCACCGCCGCCCTGCTGCTCGCCGCCACCGGGTGCTCCGACAGCGGGACCAAGGAGTCGTCCCCGGCCAAGGCGTCGGCGCTCGCCTCCCAGAAGCTGAACTGGAAGAAGTGCGGCGCGCCCTCCCAGGCGGAGGGGAGCGGGGACGCGCCCTCGCCGCCGCCCGGCGGGGGCGAGTGGAAGTGCGCCACCATGCGCGTGCCCCTCGACTACGACAAGCCCGACGCCGGGTCGGTCGAGCTCGCGCTCATCCGGGCCGAGGCCCGCGAGAAGGACAAGCGCATCGGGTCGCTGATCTTCAACTTCGGCGGCCCGGGCGGCTCCGGGGTGACCACCCTGCCCGCCGCGGCGGGCGACTACGACAAACTCAGGGCCCGCTACGACCTGGTGAGCTTCGACCCGCGCGGGGTCGGCTCCAGCGCACCAGTGGAGTGCGAGAGCGACAGCCAGCTCGACCGCTACTTCGCGCAGGACTTCATGCCGGACGGCGCGGCCGAGGAGAAGTCCCTCACCGACAACATGAAGTCGTTCGCCGCGACCTGCCAGTCCAACTCGGGGCGGGTCCTTCCCCATGTCGGCACCACCAGCGCCGCGCGCGACATGGATCTGATGCGCCAGGTCCTGGGCGACGACAAGTTGTACTACTTCGGCATCTCCTACGGGACCGAACTGGGCGGGGTGTACGCCCACTTGTTCCCCAAGAACGTCGGCCGGGCCGTCTTCGACGCCGTCGTCGACCCCACCAGCACCGCCGAGCAGGGCGCGCTCGGTCAGGCCAAGGGCTTCCAGCTCGCCCTCGACAACTTCGCCCAGGACTGCGTGGACCGGGGCGACAGGTGCCAGCTGGCCGGATCCGACGTGAAGGAGGTCGAGGCCGGCATCGTCAAGCTCCTCGACGGCCTCGACAAGCAGCCCATCCCGGGCAGCGGCACCCGCATGCTGACGCAGACCGAGGCGACCAACGGCATCGCCCAGGCCCTCTACTCCAAGGAGTACTGGCAGCTCCTGGAGCAGGGCGTGGACGAGGCGGAGGGCGGGAACGGCGCCCTCCTCCTCGCCCTGTCCGACGCGATGAACGGCCGGGCCAAGGATGGCACCTACAGCAACATCCAGGCGGCCAACACCGCCATCAACTGTGCTGATTTCAAGGATCGTTACTCACTGGACCAAACGAAGGCCAAGCTGCCCGAGTTCCGCAAGGCGTCCCCCGTTTTCGGCGACTTCCTCGGCTGGGGCCTGCTGGGCTGCACCGCCTGGTCCGTGCCCGGCCAGTGGAGCACCCCCGACGTGAGCGCGCCGGGCGCGGCGCCGATCGTGATCGTCGGCAACACCGGCGACCCGGCCACGCCGTACGAGGGTGCCAAGCACATGGCGGAGAAGCTCGGGCCGGGCGTCGGGGTGGAGCTGACGTACAAGGGGCAGGGGCACGGGGCGTACAACAGCGGCAGCAAGTGCGTGCAGGACGCGGTGAACACGTATCTGCTGGACGGCAAGGCCCCGGCGGCCGGGGCGGTCTGCCAGTAGCCCGGGCGAGCTCCCGACCCGCGCCGGACGGGGCTCGGGGCCGGTTCCGCGTGGGGTTCGGGGCCCGTGCCGGGCGGGCTCACGGGGCGTTGTCAGTGGGTCCGCCTACGATGACTGGACTTGATTGACTCGGCCTGCGGGGGGCGTCCATGAACGGTCTTGTACGTGTACGGGCAGGAGCGCTGGCCGCCGTCGCCGTGCTGGCGGCCGGGCTGCTCGCGGGCTGCGACTCCGGCGGGAAGGCCTCCAGCGCCACTCCCCCGCCGAAGAGCACGGCCTCGGCCGCGCCGACACGGAGCACGGACGACAAGGCGCGGGTGCTTCCGGACGCGCTCACCGGGCAGCGGCCGCGCTGGAGTTCGTGCAAGAGCTCGGGATGGCAGTGCGCCGAGGTCAAGGTGCCGCTGGACTACGCGAAGCCGGCCGGTGACACCATCTCCGTCGCGCTCGTGCGCAAGCAGGCGCGCGACAAGGACAAGCGGATCGGCTCGCTGCTCTTCAACTTCGGCGGCCCCGGCGGCTCAGGCGTGGAGATCCTGCCGCAGGCCGCGGACACCTTCCGCTCCCTCAACTCCCGCTACGACCTCGTCGGTTTCGACCCGCGCGGCGTCGCCAAGAGCTCCGGCGTGGTGTGCCGCGACGACAAGGAACAGGCGGACGCCGAGCGGCGGATCGACGCCACCCCGGACACCCCGGCCGAGGAGGCGGCCTTCCTCAAGGACGGCGCCGACTTCGGCGCGGGCTGCGCACGCCGCTCCGGGAAGGTCCTGCCGTATGTGGGGACGAGCAACGCGGCCCGGGACATGGACCTGCTCCGCCAGGTCCTCGGCGACGCGAAGCTCAACTACTTCGGAATATCGTACGGAACCGAACTGGGCGGCACCTACGCCCACTTGTTCCCGCACAACGTGGGGCGGACCGTCCTGGACGCGGTGGTCGACCCGACCGCCGACACGGTGGGCCACGCCCGGAACCAGGCCACCGGCTTCCAGCGGGCGCTCGACGACTACGTGAAATCGACCGGCCAGGACCCGAAGGCGGGCACCGAGCGGATCGCGAAACTCCTGTCGCGGCTCGACGAGCGGCCGCTGCCCACGGCGGGCGGGCGCGAGCTCAACCAGAGCCTCGCACTGACCGGCATCGTCATGCCGCTGTACTCGAAGGAGAGCTGGCCCTACCTCACCCAGGCGCTCACGGAGGCCCAGGAGCGCGGCACCGGCAATCTGCTGCTCGCAATGGCCGACTCGTACAACGACCGTTCCAAGAACGGCCGTTACGGGACGCAGAGCCACTCGCAGCGGGCGATCTCCTGCGACGACAGCAAGGCCCGGCCGACCGCCGCGCAGGCGAGGGCGCTGCTGCCCGAGTTCCGCAGGATATCGCCGGTCTTCGGGGAGTTCCTGGCCTGGGACACGGCCGGCTGGTGTGCGAACTGGCCGGTGCCGGGCGAGCGGGACGTGCCGGAGGCGAGCGCCCCGGGGGCGGGTCCGGTGCTGGTGGTGGGCACCACCGGCGACCCGGCGACCCCGTACGAGGGCGCGAAGAAGATGGCGGACAAGCTGGGCGCGGGAGTGGGGGTGCTGCTGACCAACAAGGGCGAGGGCCACGGCGCGTACACCAAGGGCAACACCTGTGTGGTGCGGACCGTCGACGCGTATCTGCTGGAGGGCAAGGCCCCGGCGAACGGGACCGTCTGCTCGTCCTAGCGGACCGGGGGCGGCCGGGCTCCGGTCCTGCCGGGCGGCCGTCAGGCGCGGGCGCGCTTGAGGGTGCGCAGGATCAGCCACTGGTCACCCCAGGCCATCGCCGTGCCCAGCACCGCCATCACGATTCCGACGACGAGGCTGCCGCTCGCCGCGCCCATCGCGAGGCCGGCGAGGCTCAGGCCGAAACGGACCGCGAAGCGGACGCCGAGCAGGCCGAGGGCGAGCAGACGGGTGCGCTTGTTCTTCCAGAGCGCCCTCATGTAGCGCATCCGGGCGCGGAGCACGGTGAGCGTGAGGGCGATGTTCAGGACGGCCACGACCGGGATCAGCCAGTAGACCACCGGGTACGCGCGGGCGATGTCGAAGACCCCGGCGAAGCAACCGACCAGCGGGAAGTACCAGTTGGGCAGACCCTTGATCTCCGGCTGCGCCGTGGCCCCGGTCTGCACCGAGGTCCCGGTCCGCTCCTCGGTCCCCGTCCGGGCCTCGGTTCCAGCCGTGCGGACCTGGTTCTCGATTGCCACCGTGCTCATCACAGTGCCCCCTTCGCGTGCGCTCTCCCGCTGACAGGAAAGAGCTTCGCTCAGGGGGCACCGGCCACGGCAGAGATGACCGTCCCGGGTCCCGCAGGACAAATGTCCTGCGGCCCGGGATCAGTATCAGTAGACAGGCTTCTCCGGCTCGATCTGGTGGACCCAGCCGATCACGCCGCCGCCGACGTGGACCGCGTCCGCGAAGCCCGCGGACTTCAGGACCGCGAGCACCTCGGCCGAGCGGACGCCCGTCTTGCAGTGCAGCACGATGCGCTTGTCCTGCGGCAGGTCCTGGAGTGCGTTGCCCATCAGGAACTCGTTCTTCGGGATCAGCTTGGCGCCCGGGATGGAGACGATCTCGTACTCGTTCGGCTCGCGGACGTCGATGATCTCGATCTTCTCGTCGGCGTCGATCCACTCCTTGAGCTGCCGGGGAGTGATCGTCGAGCCGAGTGCCGCCTCCTGGGCCTCCTCGGACACGACGCCGCAGAAGGCCTCGTAGTCGATGAGCTCGGTGACGGTCGGGTTCTCGCCGCAGATCGCGCAGTCCGGGTCCTTGCGGACCTTCACCTGGCGGTACTGCATCTCCAGGGCGTCGTAGATCATCAGACGGCCGACCAGCGGTTCGCCGACGCCCGCGAGGACCTTGATCGCCTCGGTGACCTGGATGGAGCCGATAGACGCGCAGAGCACACCCAGGACGCCGCCCTCGGCGCAGGACGGGACCATGCCCGGCGGCGGGGGCTCCGGGTAGAGGCAGCGGTAGCAGGGCCCGTACTCGGACCAGAAGACCGAGGCCTGGCCGTCGAACCGGTAGATCGAGCCCCACACGTACGGCTTGTCGAGCAGCACGCACGCGTCGTTGACGAGGTACCGGGTGGCGAAGTTGTCCGTGCCGTCGACGATCAGGTCGTACTGGCTGAAGATGTCCATCACGTTCTCGGCTTCGAGCCGCTCTTCGTGCAGGACCACGTTCACGTACGGGTTGATCCCCAGGACCGAGTCCTTGGCGGACTCGGCCTTGGAGCGGCCGATGTCGGCCTGGCTGTGGATGATCTGGCGCTGCAGGTTCGACTCGTCGACCTCGTCGAACTCGACGATGCCGAGCGTGCCGACACCGGCGGCGGCCAGGTACATCAGGGCCGGCGAACCGAGGCCGCCGGCGCCCACACAGAGCACCTTGGCGTTCTTCAGCCGCTTCTGCCCGTCCATCCCGACATCGGGAATGATCAGGTGGCGCGAGTACCTGCGGACCTCGTCTACGGTGAGCTCGGCAGCCGGCTCTACCAAGGGTGGCAGCGACACGGAAACTCCGTCGGTCGGTATGTCAGTACGGTTGTTCTTCCCGCAACACTGCCACGCCGCTTCTCATTCCGAGATACCCGGTCCGATACGCGAGACGATTTCGTCCCAGTAGCCGGGCAGTGTCTCGAATGGGTTCATTTGTCCCCCGTCGTCGCCGCGGTCGGTGAAGTAGATCGTCCCCGCGCCCTGCCAGCGGGCGATCCGCAGGGCCTCGTCGAGGTGGGTGCGGGGCACCCCGTGGACGAAGTGGCAGAAGCGCTCCTCCGGGTAGTCGGCGGTCCACTCGGCCACCTGCGACCACCGGTACCGGCTCCATGGGCCGGTGAAGGTGACGAGCTGGTCGGCGGTCTCCGCGTAGCCGGGGTACGGGTAGGCGCCCTGACCGAGGACCAGGTGGGCCCCCTCACGCAGGGCTCGCAGGGTCGACACCGTGCGTCGCACCTCCGGCAGCGCGTCCCGGTCCGTGGGACATCGGTCCAGGAGGAAGCCGTCGACGCGGTACCAGTCGAGGAACCGGTGTGCGTCGGAGATCTGCTCGCCGAAGGAGCGGGTCCCGTACGCGGTGTCGAGGTGGCCCAGGACGCGGATGCCCGCGTTGCGCAGCTTTCCGGCGGCCTCCAGGCAGTGCGGGTCGGGCCTCGTGCCCGGGCCGTCGGCGACGTTCAGCACCGCCCAGTGCAGCGGGGTGCCCGGGCGGGTCAGCTCGGCCCACTCGACCGGGGCGACCAGCGGGTGCGCACAGCCGGGGACTCCGAACCCGAGCCGCCCGGAGGTCGCCTCGCGCGGGGACCCGGTGGTGGTCAGATGCGGCACGCCGCCTCCATCCAGATGTCGGCCAGGGACTCCTCCAGGTTGATCCGGGGCCGCCAGCCGAGCCGGTCGCGCGCGGTGCGGACGTCGGCCTGCTGCCAGCTGCCGCAGCCGTCGGGGTACGGGGCCTGGGGGGCTGCCAGATGCTCCAGGACGGCGTCGGCGGAGGGGCGGGGGGCGCCGATGACTCCCGGCCGCAGGCCCGGCCCGGCGTCCAGTTCGTGCAGCGCGCCGCCGTACCCGGCGACCCGGGCGAGGACGGCGGCCGCGTCGCGCAGCTTCACCGAGCGGCCGGTCCCGATGTTGACGACGCCCTGGGCGGCCGAGAGGGAGGCGGCGTGCACGGCGCGGGCCACGTCGCGGACGTCCACGAAGTCGCGCTGCACTCCGAGCCCGGCGAGTTTGAGTTCGCCGTCGCCGGACTGCATGGCCCGGCGCATCGCCTCGGCGAGGCGGCCGAGCGGGGATCCGGCGGGGGTGCCCGGCCCGACCGGTGAGAAGACCCGCAGCACGATGGCGTCCAGGCCCGAGCCGAGGACCAGCTCGGTTCCGGCGAGCTTGCTCACGCCGTACGGGCCGCCGGGGCGCGGCACGGCGTCCTCGGCGGTGGAGGACCCCGGCTGGGAGGGCCCGTATTCGGAGGCGCAGCCGAGCTGGACCAGGCGGGCGCCGCAGCCGCTGCGGCGCAGGGCCTCGCAGACGGTGGCGACGGCGACCGTGTTGTGCCGGGTCAGCTCGCGGGCGCCGCCGCGGGTGGCGCCGGCGCAGTTGATGACGACCCCGGGGTGGACGGCGTCCAGGAAGCGGGTGAGAGCTCCCGGGCTGCCGGAGGCGAGGTCGAACCGTACGTCGGCGTCGTCGCCGCGCCCGAGCGCGGTGAGCTGGACTGCCGGGTCGGCGAGCAGGCGGTCGGCGACGAAACGGCCCAGATATCCGTTGGCACCGAGCAGTAGCACCCTCATCGCGCGGCCTTTCCGTGCGGTCGGCAGGAGGCCGGGGGCAGGGCGGTCATGTGTCTCGTTCTCCTTCGGGCATCAGTGCGCGTCAATGCGTGTAGTGCTGTTCGGGGGTCGATGGGCGTGCGGAGTGGGCCGAGGCGCGGGCAAGGACCGCGGTGGCCCTGGCGAGCAGGGCGAGGGCGGCGGTGCCGCAGACGGCGGCCGGGACGGCTCCCGCGCCGCCCGCCTCGACGACGGCGGTCACCGGGCGGGCGAGGACGCCGCAGCCCGGCAGGCGGCCGGCGAGCACCAGGGCGAGGGCGGCCGCCTCGGCGCAGGCCGCCGCCCGCAGCCCGGCGGCGGCGGCCGGTGCGAAGCCGTGCAGGGCGAGCAGCCGCGCCAGGAAGAGCAGCGCGCCGGGTGCGGCGGCGGACGCGAACGAGCCGTGCCCGTACGCGAGTCGGCCGGTCAGCAGGACGGCGGCGAGGACGGACAGGAACAGGGCGACCGCGCCGAGCAGGAGCGGGCGGGAGCGGCCGGCGAACTCCTCCAGGCCGCGGCTGGTCGCGAGGCCGCGCCGGGCACGTACGGCGAAGAGGCGGGCGCACCAGGTGGCGGGGGCGACGGCCAGGGTGAGACCGACTGCGGCCGCCGGGTCGGCGGCCCAGCCGTCGGGGCCGGTGGGGCCGCCGTCCGGGCCACCCGCGACCAGTGCATCCAGGAGGCCGTTGCCCGCCACGGCGTACGCGGCGAGCCAGAGCGCCCACGGCAGCCCGGCGCCGCGGCCGGTCCGCAGGGGGCCGCGCCGGACGGCGTACGCGAGGGCGGCGCCGACGGCGGCGGTCCCGGCGCCGATCACGGCGAGCCGTGCCCCGCCGACGGTGAGCCGGCTCGCGGCCACGGTGACGGCGCACAGGGCGCCCGGCAGCAGCGCGCGCAGCACCCGGAACACCCGCCCGGCGGGCTGGGGCGCGGGCCCCAGGTCGTGGCGCGGCGGTTCGGTGCCGCGCGGCACGCGCGCGTAGAGCTCCTCGGCGAGCGAGAACACGTCCCGGTGTCGGAAGCGGGCGGCGGTCCGGTCGGTCACCCCGTGCGCTTCGAGCCCGGCGGCGATCTCCAGCGGGTCGACGGCCCGCTCGCACAGTACCCGGTGCCGGTGCATGAGCGCCTTCACAGGGTCGGCGGAGCCTCGACGGGCGCGGGGGCGGGGGGCGGACGCGGGGGGTTGGTCCGGGGCCGAGGGCCTCCGGGATGCGGCGGACTCCTCGGCCTCGGTGGGCTCTTGGGCCGCGACAGGCTCCTGGGCCGCAGCCGGATTACGGGCCGCAGAGGGCCCCGGATCTTCCTGGGGTGCCGGGCCCTCCGAGGTCGCCGGAGCATCCCAGGACGAACCGGCCGCAGGGCGGGAGGAGTTGGCGGTGGCGGGCCCCTGCCGCGCCGTGCCCGCTGCTCCCGTTGCGCTCGCCGTGCCCGTCGAACCGCCCTCCCCCGAGGCCGAGTTGGGCCTCGGGACCGGGAGGCGCTGACCTCGTACGCCTGTGGGGCGCTTGCGGATCGGATCGGCCAGCAGGGCCTCCGAGCGGATGTCCCAGGCGCCCGCGCTCTCGGGGGCGCGCGGGATGTCGTTGTCGGCGGGGCCGTCCGTCGGCCGGGTCGTCGGGGGGCGGGTCATCGTGTCGCCTCCTCGGCGTGGGCGGAGCCGGAGCGGCCGATGTGGGGCGGGGTCGGGCCGGGGCCGCTCGGGTCCGAAGGGGTCGGGGCCGAGGAGGTCGGGGCCGAGGGGGTCGGGGTCGAGTGTCCGGGCGCGGTACGGGAGGGGCCGGAGTGCCCAGTCGTGGAGTGGCCTGATCCGGCGGGGGCGCCGGGGTCGGCCGCTGCCGCGCCGGACGGGTCCGGGTCCGTGGCGCGGCCGGTCGCGCGGACCGAGCCCGCACTCCTCGCCCCGCCGCCGCACGCACCCGCGTCCGCCCAGCCCGGGGAGTACCCGGCGGCCTTGGACGGGGCGGCCAGGGCCGCCCAGCTGCCCGGGACGTGGGCCTCGGCCGGGTGGGCGAACGGCACCGGGTCGCCACTCTCGTCCACGGTCTCCCGGCGCACCGGGCAGTGGGACATCAGCTCCAGGTAAATGCCGCGAAATGCCGCGAGGTTCTGCTCGACCGTGAAGAGTTCGAGCGCGCGGGCACGGGCGGCGGCGCCGAGCCGTTCGCGCCGTTCGGGGTCGCGCAGCAGCGCCACGCACGCGTCGGCCAGCGCACGCGGGTTGCGCGGCGGCACCACGAGGCCCGTGCCGCCGATGACCTCGACCACCGCGCCCGCGTCCGTGGAGACCGTGGCCCGGCCGCAGAACATCGCCTCGACAAGGCTGACGGGGAAACCCTCGACGACGCTGGAGAGCACGACGACGCTGCCGCCGGCGTACGCGTCGGCCAGCTCCGGCGCGCCGGGGCCGCCGATCTCCTCGAAGGAGACCGGGTTGTCCCCGACCGCGTGGGCGTCCACGGCCTCGTCGGGGAAGAGCTGGGCCGCGAGGGCGCGGCAGTGGGCGAGGTAGGCGGCGGACTCGGGCGACAGGGGGGAGGCGGGAGCGCCGGATCCGTGGGCCCCGACGCCGTGGCCGGAGCCGCCCGCGTATCCCGGGCTGACCCCGTAACCAGGCGCAGCCCCGTACGCCGGGCCTGTCTCATACCCCTGGCCGACCCCGTATCCCGGGCGGACCCCGTATCCCGGGCCGTCGCCCCCGTACGCCGATCCGGCGCCATACCCCGAACCGACCCCGTAGGACGGTCCCTCTCCGTACCTCGAACCGGCCGCAAGGCCCGACCCGGCCCCGTAGCCCGAACCGCCCGCGTACCCCGAACCGCCCGACCCGCCGGAACGGCCCGCGCCGAACCCGTGGCCCGCCCCGTCGTACCCGGCGGAGCCCCGCCCGCCCGCACCGAACCCATGGGCGCCGCCGCCAGAAGCACCGCCACCGAAAACCGCCCCGCCGAACCCGGCCGAGCCGAACCCCGCCGAGCCGAACCCGCGAGCGCCACCGCCGAACCCGGCACCGCCGCCGTCCCCCACGGAGTCCCGCCCGGCCCGCCGGGCGCCGTACCCGCCGACCGCGCCCCCACCGCACCCCCCGCCCGGTGCGGCCCCGGACGCCTGGCCCGCGTAGAAGATCCGCAGGCGCGCGTCCGGCACCGCGCGGCGGACCTCCGCGAAGGCGTGGAGCAGGGCGATGAGGTCCTTGGTCGGGTCGATGCGGCCGACCCAGACCAGCGTGGCGGGGTCGCCCCCGCTCGTGTCCTCGCCGACCGTCCGGAAGCGGTCGGCGGCCATGCCGGGGTACACCGTGCGCAGCTTGGCGCGTTCGGCGCCGCACTTCTCCTGCCAGCGGCGGGTATGGGTGTTGCCGGGGGTGATGAGCGCGGCCCGCTCGTACACCTCGGCGGCGAGCCGCCGGTGGAACGCGGCCATCAGCGCCCGCACCGGGACGCGTGCGTCGCCCGCCGCGAGGTACTGGGCGCGCAGCTGCGCCCCGTACTCGGTGACCAGCAGCGGAACTCCGAAGAAGCGGTTGGCCAGCAGTCCCGGGAGGGCGGCGGAGCCGCCTCCGGCCGCATGGCAGAGGTCGACGTCGCCGAGGCCCGCCGCGTCGTACCAGTCGAGCGAGAGGGGGCGCAGGGCGCGCTCCAGGAGGTCGGCGAAGGCCAGGTAGTCGGGGACGCGCGCGGCCTGCACCGCGCGGCTCGCGCCGGGGGTGCGGCAGGCGGCCTCCAGTACGCGCACGGCTGTCTCGGAGCGCAGGGCGGCGGACAGCCCGCCGCACTCGTGGGCGAGGTCGGCCAGTCCGTACAGCGCCTCCGCGAACCGCGACGACCCGCCGGTGGGGGCGGTACCGACAACCGGCGCGCCGCCTGTGGCAGCGGTACTCACGACCGGCTCCGCGCCCGTGGCACCCGTGCCGACGACCACCTTCCCTCCCATGGCGAGGGCGTCGAAGGAGACGGTCAGGTCGGTGATGGTCAGGGCATTCGGGTCCGAGGCGCCGCCTCCGCTCCCGTCCGGCCGCTGCCCGGGCACTCCCCTCAACAGCCCTTCCCGGCCGGGCACCCCGTTCCGCGCGCGCCCCACCGCGTCCCGTCCCGAGGACGCGTTCCCGCTGTCCGCGCCACCCGGTCCCGCCATGCAGATCGCTCCGGCCAGTTCGCGGAAGCAGGTGGCGAAGCGGTGCCGCTCGCGGCGGCCGAGGCGGCGGGGCGGCTGCGCGCTCGTGTGGGAGTGCGCCCACTCCTCCGGGGCCCACAGCGGGGCCGTGCGCACCCGGCGGACCTGGGGCGGCAGGGCCACCCAGCCGCGTTCCTCCTGGGCCGCAGTGCGGCTCAGCGCGTATATGTCGAACTCGTGCCGCGCGAGCCCGCGCACGAGCCGGTCGCACCACAGCCCGGACTCGCCGGTCGTGTACGGATACCCGCCGTCGGTGAGCAGTCCGATCCGCAATGTACGCACCCCCGATCTCCCTGGTGGGCGGCCGCCGTTGCACCGGCGACTCGCAGCGGGATGAACGTAAGCGGATACGACGGTGGGGGGGGGGGGGGGGGGGGGGGGGGGGGGGGGGGGGGGGGGGGGAATAGGGCTCCCCTCTCTCATCGT
>NZ_JBVIHM010000023.1:137067-147041 GCF_055570295.1 Streptomyces sp. NPDC031265
CCTCCCCCAACCCTCGGCGGCGGAGGAACCCCCCCCCCCCACCCCCCTCCTCCCCCCCCCCCCCCCCCCCCCCCCCACCGGAAGGGGTGAATGCACGTAACTTTCCCACCCCGGTCGCGTTCCGTCGCGCTACGGGGTGGGAGAGTAACGGAGCGTCAGGCCGCGGCCACCTCATCGCGGTTCTGCTCCCGGAGCTGCTCGCGCAGCTCCTTGCGCGCGGCGCGGCGCACCGCGGCGAGCACCGGGTCGACGGTCGGCACGGCCGCGAGCAGCTGCCGGGTGTACGGGTCCTTGGGCGATCCGTACACCTCGTCCACCGCGCCCTCCTCCACGATCCGGCCCCGGCGCATCACCGCGACCCGGTCGCTGACCTGCCGTACGACGGCGAGGTCGTGCGCGATGAAGACGAGCCCGAGGCCGAGCTCGCGCTGCAGCTCCGCGAGGAGTGCGGTGACGTGGGCCTGGGTGGTCACGTCGAGCGCGGACACCGGCTCGTCGCAGACGATCAGCTGCGGTTCGGCCGCGAGCGCGCGGGCGATGCCGACGCGCTGGCGCTGGCCGCCGCTGAACTCGTGCGGGTAGCGGTCGTAGCGGTCCAGGTCCAGGCCGACCCGCTCCAGGAGTTCACCCACGCGCGCGCGGATGCGCTTCTCGTCCCGTACGCCGGAGGCCCGCAGCGGGTCGGCCACCGATTCGCCGATCGAGCGCCTCGGGTTGAGGGAGGCGACCGGGTCCTGGAAGACCATCTGGACGGCCGTGCCGTCGCGGCGGATCGTGCCGGACGTGGTGTCGAGCAGGCCCACCAGCATCCGGCCCAGCGTCGTCTTGCCGCTGCCGCTCTCGCCGACGACGCCGAGCGTCTCGCCGCGCCGCACGGTGAGCGAGACGCCGTCGACGGCGGTGAACGACGACTTGCCGCGTCCGAAGACCTTGCGCAGGTCACGGGCTTCGAGCAGCGGTTCGCCGGTGGCCGGGGCGCCCGGCTTCGCCGCGTCCAGCCGAGGCACCGCCGAGAGCAGCTCCTTGGTGTACGCGGCCTCAGGCGCGCCGAGCACGTCCCTCACGGGCCCGCGCTCCACCGCGCGTCCCTGGCGCATGACCAGGACGTCGTCGACGCTCTCCGCCGCGACGCCCACGTCGTGGGTGACGAGCAGCAGCCCCATCCCGGTCTCCTGGCGCAGCCCGTGCAGCAGGTCGAGGATCTGGGCCTGGACGGTGACATCGAGGGCCGTGGTCGGCTCGTCCGCGATCAAAAGCTTCGGCTCGCAGGCCAGCGCCATCGCGATGAGCGCGCGCTGGCGCATGCCGCCGGAGAACTCGTGCGGGCGCGAACGCGCCTTGCGGGCCGCGTCCGGGATGCCCACGCGGTCGAGCACCTCGACGGCACGCGCGCGTGCCGCCCGCTTGGAGCCGCCCCGGTGCACCCGGTACACCTCGGCGATCTGGTCGCCGATGGCGTAGTACGGGTCGAGGGAGGAGAGCGGGTCCTGGAAGACCATCGCCGCCACTCCCCCGCGCAGCCTCCGCAGTTCGGCGTCGGACGCCTGCTGCACATCGGTACCCGCGACCCGGACGGTCCCCTCGACCAGCGCGCCGGTGCCCCGGTGCAGGCCGAGCAGGGCGTACGCGGACGCGCTCTTGCCGGAGCCGGACTCGCCGACCACGCCGAGCGCGGCGCCGGGCGCCAGGGTGAAGGAGAGCCCGTCCACGGCCCGGGTCCCGCCGAAGGAGATGCCGAGGCCGGCGACCTCCACCAGAGCCTCAGTCGTGACCTCGGTCACTGCAGCACCACCCGTCGGTCCGCCACCGCGTACAGCGCGTCCGCGACGGCATTGGCCAGTACGACGAAGAATCCGGTCGTCATGACGACGCCGACCACGACGGGCAGATCGACCTGGCGGACCGAGTCCACCAGGAGCTTGCCGATGCCCTGGATACCGAAGAGCGACTCGGTGAGCACGGCGCCGCCGAACATGGAGCCCGCGTCCAGCGCGCTCAGCGCGATGACCGGGGCGACCGCGCCGCGCAGGGCGTGCTTGCCGACGATGGCCCGCTCGGTGAGTCCGTACGCCCGGAAGGTGCGCACATGGTCCTCGGCGAGGGTCTCCAGCATCGAGCTGCGCACCAGGCGCGCGTACTTGGCGCTCTCGATCAGCGCCAGCGAGATCCACGGCAGCAGCAGTCCCCAGAACCACTGCTCGGGGTTGTCCGAGAACGGCGTGTACTGCGGGAACGGCAGCCAGCCGAGCGTCGAGCAGAAGACGATGATCAGCACCAGTCCGATCACGAAGACCGGGGTGGAGAAGCCGATGAGCGTGAGCCCGGTGAGCGTCCGCTCGATCGCGCCGCCGCGCTTCCAGGCGGAGAGCAGCCCGGTGCCGACGCCGAGCAGGATCCACAGCACGAACGCGCCGATCACCAGCGAGCCGGTGACGGGCAGCTTGTTCAGGAGGATGTCGGTGACCGGCGAGTCCTGGCGGTAGGACAGGCCCAGGCAGGGCGCGTCGCAGTGGACGACGCCTATCCCGGAGGAGAAGTCGCGGCCGGCGAAGAGACCCTGGAGGAAGTGCCAGTACTGGACGTGGATCGGGTCGCCGAGCTGGAGGCGGTCGTGCACCTGGGCCACCTGGGCCGGCGAGCAGCGCTCGCCGCAGACGATCTGGGCGACGTTGCCGGGAGCGGCGTAGAAGACGAGGTAGACGACGACGGAGAGGGCGAGCAGCACGAAGACCGCGCCGCCGAGCCGCCGCAGCAGAAAGCCCGTCACTTCGAGGCCTCCTTACGGGACTTGACGTCTCTGCGGGACTTGACGCCGACCTTGAGCCGGGAGGCGGCGCGGGGGTCGAGCGCGGTGCGCACTCCCTCGCCGACGACCGTGAGGGAGAGGACCGTCACGAACAGGAAGCCCGCGGGCAGCAGCAGATAGGTGGGCGCCGACTGGTACCAGGTGTTGGCCTCGGTGAGCATCTGCCCCCACGACGGGGTGGGCGGCTTGATGCCGACGCCGAGGAACGAGAGCGCCGCCTCGATGGAGACGTTGGCGGGCACGAGGAGCACGCCGTACGTGATGACGGGCGCGGCCAGCGCGGGCAGCAGCTCGCGCCGGGCGACCGCGAGCCTGCCCCAACCGCTGAGCCGGGCCGCCGAGACGTAGTCGAGGGACTTGAGGCTGAGCGCGGAGGACCGCACGATCTTGGACGTGCCGGACCAGCCGACCACCGCGATCACGAAGGTGATCAGGACCGGGCGCGGCACGGAGTCGGGCACGATCGCGATCAGGCCGAGGCTGATGACGAGCAGCGGCAGCGCCACCACCACGTCGGTGAACCGGCTGATGACCTGGTCGGCCCAGCGCCCGCCGAGCGCGGCGGACAGCCCGAGGGCGACCCCGATGAACACCTGCACCAGGGTGGCGATGAAGGCGACGCCGAGCGACACCCGGGCTCCGTAGACGAGCCGCGCGAACAGGTCGCGGCCGGTCTGGGGCTCCACGCCGAGCCAGTGGTCGCCGCTGATCCCGCCGAAGGAGCCCTTGGGCACCCCGCCGGCCGCCGAGTCCACCAGGCCCGGGTGGAAGGTGTTGGGGTCCTGCCCCTCCAGGGCGGTGAGCAGCGGCGCGGTGAGCGCGACGAGCACGAGCAGCGCGAAGACGACGGCGGCGACGGTCACCGCGCGCTGGGCGCGCAGCCGTTGCCAGAACTGACGGGCCCCCGAAGCGGGAGCGGCCACCTGGACCGCTCCCGTCTCCGAGGCCAGCAAGGCCTCACTCATGGCTACTTGACCGCGACCTGGGAGATGTCGAGCACACCGGTCCAGTCGCTGATGACGACGTTCTTGATGTCCTTGCCGACCAGCCGCTTGTAGACCGGGTGGAAGAGCGGGACCACGACGGCCTGCTCACCGATCTTCTTGTCGAGGGCGCCCCAGCGCGGCGCGGCCGCCGCCAGGTCGGTCAGCTTGTTGATCTCGTCGACCTCCTTGTTGACCGACGGGTCGTCCAGGAAGCCGGTGTTGAAGTTGGCGCCGTCCTTGACGATCTGGCGGCCGTCGAAGATCGGCGCGAGGAACGGGCCGCCGGACGGCCAGTCGGCACCCCAGCCGCGCAGGAAGAAGCCGGGCTCCTTGCTGACGCTCTGGATGGTGTCGTTGTAGTCGTTGGCCTCCAGGCCCTGGAGCTTGACCGTGAACCCGGCCTTCTTCAGGGCGTCCTGGAGGGCGGTCGCGACCTCGGGGCCCTTGGGGCCGCCCTTGGCGTTCGAGTGGGTGAGCGTGACGGTGAGACCGTCCGGGTGGCCCGCCTCCTTCAGGAGCTCCTTGGCCTTGGCGGCGTTGCCCGAGTCACCGGCCGGGAAGTGGTCGAACTGGGTGTAGCCGAACGCCTTCTGGTTGGGCAGGAAGGTGGTGGCGGGCTCGGCGAGCGAGGAGCCGCCGACCGCGTTGACGACCGAGCTGCGGTCCACCGCGTACGCGACGGCCTGGCGCACCTTCGGGTCGTCGAACGGCTTCACCTTGGGGTTGAAGCCGATGTAGTTGGTGTAGCCGAAGTGGCCGGTGCCCACGCGCGCGGCGAGCGCCTTGTCACCGCCGACCTTGGAGAGCTCGGCCGGGCCGAGGTTGGTGTCGGTGGTGACGGCGGCCGAGTCCGGCCCCTGGGAGGCGGAGAGCCGCTGGTTGATGACGGAGGCGTCGAGGCCGGAGCGCACGTCGATGCTGTCCGGGTACGCCTTGCGCTCGGCGTCGGTGGCCTCGGACCAGTTGGGGTTGCGCTCCAGGACCAGGTGCTCGCCGTCGTTCTCGTTCTTGACGACCTTGTACGGGCCGGACGAGACCGGGTGCTCCTCGTACTTGGTGCCCTTGTCCTTGGCCTTGGGGACCGGCGCGAACTGGGTCTGGGTCGCCAGGTAGGGGAACTCGCCCTCGGGCTTGTCCAGGTGGAAGACGATGGTCTTGGCGTCGGGCGTCTCGATCGAGGCGAGGCCCTTGCCGCCGTCCTTGTAGGGGCCCTGGTAGTCGGCGCCGCCGACCAGCCAGTCGCGCAGGTAGGGCGCGCCGCCGGAGAGCTCGGCCGCGAAGGACCGCTCGATGCCGTACTTGATGTCGGCCGTCGTGATCGGTGTGCCGTCCTCGTACTTGAGGCCGTCCTTGAGGGTGTACGTCCACACCGTGGCGTCGGCGTTGGGCTTGCCGGTGTCGGTGGCGAGGTCGGGGACGACCTTGGTGCCCTCGGCGCCGGCTTCGCGGTTGCGCGTGGTGAGCGTACGGAAGACCAGGGACGGAACGTTTCCGCCGCCGGAGGTGTAGAGCCGCGCCGGGTCGAAGTCGGTCTGCGGCTCGTTGTTGAGGACGGAGAGCGTGCCGCCCTTCTGGGGCTTGGCGTCCGAGCTGCCGCCGGCGTTCTTGGCGCCACTGTCATCGGGGCCGCAGGCGACGGCGCCCACGGCGAGAACCACGGCTATCGCTGCCGCTCTTGCGACGTTTCCGGACATCTGACGCATCGGAATGAAGACCTCTCGGTGACTGCACATACAGGGCAAAGGGGACGCGGGCGTCTGCCTCGACCCATGACGACGTCATGGCCTTCGAACAAGAGGGAGTGCTGCGCCCGCGCGGATGAGCAAAGACGGAAGTACCCGGGCGCAAGTGAAAGAAAACTGCGCGCGAGTGGGCGTCAGCAACAGTGAATGTCGGCTACGCAGAGCCCGGTCACGCCGATCAGCGCCAGCTCGATGGCGGCGCGTGCGGGGGTGAAGGGGCGGTGCGGCATGCCGAGAACTATGCAAAGCCCCGCTGTCCACTGTCAACCGAGATTGAGACGGTTGTCCCACATTGTGGACAGCAGGGCCGGACTGGTCTCAACCAGTCGGGTAGACCCAGGCGTTGGGACGGCACTTGATCCCGCCTATGTCCAAGGACTTGGTCTGCTGCTGCATCACCGGAGCGAGCGCCCCGGGAGTGCTACAGCTCACATGACCATGGCCGAGGCGGTGTCCCACTTCATGGTTGATGAGCATCTGCCGGTACGCGTACATCGCCTGCGCCCCGAACGTCTCGGAGCCCTGCGCCCAGCGGAACGCGTTGATCATCACGCGCTCGGTCGCGGCCGAGTCGCACGAGACGTTCTCCTCGGCGGTGTCCAGCTCCGACTTGGCGCACCAGGCCGCCGTGGTGCCGGGACTCGCCAGGGTGATGACGAAGTCGGGCTTCCCGGAGGAGATCCGCTCGAAGGTCTTCGCCCCGTCGTGCGCCCAGCTGCGGTCGTCGTTGAGGGTCTTCTGCACGGCCTCGGCGAACAGGGCGCCGTCCAGGTCGAGCCCCTTCTCGATGTCCACCCGGTAGCGGTACTTGCGCCCCTTGCCCGGCGCCGCCGCGGACCCGGGCACCACCTCGAACGCGCCGGAACCTTTCAGCTTCGGGTCGATCGGGTACTGCAGGGCCATCTTCTGCTCGTACGAGGCGGGCTTGGCCGCCGGGGCCGCCTGCTCGGGCGTCGCCCGGTCCTTGGAGCGGGAGGCGGGCCCGTCACCGGCGCGGCCGCTGTCGTCGGCCGACTGGGCGCCGGTCTTGTGGCCACCGTCGGAGGTGACCTGACCGGCCACCACGACCGCGAGCACGGTGGTGAAGGCCGCCGCCGCGATCCCGGTGAGGGTGCGACCCTTGGAGGACTTGCCCCCCTTGTCCGCCTTGCCCGTCTTGGCCGTCTTGGTCTCGGGGGCCGTCTCGACCCGCTCGGGCACGGGGGCCGGCCGCGGCACGGCGGGCGCGGAGGCGGGCGCGGGGGCGGGCGCGGGGGCGGCCCTGCGTTGCGCGCCCGTATCGGCCGGATCCATCCTGCGGTGGGAGCCCGTGTCCATCGGGTCCACCCTGCGGTGGGTGCCTGTGTCGACGGGGGCGGGGGCGACCCTGCGGAACGAACCGGTGCCCGTGGGCGTGACCCTGCGGTACGAACCCGTGTCCGTCGGCTCGGCCACGCGGTGCGTGCCGGTGTCCGTCCACTCGGCGCCGTCGAAGGCGTCCACGTACTCGCGCCGGGGCCCCGGTATTCGGACACCCGGCCCGGAACCGGCCTGGGCCGGGGCGCCGTGCCAGTCGCCGGGGCGCGGCGCGGCGGGCTCGCCCCAGCCGCCCCCGCCCTCGTGGTGCTCGGGGTGGCCGCCGCGCACCTGGGGCACGCCGTGCGCCGGGGTGCCGCCGCCCTGGTGCTGGGAGCCGGGACCGCCGGGAACCGGGCGGATCCGCGGTACCTGGCCGGTCGGCGGGCCGTCGGCGCGGCGTCGTCCGCCCGCCGTCCGCACCTCCTCCACGACGGGCACGGGCCCGGTGGTGTCGGCGATGCGGGTGGGCTCGGGAGTGCCCGTGGCGCCCTTGGGTCGGCTGTGTCGTCCCACGCCCCGGATCAGCTCCTGTTTCCGCAGTCGTCGGCCAGGTCCCGGAAGGCCTGCGCGACCACCTCCGGGTACTCCATCATCGCCACGTGCCCGGCATCGGGCAGGGTCAGCAGTCTCGACCCGCGGAACGCCGCAGCCGCTCTGCGGGCCATCCGGAAGCCGACCAGCTGGTCCCGGCCGCCGTAGACCAGCAGCGTCGGGGCGAGCACCCGCTCGGCCTGCCGCCAGAGCCCGTGCTGCCCGCTCAGGGTGTACGCGTCGACGACGCCCCGCGCCGAGCGGGCCATCGCGTCCCAGAAGTACGGCAGCTCAAGGCGGCGCTCCATCTCCTCGACCGCCGCCCGGAACGCCTCGGGGCTCACCCGGCCCGGGTCGCCGTAACAGAGGGCCATCACCCCGCGCGTACGGTCCTCGGCCGACCAGTCCTTGGTCATCCGCGTGAACAGCGAGGCGATGCCGGGCACCGCGAGCAGGGCGGTCGGCCAGGCGGTGCGCTGGGCGCGGATCTCGGGGAGCGCGGGCGAGATCAGGGTGAGGGTGCGGACGAGGTCCGGGCGGACCGCGGCGACCCGGGTGGCGACGGCGCCGCCCAGCGAGTTCCCGAAGAGGTGGACGGGGCCGCGGCCCGCCGAGTCGAGCAGCCGGATCACCGCGCGCGCGTGGCCGGTGACCGAGTAGTTGCCGTCGTCCGGCGGCGCGGAGTCCCCGAAGCCGGGCAGGTCCACGGCCTCGCAGTCCACCGTGTCGGCGAGCAGCGGCATCAGGGCGGACCAGTTCTGCGAGGAGCCGCCGAGCCCGTGCACGAACAGGGCGGGGTCGAGACCGGATCCCGTACCGGGACGGGCGCGGATGTTCAGCGTCAGCCCGGGCAGACTCACCGAGCGCAGCTCTTCACCGGGCGCCACCCGGACCGCGCCCACCCGGGGAACCGGAGCGACAGCAGCGGCGAGGGTTTCCGGCAGCTCGGTCGAAGACATGCGGGCAATGTTACGAGACGATCACACCGTGGTTCATGTGTTCGCCGTCACAGACCGCATAGCGGTGCGCAGAGCTAGCCCATAGGCTCGTAACAAGCCCTCGAAAAGGGAGCAATCATGCCCGTCGACCCCAATGATCCCGAAGTGTTCGAGGAAGAAGACGACGCCGTGGAGCTCGCCGAGGAGACACCCGAAGCGGACGCGGCCGAACAGCACACCGACGTACGGCAGGAGCACGACGACTCGCTCATCGATGCCGACAGGGGCGCGGCGAACGAGGCCGACATGGCCGAGCAGGCCCGTGTGGTCGCCCTCGACGAGGACGACTACCGCTGATTTGTTCGGATAACCAGGCGTATCTCCGGCTACCCAGCGCGTCCGGTCCGTGAAATTCTGCGTGCGCACCGCGCACAGCCGGGTTACCCAAAAGTACGATGGCGGCGCGCGCACATCGCGCACGAGCATCAATTTTGGGAGGCGGCGTGACAGCCATCGAGCAGACCGAGGCAGCGCGCCCGCGAGGCACGCGTCTGCCCCGCCGGGCCCGCCGCAATCAGCTTCTGGGCGCGGCCCAGGAAGTCTTCGTCGCACAGGGGTACCACTCGGCCGCGATGGACGACATCGCGGAGCGGGCGGGCGTCTCCAAGCCGGTCCTCTACCAGCACTTCCCCGGAAAGCTGGATCTGTACCTGGCGCTGCTCGACCAGCACTGCGAGGCACTGCTCCTTGCGGTGCGCACGGCGCTCGCCTCCACCAGCGACAACAAGCTGCGCGTCGCCGCGACGATGGATGCCTACTTCGCGTACGTGGAGGACGAGGGCGGCGCGTTCCGCCTCGTCTTCGAGTCCGACCTGACCAACGAGCCCGCCGTGCGCGAGCGCGTCGAGCGGGTCAGCCTCCAGTGCGCCGAGGCCATCTCGGACGTGATCGCCGAGGACACCGGTCTCTCCAAGGACGAGTCGATGCTGCTGGCCGTCGGCCTCGGCGGCGTCTCCCAGGTGGTCGCCCGCTACTGGCTCTCCAGCGAGTCGAAGATCCCCCGCGAGAAGGCGGTGCAGCTTCTCACCTCGCTGGCCTGGCGCGGTATCGCGGGCTTCCCGCTGCACGGCACCGAGGGCCACTGAACAGCGCTTGCGGGGTGCGGGTGTTCGCTCGTAGCGTGCGGCGCCGCGCCCGTCCGGGTCCCCTCTCCGGGCTAATGTGTGCGGGGTACGGCGCGGCTGACCGCGCACCGCAGACCGTCGGAGGGACATAGCCGTGGAGGTCAAGATCGGCGTGCAGCACGCGCCCCGGGAGATCGTTCTGGAGAGCGGGCAGTCCGCCGAGGAGGTCGAGAGCGCGGTAGCCGACGCCCTCGCCGGCAAGGCGCAGCTGCTCAGCCTCCAGGACGACAAGGGCCGCAAGGTCCTGGTGCCGGCCGACAAGATCGCGTACGTGGAGATCGGCGAGCCGACGGTTCGCCGGGTGGGCTTCGGCCAGCTGTAGCCGTAGAACACGTGGCAGGGGAGCGGGGGGGGGGGGGGGGGGGGGGGGGGGGGGGGGGGGGGGGGGGGGGGGGGGGGGGGGGGGGGGGGGGAGGAGGGGGGGGGGGGGGGGGGTGGGGGGGGGAGGG
>NZ_JBVIHM010000024.1:0-110746 GCF_055570295.1 Streptomyces sp. NPDC031265
GGTGGGGGGGGAGGGGAAGAGCCACGGGGGCGGCCAAAAAACAACAAAAACTTGGAGGGGAAGGTTGGGTTTTGGGCAAAGGGGGGGGGGGAGGGGGGGGTGGGGGGGGGTGGGCGGCGCCGACCACCCCCTTCTCACCCGTCGATCACGGCCCAGCTGAACACACCGGGTCCGGCGATACGCACTCCTACGTCGATGACGTGCCCGGGCAGCTGCCTCGGCCAGGCACGGAAGCCTCCCGGAACCAGGCGGGTTCCGATGCCCAGCAGGGTCGCGGGCGCGTCCGCGCCCAGTGACGCGCTGAACGCCTTGAACGCCGTCTCCTTGGCCGAGAAGGCGGCCAGCAGACGGCTCTCGGTGTCGACGCCGGTGCGCTCGTCGGGGCCGAGCACGATGTGGGCGCTGTCCAGCGGGAGGCCGCGCAGTTCGAGGTCGCAGCCCAGTGCGTGGGCACCCGGCGCGACCAGGGCGACGGCCAGACCGCCGGAGTGGCTGATCGAGCCCGCGAAACCGCACGGAAACAGCGGCCGTCGGCCGGCACGCGGGATCTCCCCGGCCGGGCCGCCCGCCTCGGCCAGCGCCCGCCGGGCCGCACAGCGTCCGGCCAGGAAGTCGCGGCGGCGCGGGGGCGGCATCGCGACGGCGGACTCCCACTCCCTGGGCCCGGCCGGGCGCGCCCGCGGGTCGTCGACGCGGGCCAGTCCGAGAGAAAGTCCCTGGGCGCCCAGGACGGGGCGCAGCAGGAGCACCGCGTGTTCGGCGCCTGCCCGGCCGGAGACGGGGTCCGGCCGGGTGGCGCGGGCGCCCGATGCCCGGTCCGCCGCCTCGCCGCGCGTCAGCGCGTCACGCACGCAGCAGCTTCTTGATGATCTTCCCGGCCGGGTTGCGGGGGACCTGGTCGATGAACTCGATGCGCCGGGGGCGCTTGTACGAGGCCAGGCGCTGCGCCAGATGTGCCTGCAACTCGGCCGTGCCGGTGCCCTCTTCGGCGACGACGTACGCCAGCGGGACCTCGCCGAAGTCCTCGTCCGGCACCCCGACGACCGCCGCGTCGCGTACCGCCGGGTGGGCCTGGAGCGCGCGCTCGATCTCCGAGGGGTAGACGTTCTGACCGGCCCGGATGATCAGGTCCTTGCTGCGGTCGATCAGCCGGATGAGGCCGTCCCGGTCGATGAACCCGAGGTCGCCGGTGCGGATCCAGCCGTCGACGGTGATCTCGGCCGTGGCGGCCTCGTCACCCCAGTAGCCGCGCATCAGACCAGGACCGCGTACGCAGATCTCGCCGATGGCGCCGGGCTCGACCTTCTCGCCCCGGGTGTCCAGGGCGCGCGCGGACATCCCGGGGATGACCCGGCCGGCCGGAATCACCTCGGGCACCGCGCCGGGCGCCGGGTGCTCGTCGGGGCCGAGCGTGACGAACGGGCCGCCGACCTCGGTCATCCCGTACACCTGCCGGAATCCGCAGCCGAGCCGTTCGACGGCCTCGGCGTAGATGTCAGGCGGCATGGGCGCGGCCCCGTACAGGATCTCGCGCAGGGTCGAGAGGTCCGCGGTGTCGGCGGACTTGGCGCGCAGCAGGAAGCGCAGCATCTGCGGGACGAGCCAGACGTGCGTGGCGCGGTGGGTCTCGATGGCGGCCAGCGCGGTCTGCGGCTTGAAGCCGGGCATCAGGACCACGGTCGCGCCCGCGGCCATATAGGTCAGCGAGACGACCATGCTGCCGTGGTAGAGCGGGCAGCAGTTGACCAGCACCATGTCGTCGGCGGGCCGGGCCACGGCGAGCCAGCCGAGCGCGATGGCCCGGAACGAGGCGTGGTCGACGGTGACGCCCTTGGCCTGGCCGGTCGTCGCCGACGTGTGCAGGATCGCCGCGGGGGCGTCGTCCGGGATGTCGTCGAGCGCCGGTCCGCCCTCGGCGCCGAGCGCGGCGAACGCCTCGTCGTCCAGGCAGATGCGGGTGCTCACCGGCAGATCGGGGTGGCGGGCCAGCAGCGCGGCCTCGCCGATCACGGCGACGGCGCCGGTGCGTTCGACGATCCCGGTCACCTCGGCCGGGGTCAGACTGTGGTTGAGCGGGACGAAGAGCGCCCCGACGCGGGCGAGCGCGAAGTACGACTCCAGGACCTCGATACGGTCCAGGGAAAGCACGGCGACGCGGTCACCGCGCCGGATGCCGAGCCCGGCGAGCCCGTGGGCGAGGCTGACGCCGCGGTCGTGGAACTGGGCCCAGGTGACGGAGCGGTGCTCGTCCACCAGGGCCGTCCGGTCCGGGAAGCACTGGCGGTTGCGCTCCGCCAACTGGGTCAGCCACATCAGGCGGCGCCCGGCTGCGGGGTGGCGGCGTCGCGGCCCGCGATGAACCGCTCGTAGTCCGCGATGGTGGTCAGGCCCTCCATGTCCTCGGCCGTCACCTCGACGCCGGTGCGCTGCTCGATGAGCAGGATGAGCCGGACCAGGTCCCCGGAGTCGATCCCGCTGGCGCTGAGGTCCTCGTCGTCACCGATGGCCTCGGCGAACTCCGGTGTCCCGGTCAGCTCGACCAGCATCGTCCTGATGGTGCTCATGGCGTACCCCTCTCGTTGCACTGACTACCGAAGAGAGAGGCGCACTTCACCCCACACACTCCCCGGCCCCCGCGTGACCTTCGTCACGGGTCCACGGTGTGTGCGCAGGGATTGAACGCCCCAGGTCAGACCTCTTCATCTGTGAAGGCACCGCCACCGCGGCGGTCCTGGACGAAGGGGTGGTCGACGGCGTGGAGCAGCTCAACGCGCACTTCGAGGCGCTGCTCGCGGCCGGGGAGCAGATCGAGCCCCGGGACTGGATGCCCGACGGCTACCGGCGGATGCTGATCCGGCAGATCTCCCAGCACGCGCACTCCGAGATCATCGGGATGCAGCCGGAGGGCTCCTGGCTCACCCGGGCCCCCTCGCTCCACCGCAAGGCCAGTCTGCTGGCCAAGGTGCAGGACGAGGCGGGCCACGGGCTCTACCTCTACTCGGCGGCGGAGACCCTCGGAGTGTCGCGCGCCGACCTCCTCGACGCGCTGCACAGCGGCCATCAGCGCTACGCGGCCACCTTCAACCACCCGGCCCTGACCTGGGCCGACACCGGGGCCATCGCCTGGCTCACGGACGGCGCGGCCGTCGTCAACCAGGCGCCGCTGTGCCACACCTCGTACGGCCCGTACGCCCGGGCGATGCGCCGGGTGTGCCAGGAGGAGGCGTTCCACGTGCGCCAGGGCTACGACGTGCTCTGGTCGCTGTGCCAGGGGACGCCCGCGCAGAAGGAGATGGCGCAGGACGCCGTCGACCGCTGGTGGCTGCCCGCGGTGGCGCTGATGTTCGGCCCGCCGGACACCGTGGCGGGCGGCGCGGACGACCGCACCGCCGCCATGGGCGCCGCCGTCTCCCGGCGCTCGATGGCCTGGGGCATCAAGCGGCACACCAACGACGAGCTGCGCCAGCGGTTCGTCGACAACTGCGTGCCGCAGGCGGAGCGGATGGGGGTGACCCTGCCCGACCCGGCGATCCGCTGGAACGAGGAGCGGGGGCACTACGACTTCAGCCCGATCGACTGGCAGTTGTTCCGCGGCGCGCTCGGCGACGGCTCGCAGTGCAGCCGCCAGCGGCTCGCCCACCGGGTCGCGGCGCACGAGGACGGCGCCTGGGTGCGCGAGGCGGTCGACGCCTACGCGGCTCAACTGACCGACGACGACCACGAGTTCGCGGAGCAGGACGACGAGGGAAGGCGTGTGTCATGAGCGAGCGGTCCGCACGGGTGCTGACGCCGTGGGAGGTGTTCATCCGGCCGCGCCGGGGCCTGGCCCACCAGCACGTGGGCTCGGTCCACGGCGCCGACGCCGACATGGCACTGGCCAACGCCCGGGATCTGTACACCCGTCGGGGCGAGACGGTCTCGGTGTGGGTGGTGCGCTCCGACGCGGTGCACGCCGCCTCGCCGAGCGAGAAGGACCCGTTCTTCAGCAACGCCGCCCACAAGCCGTACCGGTACCCCGAGCACTACATCCCGTTGAACGAGGAAAGCGGCCATGACGGCTAGCACGACCGAAGCACCGGACCCCGGCCTCGCCGTGTACGCGCTGCGGCTCGGCGACGACGCGCTGGTGCTGTGCCAGCGGCTGTGCGCCCTGGTGACCCGGGCGCCCACCATCGAGGAGGACCTGGCGCTCTCCAACATCGCGCTCGACCTGCTCGGCCACGCCCGCACCCTGCTCGCCTACAGCGGCCGGCTCGACGGCACCGGCCGCAGCGAGGACGAGCTGGCCTACCACCGCACCGAGCGCCAGTTCCGCAACGCGCTCCTGATGGAGCTGCCGTCCGGCGACTTCGCGGTGACGATCGCCCGCCAGCTGGTGTACGCGCACTACGGCAGGCTGCTGTGGACCGCCCTTGAGAAGTCCTCCGACGACACCCTCGCGGCGTTCGGCGCGCGGGCGGCCAGGGAGGTCGAGTACCACCAGATGCACGCCGACCAGTGGACCGTCCGCCTGGGCCGGGGCACCGCCGAGAGCCGCCGCCGGATGCAGGCCGGGCTCGACCTGGTCTGGCCGTACGCGGGCGAACTCTTCGCGCCGGACGCCCTGGTGGACCGGCTGGACGCGGAGGGGAGTGCGGTCGCCCCTGCGCGGCTGCGTGAGGAGTGGGAGCGGGAGGTCGCCGCCGTCCTCGACGACGCGCGCCTGACGGTGCCCAGCCCTGCGTGGCAGGCGACGGGCGGCCGGGACGGGATCCACACCGAGGCCTTCGCGCCGCTGCTCGCCGAGTTCCAGTCCGTACGCCTCCAGTACCCGGGAGGCTCCTGGTGAGCGCCGCCCGGCTGGACGCCGACGAGGTGCGGGCCCGGGTGAACACCGTGCCCGACCCCGAACTCCCGATGATCTCGCTGGCCGACCTGGGAGTCATCCGCGCGGTGGAGGCCGCGGACGACGGCGCCCTGGAAGTCGTCATCACGCCGACGTTCCTGGGCTGCCCGGCGATGCCCGCGATCGAGGCCGGGATCCGGGCCGTGCTCACCGAGAGCGGCCACCCCGACGCACGGGTGCGGCAGGTGCTCTCGCCCGCCTGGACCACCGACTGGATCACCGACGAGGGCCGCCGCAAGCTCTCCGAGCACGGCATCGTGCCGCCGGGTCCCGCCAAGGCGCCCCTGTCGGTCAGGGTCGGCCTGGGCGTGCCCTGCCCGCACTGCGGCTCGGTGGCGACCCGGCCGCAGAGCCCGTTCGGGGCGACCCGCTGCCAAGCCGTCCTGGTGTGCACCTCGTGCCAGGAGACCTTCGCGCATCTGAAGGCGATGTGACGCACCCTCATGACGACAGCGACGACTGGCGGCGCCGCCGCTCCCCCGGCAGCGCCCCGACGGGCGACCGGCTGGTACCGGCTGCCGGTGACCGCCGTGGAGCAGGTCGGCGACGAGTCGGTGGCGATCAGCCTCGCCGTGCCCGGCCCGCTCGTGGACACCTTCGCGCACCGGGCCGGCCAGCACGTGGTCGTACGGCACCGGCCCGAGGGACGCGAGCTGCGCCGCAGTTACTCGGTCTGCCTGGCGCCCCGGGACCCCGCGGGGCTGCGTCTGGTGGTCAAGCGCCTGGGCGCGGACGGCTTCGCCGAGTACGCCACCACGGAGCTCGCTCCCGGCGACACCCTCGAACTCGGCCCGCCCACCGGCGACTTCCGCCTGGCGGACGTGCCCGGCGCGCACCACGTCCTGGTGGCGGGCGGCAGCGGCATCACCCCCCTGCTGAGCATGGCGGCGGCCGCCTTGCGGGAGGACCCCCGGTGCCGGGTCTCGCTCGTCTACGCCAACCGCAGCGCCCAGTCGGTGCTCCTCGCGGACGAGCTGACCGACCTCAAGGACGCCCACGTCGGCCGGTTCTTCACCCTGCACGTGCTCTCCCGCGAGCAGCGCGAGAGCGAGCTGCTGTCCGGCCGGATCGACGCGGCCCGGCTGCCCAAGCTGCTGGCGCTGCTCGGCGCCGAGCCCGACGAGCGCACGCACTTCTACCTGTGCGGGCCGTGGGGACTGGTGGAGACCGTCCGGGAGGCGCTCACGCGGTGGGGCGCGGACGAGGCGCGGGTGCGCTTCGAGCTCTTCTCCACCGGCGGCGGCCTCCCGCCCGCGCCGCCCCCGGAGCCGCTGGGCCGCACCGGTCTCATCTCCGCCCGCCTGGACGGCCGTACCACCGAGACGGTGATGAAGCCCGAGGACCGCGTGGTGCTCGACGCGGTGCTGCGTGCCCGGCCCGAGACCCCGTACTCCTGTCGCGACGGCCTGTGCGGCAGCTGCCGCGCCAAGGTGGTCCGGGGCAGCGCGGTGATGGACCGTCAGTACGCCCTGGGCCCGGCGGAGCTGGCCGCGGGCTACACCCTGCCGTGCCGGGCGCGCCCGGAGTCGGACGAGATCGCGCTCGACTTCGACGCCTGAGCACCCGCCCCACCGCCCGAACAGCGGTACGCAGCGCATGGATTGCGCCCCCCGACCGCCCCCCAGACCGCAGCGACCACCGCGCGGTCCCCGAGATCACAGGAGTGTGCAGCATGACCAGTACGGGCAGGCTGAGCGACCGGACGGCACTGGTGACCGGCGGCAGCCGGGGAATCGGCCGGGCGATCTCGCTCCGGCTCGCCGCCGAGGGCGCCCTGGTGGCCGTCCACTACGGGCACCGCACCGAGGCCGCCGAGGAGGCCGTCGCCGAGATCGAGGCGGCGGGCGGCCGGGCGTTCGCGCTCCGCGCCGAGCTCGGCGTGCCCGGCGACGCCGAGGCGCTGTGGACCGCCTTCGACAAGGGGCTGTCCGAGTACGGCGCCCGGCCCGGCCTGGACATCCTCGTCAACAACGCCGGAATCACCCTGCCGAAGCGGATCGGTGACGTCAGCGAGGAGGAGTACGACCGGCTCTTCGCGATCAACGTCAAGGCTCCCTTCTTCGTCATCCAGCAGGGGCTCGGCCGGCTGCGCGACGGCGGCCGGATCATCAACATCTCCTCCGGCGTCACCCGGATCGCCATGCCGAACATCTCCGCGTACTCGATGACCAAGGGCGCCCTGGACACCCTCACCCTCGCCCTCGCCCCGGAGCTGGGCACGCGGGGGATCACCGTGAACGCGGTGGCGCCCGGCTTCACGTACACGGAGATCAACCCGACCCTGAAGGTGCCGGAGGTGCTCGACGCGTACGCGGCCACCTCGGTCTTCAACCGGATCGGCCGCCCGTCGGACATCGCCGACGTGGTCGCGTTCGTGGCGAGTGACGACGCGCGCTGGGTCACCGGCCAGTGGCTGGACGCGACCGGGGGCGCGCACATCGGAATGCCGGTCTGACCACCCGGCCCCGCCCCACGACCTACGGAGACCCATGACCGAGCAGACCAGCGCCCTCGCCACGCCCCCGGCCGCCGACGAGGCACCCCAGGTGCAGTTCGAGGGGAAGACGCCGTACGAGGACTACGTCCACGCCTCGCTGCTTTCCACCCTCCAGCGGCCGCTCTCCAACGACCCCGGTGAGATGGCGTTCATCGTCACCACCCAGGTGATGGAGCTGTGGTTCACCCTCATCGTCTACGAGTGGCGCACGGCCCGGGACGCGTTACTCAAGGACGACCTGGAACAGGCCCTGGACGCGCTGCGCCGCAGCCGCCGCTCGCACCAGGCGCTCAACGACTCCTGGACGCCGCTGGCGGCGCTGACCCCGGCCCAGTTCAACGGGTTCCGCGCGGCGTTCGGCGAGGCCTCCGGGTTCCAGTCGGCGATGTACCGGCACATGGAGTTCCTGCTCGCCGACAAGTCCCGCTCCATGGTGCAGGCGCACCGGGGCCACCCGGCCGTCTACGCCGAGCTGGAGGAGGCGCTGGCCGAGCCGTCGCTCTACGACGAGGTGCTGCGCTTCCTGTACCGCCGCGGCCTGCCCGTGCCGGAGCACGTCGTGGAGCGGGACGTGACCGAGGCGTACCAGCCGGACTCCTGGGTCGAGGAGGTCTGGCGGCAGATCTACGCCGGGCCGCAGGACGACCCGCTGGTGCGGCTCGGCGAGGAGCTCACCGAGGTCGCCGAGCTGGTGCTGCGCTGGCGCAGCGACCATCTGCTCGCGACCCGCCGGGCGATGGGCTCCAAAGCGGGCAGCGGCGGCTCCCCGGGTGTGGCGTGGCTGGAGAAGCGCGCCCACAGGTCCGTGTTCCCCGAGCTCTGGACGGCGCGCAGCTATGTCTAGGACCCCTTCCGCGTTCGCGGCCGAGGAGGAGCGCCGGGTGCTCAGCATCCGCCCGGTGCTGGCCCCCGTACACCGCAAGTACGGCTCGCACCCGCACCAGGTGTACGACCTGTGGCCGGCCGAGGACCCCGAAGCGCCGCTGGTGATGCTGCTGCACGGCGGCTACTGGCGCTACGACCGGATGCATCTGACCCCGTTCGCGGCCCATCTGGCACAGCACGGGTTCACCACGATCCTGCCGGGCTTTCGCAGGTCGGGCGGGGCGGGCGGCTACCCCGCCACCTTCGACGACATCGCCCTGGCCGTCGACACGATCCCGCAGGGGCGCCCCTTCGTCCTGGCGGGCCACTGCTCCGGCGGCCACCTCGCCCTGTGGGCCGGGGCGCGCGGGCTGCTGCCCGAGAGCTCGCCCTGGTACACCACCCGGCTGCCCACCGCGATCCTGGGCCTTGCCCCGCTCACCGACCTGGCGGCCACCATCCGCGACGACCTCAGCGACGGCGCGGCCCTGCAACTGCTGGGCGGCGCCGACCAGGTCGAGGCGAGGCTCCCGCTGGTCGACCCGCTGACGCTGCTGCGCGACAAGGGCACGACGGGGGTGCGCACGGTGGTGCTGCACGGGGCGGCGGACGAGGAGGTGCCGCTCGGCCAGTTCGCCGACTACGCCGCCGTCCACCCGGACGCCGAGCTGGTCGTCCTGCCCGGCACCGGCCACTACACCCTCATCGAGCCGGGCTCGGAGGCCTCCCGGTCGGTGATCGACACCCTGGGCCGACTGGCGACGTAGCGGCTCCTCTCCCGGGAAGACGGCGGGGCCGAGGCCGGGATCCGAACCGGGAGGGGGCGACCATCGCCGTCATCACCCACGACACCGAGACAGCGGCGGGGCTCCCCGCCAGGTGCGCATCCGCGACGGGCGCGTGGTCGCGGACACCGCACGGGGAAAGGTCGCGGCGTGATGGCTCCTGCGCATACCGCTCCCCGTGCGGACAGCACTTCGCGCACCCGGCTCAAGGCGGCGCGGCTGAGCCCCCGGGACGTCCTGCACGCCGGTTCGGCGGGGCCGCGCAGAACGCCGCCAACGGCCGCTGCCCGTCCGTGATGCTCGGCCATGTCGCCGCCGGCCTGCTCGGCGTCACGGGGCCGGGGCGGCAGGCGTGGATCGGCGACCGGTACTTCACGGTCGTCGGCGTCCTCGGCCCGATGCCGCTGGCACCCGAGGTCGAGCGGTCGGCCCTGGCCGACTGGGCGGCGGCGCGGAAACTGCTCGGTTTCGACGGACACCCCACGGCCGTGTACGAGAGGTCCAAGGACGCCTCCGTGCGCCAGGTGCAGAAGCTGCTCGCCCCGACGGTCGACCCGCGCAACCCGCAGAACGCCGCCGTCAGCGACCCCTCGGCGGCGCTCCAGGCGAAGGCGGCGACCGAGGGAGCGCTGTCCACGCTGCTGCTGGGCCTGGCGGGATCGCGCTGCTGGTGGGCGGGGTCGGGGTCGCCCACACCATGATCATCTCGGTGCTTGAGCGCCGCCATGAGATCGGTCTGCGCCGCTCGCTCGGCGCCACCCGGGGCCAGATCCGCGTCCAGTTCGTCGCGGAGTCGCTGGCGCCCTCCGGTCTGGGCGGGCTCGCGGGCAGCGGGCTGGGCGCGACGGCGACCGGCGTGTACGCCGCCTCGGGCGGGCTGCCGTGGGTGGTCCCGCTGTGGGCGGTCGGCGGCGGCTTCGGCGCGACCTTGGTGATCGGCACGGTCGCGGGCCCGTATCCGGCGGTACGGGCGGCACGGCTCTCCCCCGCGCCGGCGCTGCACGCGGCGCAGGAGGGAGGCGGTGGGTGGGCGGCGGGTCGTCGTGAGGGACGGCCGGCCGCCCGTGGCCGCATCGGGTCAGAACGGCTTGGTCGGCAGGTACTTGCCGTCCAGCGTGATCACCGCGCGCTCGCCGCCCTCGGGGTCCGCGACCTTCTTCACGTCCAGCTTGAAGTTGATCGCGCTGATGATGCCGTCCCCGAACTGCTCGTGGACCAGCGCCTTGAGCGTGGTGCCGTACACCTGGAGCATCTCGTAGAAGCGGTAGATCGTCGGGTCGGTCGGGATGGAGCCGGGGACGGAGCCGCGCGTCGGGATGGTCGCGAGGAGCATCGCTGCGTCGTCGTCCAGACCCAGGAGCTCGGTGACCGCCTTGGCGGCGTCGGCCGGGAGGGCGTGCTGGCCGAGCACGGCGGCGGTGACGAAGGCGACCGACAGACCGGTGACGTCGGCTGTCTGCTGCCAGGAGAGGTCCTTGCGCATCTTGGCCTCGACAGCGGCGACGGCGAGGGCCTGACGGGCGGCGGAGTCGAACTGGGCGTGCAGCATGGGGAGTTGTTCCTTTCGAGCGGGTTGGTGGGGCGCTTCAGGCCGCGGCGAAGGCCGCGCGGCCGACCGTGTCGAGCTCCTCGACGGTGCCCGCCGGGATGTCGTAGACCCAGCCGTGCAGCGTGAGCGTGTGCCGGGCGAGGGCGCGGGCCACCGAGGGGTGGGTCGCGAGGTTGGCGAGCTGGGCGCGTACGTTCTCGCGCACCAGGGCGGTCACCCTCTCCGCGCCGGTGCCGGTGGTGCGCGCCCGGGAGGCGTCGGCGTGGCGCAGCCAGTCGGCGACGGCCGCCAGGCCCTCCAGGTCGTGGTCCTCGGCGAGCGCGGTCATCGCCCCGCAGGCGGAGTGCCCGCACACCACGACGTCGGTGACGCCGAGGACGGCGACCGCGTACTCGATGCTCGCCGCCACCCCGTCGGGGCCGGGGCCGTACGCGGGGACGAGGTTGCCCGCGGTGCGGATGACGAACAGGTCGCCCGGCTCGCTCTGGGTGATCAGCTCGGGCACGACGCGGGCGTCGGAGCAGCTGATGAACAGCGTGGTGGGCCGGTGGGTGCCGGCCAGGGCGGCGAAGAGCTCCGCCTTGGCCGGGAAGACGTCCCGGCGGAACCGCGCGACGCCCTCGGTGAGGTCTTGCATGTCACTCCCTTCGGTGGCTGTCGGCCCCGTGGGGCTGACGAGATCCACCATGCATGACCTGCTTCTATAGTGTCCAAGACGTGCTATCCATGCCTGTCATTGGTTTCATCTATAGTTGAACCATGGCTCCGGAACTGCGTCATCTGCGCTATCTGCTCGCCGTCGCCGAGCACGGCAACTTCACCCGCGCCGCCGAGGAACTGCGCATCTCGCAGCCCACGCTCTCCCAGCAGGTCAAGCAGCTCGAACGCACGGTGGGGGCGCAGCTTCTGGACCGCACCGGCCGGACCGTACGGCTGACCGACGCGGGCGAGACGTACGTCCACTACGCCCGCCGCGCGCTGCGGGAGCTGGCCGCCGCCGAGCGTGCCGTCCTCGACGTGGCCGACCTTTCGCGCGGCAGCCTGCGCCTGGCCGTGACGCCGACGTTCACCGCGTATCTCACCGGCCCCCTCGTCGCGGAGCTCCACGCCCGCCACCCCGGAATCACCCTGGACGTCAAGGAGCTGGCGCAGGACCGCATCGAGGCCGGTCTGCTGGCCGACGAGCTCGACCTCGGCATCGCCTTCCACCGGCCCCATCTGCCCGGCATCGCCGCGACGCCCCTGTTCACCGAGACCCTGACCCTCGTCGTGGCCACGGGCGCCACCCCCTCCGGACCGCTCCCCGTCCACGACCTGGAACACCGCCAACTCGCCCTGCTGAGCGGCGACTTCGCCACCCGGGGCCACATCGACGCCTACCTCGCCGCGCACCGGGTGCGGCCGCACATCGCGGTGGAGGCCAACTCCCTCCAGGCCCTCACGGAGATCGTCCAGCGCACTCCGCTGGCCACCGTCCTGCCCGACGCGGTCACGCACGACCACCCGCGGCTGCACCCGGTCCCGCTCGAACCGGCCCTGCCCGCCCGTACAGTGACCCTCCTGCGACGGGAGAGCGCGTACGAGAGCGCCGCCGCCCGCGCCTTCACCCGCCTCACCCGCCGGCTCGTACGCGACCGCGACTACCCGCCCGCCTGAGAACGGCCGCTCACAGCCCGGGCGCGCCCCACACCGGGAACCAGCGGGCGAGGTCCTGCTCGATGTGCAGGTCGTCCGCGAGCACCGCCTTGATCCGCAGCTCCAGCGCACTGTCGCGCTTCTCGCCGGGCAGCGGGGCGAAGGGGTAGAACGTGCCGCGCTTGTAGAGGTACACCAGCGCGAGCGCCTGCCCTCCGTCGTCCTGGAAACCGACCAGGGAGCACAGCAGTTGGGGGCCGAAGCCGCTTTCCTGCAGGGCGGTGTTCACCGCGTGCAGATCCCCGGCGAGCGCGGTCAGCCCGGCGGGCCCGCGCCGCGACAGGAGCCAGGTGTAGCCGTACTCGTCGCGACTGAACTCCACCGGGCTCCCGGCCCGTTCGGCGTCCGCGTCGAGCAGTTCCTCGACGTCCTTCCGGATCCGGGTGAAGGCACCGCCCTCGACCGTGGTGAAGCAGACCGAGCCCCGTCCGGTCGGGGTGAACCCGGCCGCCGCCTCCAGGGTGACGGCCGCCGACGGCACCGCGAAGAGCCGGTCGAGGTCGGGGGCGACGGGCTTGGTCCGCCCGAGCAGGATGTCCAGGAAGCCCATGCGGATCAGTCACTCCGTCCTGTGCCGGCTCTCGTCGTACGGTCCGGGGCGCTCGGGGCCGCTCATGCCGGGCGGCCCAGCTCCGCCGAGATCCTGGCCAGCCCGTCGAGGCGCTGCTCCAGGCTGGGGTGGGTGGACAGGAGCCGGGAGAGCGTGGCGCCGGCGCCGAGGGCGGGCACGAAGTAGAAGGCGTTGAAGGCGCTGGCCGTCCGCAGGTCCCTGCTGGGGATGCGGGCGATGTCTCCGTCCAGCTTGGTCAGCGCCGAGGCGAGTGCGGAGGGGCGGCCGGTGAGCAGGGCGGCCGCGCGGTCGGCGGCCAGCTCCCGGTAGCGGGACAGGGCCCGGATCAGCAGGAAGCTCAGCGCGTACACCGCGGCCGAGACCGCCATGACGACCATCAGGATGGCGAAGGTGTTCTGGTCGCCGCGGCGGCGGCCGCCGAACATCTGGGAGTAGAAGGCGAAGCGGACGATCAGCCCGGCGATGACGCCCAGGAACGAGGCGACGGTGATCACGGCGACGTCGCGGTGGGCGACGTGCGAGAGCTCGTGGGCCAGCACGCCCTCCAGCTCCTCCGGCTCCAGGCGTCTGAGCAGTCCGGTGGTGACACAGACGACGGCGTGGTCGGCGTTGCGCCCGGTGGCGAAGGCGTTGGGCAGATCGGTGTCGGCGAGGGCGACCCGGGGCACGGGCATGTCCGCCGTGGCGCACAACCGGTCGATGACGCCGTGCAGTTGGGGCTGCTCCTCGCGGGTGACGAGGCGGCCGTGCATGGCGTAGAGGGCGATGCGGTCGGAGAACCAGTACTGCCCGAGCAGCAGGGCCGCGGCGATGACGACGACCAGCACCGTCGACTTCAGCAGGACGAGCAGCGCGGCCACGAACCCCACGTAGAGCAGGCCCAGCAGGAAGAGGGTGACCAGCATGCGGGCGGTCAGCTGCCGGTCGGGCTGGAAACGGCCGATCATGATCTCTCCCCGGGGCCCGGGTCCTTGGGTACTCACTCTCCACCATGCCACTTACGGCGGCCGTAAAGGGGCGCTGCGGCGAGGAGATGAGGGGGTAGGGCACTGTGGGGGCACCCGGGCGCCGGGTACGGGGAGTCGGTGATCAGCCGTCGGGGATCAGTCGGGGATCGAGGGAGAGGGCCGCTTGATGAGCCAGGCATTCGGTTTCTACCAGAACGAGATCTACTTCGAGGGGCTCGGCGGCGTGGTGCCGCGCTTCCCGTTCACGTACGAGGAGCTGGAGTCCCGCGCCGAGGCCGCGCTCGGGCCGTCCCTGTGGTCGTACGTGGCGGGCGGCGCGGGCGACGAGCGCACCCAGCGGGCCAACGCGTCGGCCTTCGGGGGATGGGGGCTGTACCCGAGGATGTTCGTCGGGGCCGCGCGGCGCGACCTGTCCGTCGAGCTGTTCGGGATGACTCTGCCGTCGCCGCTCTTCATGGCGCCGATCGGGGTCATCGGGCTGTGCGCCCAGGACGGGCACGGCGATCTGGCGACGGCCCGCGCGGCCGCCCGTACCGGCGTCCCGATGGTCGCCTCGACGCTGACCGTCGACCCCCTGGAGAAGGTCGCCGCCGAGTTCGGCTCTACACCGGGCTTCTTCCAGCTGTACACCCCCACCGACCGCGAGCTGGCCGAGAGCCTGGTGCGGCGCGCCGAGAAGGCGGGGTTCAAGGCCATCGTCGTCACCCTCGACACCTGGGTCACGGGGTGGCGCCCGCGCGATCTGAGCACCGCCAACTTCCCCCAACTGCGCGGCCACTGCCTGGCCAACTACACCTCCGACCCGGTCTTCCTGGCCACCCTGGACCGTACCCCCGAGGAGGACCCGCGGGCCGCCGCCGGGCGCTGGGCGCAGATCTTCGGCAACCCGCTCACCTGGGACGATCTGCCCTGGCTGCGGTCGCTCACCGAGCTGCCGCTGATCGTGAAGGGCATCTGCCACCCCGAGGACGCCCGGCGCGCCAGGGACGGCGGCGTGGACGGCATCTACTGCTCCAACCACGGCGGCCGCCAGGCCGACGGCGGGCTGCCCGCCCTCGACGCGCTGCCCGGCGTGGTCGAGGCGGCCGACGGCCTGCCCGTCCTGTTCGATTCCGGCGTCCGCACCGGGACGGACATCGTGAAGGCCATCGCGCTCGGCGCCACGGCCGTCGGCGTCGGCCGACCGTACGCGTACGGACTCGCCGTCGGCGGTACGGACGGCCTCGTCCACGTCCTGCGCTCGCTGCTCGCCGAGGCCGATCTGCTGATGGCGGTGGACGGCTATCCCGCACTCGCCGACCTCACGCCCGAATCGCTACGGCGCGTCCTCTGACCCGCCCCCGCTCGCGCGGCCGCGCACCGGCTCAGGGAACGGTCCGAGCCGGCTCGCGGTGAGCCTCGGCTGTTCAGCGCGCCGAGGCCGTCACACCGACGGCTTCCAGCCTGGCCGGATCGGCCCGCAGAATGGCTTCCTGGGTCAGCCGCAGCGGCGGGCCCGGCTCGACGCCCAGCTCCTCGCGGATGACCTGGCGTGCGCTGCGGTAGACGCCCAGGGCGTCGCCCTGGCGGCCCACCCGGTACAGAGCGGCCATCAGCTGCCGGTAGAACGGCTCGCGCAGCGGGTGCTGGACGACGAGTCCCTTGAGCTCCTCTATCACGGCGTGATGGCGGCCGAGCGCCAGGGCGGATTCAATATTCAGCTCGATGCAATTCAGCCGCTTTTCGTCCTCCACTGCGGCGAACGAGCTGATCTCCGAAGACCCCGACATGCCGTCCAGAACCGGCCCCCGCCACATGGCGAGGGCATTTCTCAGACATTCGGACGCGGCCGGGTAGTCGGCCGCCAGGTAACGGGCCCGGCCGCTTTCATACAGCCTCTCGAACGTCCGGACATCGAGTTGGTTCTGGCTGACGTCGAGAATGTAACCCGGGGAAACAGTGACGATCGGCGAAGCCCGGCCGGGTGTGCCGAGCAGCTTGCGCAGCTGTGACACATAGACCCGCAGGCTCGCCGCCGCACACCGCGGCGGATGCTGTTCCCAGAGCTCGGCCATGAGCTTGTCGCCCGGCACCGTCTCCCCTGCCCGGATCGTCAGCAGAGCGAGCAGCTTGGCGATCTTCGGTGGCGCCGGCGTCAGATCGACGTCGCCGCAGGTCACCCGGAGCCGCCCCAGTACTTCGTAGCGCAGCGGATGACTCGATCGTGCATAGGACAGGGACACGTGACGCAACCCCCTTGAATGCATGCCGGGCATTCAACTAGTTCGGATCTCCCCGTTCACCCCGGGCCATCGCGCCCAAGATGCACGCGATTGCCGATAAACATCGTAGTCGAGCAGTCGTTACGTAACCATTAAAAGGGCGCTAACACCCGGAGCGCAGCACCCGGGAGCCATTTCGGCCACCAATCAGCGGGAATTCGATTATTAATTCCGGGTGCCGCATACAGAGCGGCCGAGGGGGGGGGGGGGGGGGGGGGGGGGGGGGGGGGGGGGAGGGGGGGCGGGGGGGGGGGGGGGGGGGGGGGGGGGGGGGGGGGGGGGGGGGGGTGGGGGCGGGGGGGGGGGGGGGCCCCCCCCCCCCCGCGCTCGTTCACACCAGCTTCGCCGCCGCCTCCAGGCCGAGGCGCGGGCTGGACAGCACCGGGGTCTTCGACGGGACCAGCTGCGCCCCCGGTGTCATGGAGGCCTGGGCCAGGACGATGACGTCCGCGTCCTCGACCTCCTCGATGGCCTCGGCCACCGCCCACGCGTAGCCCTCCAGGTCGCCCTTCTCGAAGCGGCGCCAGGCGTCGGCCACCAGGACCGTCCGCAGCGAGACCTCGCGGCCCGCCGCGGCCGCCTCCTCATGGAGCAGGTCCGAGGTCGGGCGCAGGCTGGCTTCCAGGGCCGCGAGGACCGTGATCCGGGAGCCGTACGCGACCGCCGCCGCGGCCATCGGGCGGTCCACCCGCAGGACGGGCACGCCGAGTTCGGCCCCGGCCGCCTCGGCGACGGCGCCGATCGTCGAGCAGGTGCACAGCACGGCCGTCGCGCCCTCCGCGGTGATCTCGGAGATGACCGTCCGGGTGGCCTCGGCGGCACCGGCCGGGCCGAGCCCGCGGGCGCGGCCGAGCAGTTCCTCGTAGACCAGGTGGCGCAGTTCGAGGCCGGGGTGGTTCTCGTCGCGCAGGGCGTTGAAGACCGGCACGTGCACCATCGAGGTGTGCAGCAGCGCGAGCATGACGTTTCTCCCGGATCAGTGCTGGGGAACGGCGACGGGGCTGGAAGGGGCGGGGACGGGGGCGACGGCGTGCGGGCTGCGGCGCTGGTCGGTGCCGGGCACCGGGGCGGAGGCGTCGGCTCCGAGTTCGACGATGCGGTTGTCCGCGTCGACGTGGACGACGCTCGGGCGCAGGGTGCGCGCCTCGGCGTCGTCGACCTGGGCGTAGCTGATGAGGATCACCAGGTCGCCGGGGTGGACGAGGTGGGCGGCGGCGCCGTTGATGCCGATCACGCCGGAGCCCCGCTCGCCCTCGATGACGTACGTCTCCAGGCGGGCGCCGTTGTCGATGTCGACGATGTGGACGAGCTCGCCGGGCAGCAGATCGGCGGCTTCCATCAGCTCGGCGTCGACCGTCACCGACCCCACGTAGTGGAGGTCGGCCTGGGTCACGGTGGCCCGGTGGATCTTGGACTTGAACATGGTGCGCAGCACAGCGTCACTCCCTGCCGTACAAAGGGTCGCGCCCCCGGTCGGGGTACGCGCCGTCGACGGACAGAGTACGGCCCCGGTCCTCCGCGCGGGCCTGCGGCCTGCTCCTCGATCTCAACAGCCGCGCGAGTTGAATGCCCTGGGGCCGTTTTGTGGGCCGGCGGTTTACGCGGTCGTCCCGGCCTCCGGTGACGCGTCGGCCTCCGCCACCCGCTCGCCCTCGGGGTCGCCGTCGTTCTGGTCCTGCGCGCGCCGGCCCACGACCAGGGCGGCCGCCGCCGCGCTGCCGAGGAACGTCAGGGCGACCGTCCACGGCCGGTCCACGACGTGGCCGGAGGCGTGGTCGAGGGAGTAGCGCCCGGCCCCGGCGACGCCGATCGCGGCGGCCGTGAAGCCGAGGAACGCCGGGTATTCGAAGCCGCCGCCCTGGGCGAAGAACCCGGCCGGGGCGTGCACGGCGACCGCGCCCGCCATCGCTCCGGCCGCCGCGGCCCCGGCGGCCGGGGTGGCGAGGCCGAGGGCCAGGAGCACGCCCCCGCCCGCCTCGCCGAGCCCGGCGGCCACCGCGCTCGGCTTGCCGGGGCGGAAGCCCATGTGCTCCATCCCGGCGGCCGTGGCCTCGATCCCGCCGCCGCCGAACCAGCCGAAGAGCTTCTGGGTCCCGTGCGCCGCGAGGACGGCGCCGGTGCCCACCCGCAGGACCAGGAGTCCGAGGTCCCGTCGATTGATGCATGTCATGGCTGCCTCCCGGGGTGGCCGTTCGTGGCGTGGCACGCCGTCACAGGCGTACGGGATCCACTCTCCGGGGCGCCGGGCGCCGGGCCTCAGCGTTGCTGAGCCGTTGGGGTGCCCCACGTGCGCTGTGAGGGTCAGTCCTCGCCCTGGGCCGTCTCGATGCCGCCGTGCAGATCGGCGGCGGCCTCCACCGCCGAGACCGCGGAGGCACAGAGGCAGGCGACCAGCGCGGCCGCTATCAGCCGGGCGCCGCGCGAGCGGAGCGGGGCGGCGCCCGGGCCGCGGTCCAGGAGCGCGGCGACCCGGCGCGGCACGGGCCCCGCGACCGCCGCGAGGGCCGCGCGCGGCAGCGGCGCGGGCTCTCCCTTACGGCTGGCGAGGGCCGCCCGGCCGATGGCGCGGGCGGCGAGCCCGCGGTCGCCCACGGCTCCGGCCGCGGCCTCGTCGGCGCAGCGCTCCAGGGCGTACTCGAGCGGCGCGCGCAGCGAGCGGAGCGAGGGATGCAGATGCGCGGCGAGTTCGGCGGCGGCGAGGAAGAGGTGGTGGCGGCCGCGCAGATGGGCGCGCTCATGGGCGAACAGCGCTTCGCGCTCGGCGGGGTCGAGGGCGCGGAGCATGCCGGTGGTGACGACGATGCGGCCGGGGCGGCCGGGCAGCGCGTAGGCGTACGGGCAGGGGTCGCGCACCACGGCGAGCTCACCGGTGGAGGGCGCGAGGCGGCGGCGGGCGGCGCGCACTTCACCGAGCTGGCGGCGGGCGGTGCGGATCAGGGCGACGCCGCAGAGGGTGAGCAGCGCGGCGGACGCGCAGGCGGCGGGCAGGGCTACGGCGCCGGGCACCTCGTCGAGCGGGGTCACCAGATGGCCGAGGGCCGCGACGAACGGGAGCCGCAGGGCGCCCGCGAGAGCGAGCAGTCCGAGGGCGGCCGCCGAGCAGACGGCGAGGCCGGTCGAGGCGGCGGCGAGCAGCCAGGCGGCGGGCCTGGGCGGCAGCGCCTCGGCGAGCCGGCGCGCCGCCGGGACGGCGAGGAACGGCACGAGCAGCGGAATCCACACCGCGAAGATCATCCCCGGTCACCCCCGGCCAGGTTGCGGCCCGCGGCGCCCCGGTCGTGGCGCGAGGTGGCCCGATCGTGGCCCGGCGTGGCCCGGTCGTCGGATATCGCCTCGCCGGACGCGCCCGCCTCCCCGTCCAGCAGGGTCCGCAGCAGTCGCTCGTCCTCGTCGCTGAGCTGCGAGACGAAGCGGGCGAGGACCGTGGAGCGGTCCTCCTCCTTGGCGAGTTCGGTGTGCATCCGGCGGGCGGTGAGGCCCGGGGAGTCCTCGGTGGGGGTGTAGGCGAAGCCCCGGCCGGAGCGGCCTCGGGTGACGGCGCCCTTCTCGTAGAGCCGGGTGAGGATCGTCGTCACCGTGGTGCGGGCCAGGCTGCCGCCGAGCGCGCCCTGGACCTCGCCGGGCGTGAGCGGACCTTCGGCGGCCCACAGCGCCGCGAGGACGCCCGCTTCCAGCTCACCGGCGGGCCGCCGGGCGTCGCCGCCCGCACGGTCGCCGAAGTGGCCGGACCCGTCAACGACCCCCATGGGAACGATCCTCCTCGATCTTTCGTCTACAGTTCTGTAGACCGTCTACACCACTGTAGTCAGTCGGGCTCCGCGCTGCTCGCGGCCCGAAAACCATTATGGGAGGGCCCACCGCCATGGCCGTACCCCTGTTCGCCGCCGCCCCCCAGGCCGTGAACGTGCTGGACGCGGGCTCGCTGCTCTCGGCGTTCGGCGCGATCGGCATCGCCGTCGTGCTGTTCGCCGAGACCGGGCTGCTCGTCGGCTTCTTCCTGCCCGGCGACTCGCTGCTGTTCACCGCCGGGCTGCTGTGCGTGCCGGGCGGCGACGGGCCGGTGTCGCTCTCCCTGCCGCAGGTCCTGCTCGCCTCCGTGACGGGCGCGCTCGTCGGAGCGCAGGTGGGGTACTGGATCGGCCGCCGCGGCGGCCGCGCGCTGCTGGCCCGCGCCAGGTCCCGCAAGCTCCACGAGGGCGCGGCCCGCGCCGAGGAGCTGCTCGGCAAGTACGGCCACGCGAAGGCGATCGTCCTGGCCCGCTTCGTCCCGATCGTACGGACCGTGCTCAACCCCCTCGCGGGCGTGCTCGGCGTCCCGGCCGGGGTCTTCGCGCTCTGGCAGGTCGTCGGCGGCGCGGTGTGGACGTGCGGGCTGGTCCTCGGCGGGTACGCGCTGGGCTCGTCCATCCCGAACGTCGACCGCTATCTGCTGCCGCTCGTGGCGCTGGTCGTCGCCGTCTCGCTGCTCCCGATCGCCCTGGAAATCCTGCGCGCCCGCCGCGCCCGCACCACCGAGGAAACCCCCTGATGCACTTCGACAACGGGTGGTACACCTGGGTCACCGAGCTCGCGCAGGACACCCCTGGGCCGCTCGACACCGCCGTCCGGCTCTGGTCGGACTACGGCCTCGGGCTCTTCGCGGTCCTGATGGTCCTCGCCTGGTGGCGGGCCCGGTCGGCGGGCGGCGCCCGGCTCGCCATGGCGCTGGCCGCGCCGCTCGTCGTGGTCGCGGCCTTCGCCGTCAACGACCTGTTCAAGTCCGCCGTCCACGAACAGCGGCCCTGCCAGACCCTGCACGTGGTGACCGTGGAGGCCTGTCCGCCGCTGGGCGACTGGTCCTTCCCCAGCAACCACGCGGCGATCGCGGCCGCGGCCGCCGTGGCCGTACTGCTGGGCGACCGGCTCCTCGGCGCGATCGCCGTGCCCGCCGCGCTGCTGATGGCCGCCTCCCGGGTCTGGATCGGCGCGCACTATCCGCACGACGTCCTGGTCGGCCTGGCCGTCGGCGCCGTGGTCGCCCTGGTCCTCACCCTGCTCGCGGGCCGGGCAGCGCCGTTCGTGGACCGCCTCGGCGAAACCCGGCTGCGCCCGCTGGTGGCCGCCCGATGACAAGGGCCCGGCGCGTCGGGGCCGCAGTGTGCCTGCTCTTGTTCGTCCTGCTCACGGTGGTCGTCGCCGTACGGGACGGGGCACCGCTGCCCGGCGACCGGGCCTCGCACGCCTGGGCGTTGGACCACCGGCCCCCGGTGGCCCTGGCGGTGGCCCGCGCGGTCACCGCCACCGGCACCGGAGCGCTCCCCTATCTGCTGGCCGTGGGCGCCGGGCTGCTGGCCGGCCGGGACGCCCGCCAGCGCCTGTGCGCGGCCGCCGGGGCACTCGCGGTCCTCGCCCTCGGCCAGGCCGTGCGGTACGGGGTGATGAACGCCGTCGCCCGCCCGCGCCCCGCGATGGCCGACTGGGCCACGCACGCCTCCGGCCACTCCTTCCCCTCCGGCCACGCCACCACCGCCGCACTGACGGCCGGGCTCGTGGTGTGGGGCGTGACCGCGCACTCCCGCTCGGCCTCCGCGCGCCTCTCCGCCGGGCTGATCCTCCTGTGGGGCGCGGCGGTCGGCCTCTCCCGCGTCTACCTCGGGGTGCACTGGCTGACCGATGTGCTCGGGGGCTGGCTGTTCGCGGCGGTGTGGCTGACGCTGGGCACACTGGTGACGGCGCGGCACGTACCTGCCGAGATACGGCACGAGGAGCCGGTGCCGGGCCGCTGAGCGGCGCCGGGGGGCGCCATTTCCCCTCGAACCGCTCAGCAGGCCGCCATGCAGGCCTCGCAGTAGCGGTCGGCGTCGGACAGGTCCGGGTCCGGCGGGACCGCCGCCTCCGGGCGGCCGAGGGTGCGGCCGCACATCGTCCTCGGCTCGTCGGTGCTCATGACGTGCCAGAGCAGGGCGGCCCGGCCCGCGGCCCCGGCCCCGCCGGGGTCCCGCTCGGCTCTCATCTCGTGCACGACAGCGTCCCTTTCGTTTGCGTTTCAGGTGCGTCCGCGTTCAGCTGCCTCAGGTTCGCTCGGGTTCGTTCAAGCGGTCTTGAAGTAGGCGTTCCAGCCGCCCGCCGGGGCCTGGCCGACGTCCAGCGCGCGCAGCCTGTCCAGCACGCGGGGGTCCTGGGCGTCGAGCCAGTCCACGAACTGGCGGAAGGAAACCAGCCGTACGTCCTTCTTCCCGGCCATCCCCTTCAGGGCCTCCTCGACGGCGTCCATGTAGATGCCGCCGTTCCATTCCTCGAAGTGGTTGCCGATGTAGAACGGCGCGCGGTTCGTCTCGTACGCGCGCTGGAATCCGGCGAGATAGGCGCGGGTCGCCTGCTCCCGCCAGCCCGGGTAGCGCGACGGCATGCCCCGGGTGGTGTTCTTCGACTGGTTGGCGAGGATGTTGTAGTCCATCGACAGCACCTCGAAGGAGTGCCCCGGGAAGGGCACGCCCTGGAGCGGCAGGTCCCAGACGCCCTGGCGCTTCTCGGGCCACACCTGGCGCCCGCCGGGCGAGGAGGCGTCGTAGCGCCAGCCGAGCTGCCGGGCGGTGGGCAGCAGGTTGTCCTGCCCGAGCAGACACGGCGTCCGGCCGCCGATCAGCTCCTTGCGGTAGTCGAAGGGCAGCGGGTCGAGGTCGTGCCAGCCGGTGTTGGTCCGCCATTCGGTGACGAAGGAGACGGCCTGCTCGATCTCGCTGCGCCACTGGCCGGGCGACCAGTTGGCCACCGAGCCGGAACCGCCGCAGAAGTGCCCGTTGAAATGCGTCCCGATCTCATGGCCGTCGTACCATGCTTCGCTCACACATTTGAGCGTCTCGCGCACATGTGCGTCGGTCAGATAGCCGATGTCTGAGGCGCCGACCGGATTGTTCGGCGGCCGGTAGCGCGACTTGCTCGATTCGGGCAGGAGATAGATCCCGGAGAGGAAGAACGTCATCGAGGCGCCGTGGTTGCGGGCGAGCTCCAGGAAGCGCGGGAAGAGCCCGTTGCCGACTTCTCCGGCGCCGTCCCAGGAGAAGATCACGAACTGCGGCGGGGTCTCGCCCGGTTCGAGCCGTCGGGGCTTGTCGGGCTGGTACGGCTGTCGGCCGGCATCGGCTGTCGAGCCGTCACCGATCAGCTTGAGCTTGTGTTTTACCGGTGCATTGGGTGCCGCCGGATGACCCGGCCCGTTCCCCGGCGAATGCGCTCGCCCCGCCGCTCCCCCTCGGTCTTCCGTACCGCAGCCGGCGACCCCGGCCGCCGCGACGGCACCAAGTCCGGCCCCGAGCAGTCCCCTTCGGGTGATCTCGCGCATCGCCTCTCCTGTCAGTCGTCCCGCGGACCTTGATGTGCGGACCGGAGGAGTTCTGAATTAACCCGATAGCCGATAACCGCCTCAGAGTACGACGCGTTCAACGTCTTTCACGGTAAACACAGAGGGGCCGCACCGGATTTCTCCAGGACGAGCTCAATTCCCGCGACCGGATGCGCACCCACCCCGGAAACGGTTCATGAAGAGCGGAGCCGGCCGGGCCGCCCACCGGGAAGATGTGGGCCATGCGGGCAACTTCGAACACCGGCACGCGGCGTGCGCCGACCGCGTCCCGGCTCCCGTTCCGGACCGGGGACCTCGACGAGGCACGCCAGGTGACCGGTGAGAGGTACTACGCCAACTCCATCGACGTACTGGCCCGCGAGCACCGGCTCGACGCCGCCTTCGAAGTGGTGCGGCTGGGGCCGCTGACCCTGGGCGACCTGCGCTGCGGCACCGACGCGCACATGCGCTTCGGCGACTTGGGGGCCCATCACGTCGACGTGCACCTCTCGGGAGAGCTCGTCTGGCGGCAGGGAACGCGGGCGTCCACCACCGCGAACGCCCGGCGCGCGGCCGTCTTCCACCCGGAGGGCGAGTCGACCCTGGAGCGGTGGAACGGGGACTGCCGCCTCCTCGCCGTCAAGATCTGCGCCCAGGACCTGCCGCGCCATCTGGAGGTCCTGCTGGACCACTCGGTCCCCACCGCGATGCGGCTCGCGCCCGAACTCGACATCTGCCGGGGCCCGGGCCTGAGCTGGGCGCGCCTGGTCGCGCTGGTCGTCCAGGAGATGGACAGCGAACACGGGGCGCTCTCCCAGCCGCTCATGGCGGCCCGGCTCCAGGAGGCCCTGCTCACGGGGCTGCTCCTGGCCACCGGGCACCGCTACCGCGAGGAGCTCGACAAGCCCGTGAAAGCCGGGCTGCCCGGCCCGGTCAAGCGGTCGTGGACGCGATACACGCCCACCCCGAGCGCCCGTTCACCACCACCGGACTCGCCGCCATGGGCCAAGTCGGCACCCGCTGGCTCCAGGAGGGCTTCCGCCGCCGTGTGGGCATGTCCCCGATGACGTATCTGCGCGACGTCCGCATGACCCGAGTCCACGCGGAGCTGCGCCAGACCGACCCCGCCCAACTGACCGTGGGCGAGGCCGCCTACCGCTGGGGCTTCACCCACCTGGGCCGCTTCGCCGACAGCTACCGCACGCGCTTCGGTGAACTGCCCTCCCTGCACCGGCCGCCCATGGCGCCTGACACCACGCGCCACCTCCCCAGGGAACGTCCCCTCTCCGGGACGTCTGCGCAGTCGACGAAGACCAGCCGCCTCTTGAGTCGCCGGGTACATGGATGCGGATCGCGCCCTGTGTGGTGCATCGTCAGTCCGCCCTCACTGGATGCGTAAGGTTCGCTCCGGTCGCCGGGTCGAACACGTGAGCCTTGGCCATGTCGACCTGCAGCTCCACCGGTTCGCCCTCGCGGGCACGCGTGGCGGCGTCGAGGCGGGCCACGATGTGACGAGTGTCGGCGCCGGTGTCGCGCAGGCCCAACTCCTCGTCGATCTCCTCCAGTTCGGCGGTCGTCGCGGGCCCACCCTCCGCGGTGACGTGGACAAACACATCGGAGCCCAGCGACTCCAGTACCTCCACGGTGGCGGTGAAGACCGGGCCCGTCCGGTCCCGGTCGTGTGACAGGGCGACGTCCTCGAACGCCTCCGGTTCGTAGCCCGACGATGACCTCGCGGGGCGCGTTCTGCCTTTCCAGCGCCTGCCTCGTACGGTCGTCGAGGCTCAGGTCGCCCGGGGGCGAGCGCAGGGCACCGTCCTCTATGGCGAGGCGGTTCTGGTCCTCCATCTGGTGGGGCGGGGAGGGGGCCGCGGCCGGGGACTTCGCCAGATCACGCATGATCCCCGCGGCCCGCACGGCACGAGGACCGAGGGAAGGCCCGGTCGCGCTCGCGTTGAGGATGGAGCCGCCCGCACTGTTGATCAGCGTGTTGAACCAGACGGTCAGCCCCTCGTGCTGGGCGCCCTGGATCTCCACGAAGTGCGCTTTGCCCTGCCGGGCGAGGGCGCCGGCCACGTCAAGCATCTCGGCCCAGGTCCTGGGCGGGGTAGGCGCCAGGTCCTTGCGATACCACAGAAGCCGGGTGTTGGTGTGGTACGGGACGGCGTACAGCTCGCCTTTCCAGGTCGAGGTCTGCAGCGGTGCGCGCAGGATGCCCTTGACGGCCTGCCGCTTCGCTGTCCCCGTCCATTCCCGGATCCAGCATGCCTCGGCGAACTCCACCGCCCAGGTGACGTCCAGGCCCAGGATGTCGAGCGAGTCGTCCTCGGCGGCGAGCCTTCGGACATGCTGCTGGCGCTGGCCGTCCGCGGCACGCGGGAGCTTGTTGTAACTGATCCTGTAGCGGCCGCCCGACGCCTGGCTGCACCGGTCGGCCGCCTTCTGGAGCGCACCGGAGTCGTCGGGGAAGTTGTACCAGTTGAGGGTGGGCCTACCGGAGCCCTCGCCACTGCAAAGCGGCGAGTGATCACCCAGGGCCGACCCCGTACTGGTCCAGGACCTCACAGGCCCGGGCGGTGCCGTCCTCGGCTTCCAGGGCCCGGCCGAGCCGACGCGCGGCCTCGGCGTAGGAAGCGTGCCGGGTGAGGGCCTGCAGGCGCTGGGCGAGGGCGGCAACGGTGAGCTCACGGACCGGCAGGGGCGCGGGCCCCGCGCCGAGCTCGTGCACCCGTGCGGCCCAGTAGGGCTGGTCCCCGAAGAACGGGCAGATCAGGGATGGTCTTCCGGCGCGCAGTACCGAGGCCGTCGTGCCTGCACCGCCGTGGTGGACGACAGCGGCCATCCGGGGAAACAGCCAGTCGTGGGGGGTGTCGCCGACCACAAGGATGTCGTCCTCGCTGGTGGCGGGGTCCCCTGGCAGCACTCCGCGCAGGTTCGCCCGACGCAGGGCCGTCCGTACGAGGGCGTCGGTCGCCTTGGGGTCGCCGGTCCTCATGCTGCCGAATCCGACGTAGACGGGCGGGGGGCCGTCGGCCAGGAAGGCAAGCAGTCGCCGTGAGGGTTTCCACAGCGGCTGGTCGTGGTGCCAGAAGCCGGTGACGTGGACGTTCGGTCCCCAGTCGGACGGCCGCGGTACGACCGTGGGGCTGAACGCACACAGCACGGGGGCTTGGCGAACCTGCCGGAAGGGGGCCGACAGGGAGAGCGCCGGGAGGCCGAGGCTCTCCCGGCGCCATGCGTTGACGAACCGCCGGAACACCATCCAGGACCCGAGGTCGACCGCACCGTAACTGAGCCGGTTGCCCACGCCCCCCAGCATCTGGGCAGCCGGTGCGAACGGGTGCGGAAAGGCCTTCGTGGGCTGGCTCGGCTGGAAGTGAATGACGGCGTGCGGGACTTGGAGGTACTGGCTCAGGTGAACGCCGAGGAAACTGAAGGTGGGTGCCAGAACCAGGTCGGCTCCCTTCGCACCGGCCTGCGTCTCCTCCAGCATCGGCATGATGCAGGGCCGCAGGACCCGGTCCATACGGCGGATGAACGCCACCGGGTTCCGTCGTCCGGCGAGGAGTTCCTGCCCCTCGGCGGACTCGATGATCTCCGCGGGGTCGACCGGAAGGGGATGGAGGTCCAGGCCCGCCTCGGCGATCAGACGCCGATAGCGGACGCTGGCCAGGATCCTTACCGTGTCGCCCCGACGGAGCAGTGCTCGCCCCAGTGCCAGGCAAGGCTGGACATCGCCGCGGGATCCCGCGGCGAAGATCACTACTGTCCGCATGACGCCGCTACCCGAGCGACTTCATGACCGTCGGCCAGATGCCGTGCAACTCGTTCCGCCAGTACGGCCAGGAATGCGTCCCCGGCTTGTACACATGCGTCGTGACGTCGACACACGCCGAGCGGAGCGACTGCGCGAATCTCTCGATCTGCGACGACAGCGGTGCCTCGCCCAGCATGCTCACTAGAAACGCATCGGGGGAGTGTCCCGTGTCCAACGGTCCGGGCTCGCCGCTGCCCGCGGACAGATAGACGCGCGTTCCCCGGAAGGAACGCGGCATGGCAGCGGGGTTGTGGGCTCGCCAGACTCTGGCGTTCTCCACCGGGTCGCCCCACACATCTTTGATGTCGATGCCCTCTCTCCCGGTACCGAGCGCGAGTTCCAGGCGCACGGCAGGGTCGTTCAGATCCACGTAAGTACTCATTGAGGCCACGTAACGGAACATCCCTGGGTGGTGCGCCGCGTAGTTGAGTGCGCCGAGACCTCCCATGGACAGTCCCACGATGGCTCGTGAGGGGCCCGCACGGTACTTCTTCTCCATGAGCCGCACGAGTTCGTCGGTGTGAAAGGTTTCCCAGCGGGGAGCACCGGCGAACCAGTCACTGTAGTAGCCGGCCCTTCCGGCGTCCGGCATGACGATGATCACGTCGGACTTCGCCAACGCTTCCACATCCGTCTCACGTGTCCAGGACGTGTAGTCGTCGTTGCCGCCGTGGAGCATGTAAAGAACCGGAAAGGTGGCTTTCGGCCTTTTTTTCCAGCTCGTGGGAAGAATTACGCGGACCGGGATCGACATTCCCATCGCCGGAGAACTGACCGTGAGATCGCGCATCCGGTCGTCGATGGCTTTCACGGCAGTGACACGAGCCTCCGCGTAGTGAGGCCCGGACGTGCCGTCCGGTCTCCGCTCAGCCGCATGCGCCTCGGTCGAGAGGAGAGCGGCGGCGAGCCAGAGGCACACCAGATTCGTTCTCGCGTACTTCAGAAAAATGACCCGCACAGCCGAAAGTATGACGAAATGCATGGGTCATCACCGGCAGACACTCCGTTCAACGGAGGGCAGTAGCCCGTACAGCCGAGCGGCGTCGGCAGGGCAGCGGGTGAGCGGCTCTCGTGCCGGGGCGGCCGCACGGACTGTCCAGGCCATCAGCACATCGGCAAGGCCGGTGTGCTGTGTCTGGCTCCGCGTACCGGGCTCGGCGTCACCGACTCGCAGGCCCGTGCTCGGGTGGGCGAGGAGCGGTTGCGCCTGTTCCGCAGGTGAGCCCCACGGAACAGGCGCGGTGCGCCGATCACTGGGTGGGCCACCCCATGGCGCGGGTGACGTGCTGCGCGATGGTCTGGACGTGGGGGCGGTCGATGACGGACAGGTGGTCGCCCTCGACGGGGACGATCTCGAGGGTCTGGCACAGGGGCGCCCATCCGAGGTCGGCGTCCTGCCGGAGGTAGCGCGGGTCCAGAGCGGTGGTGAGCTGCTGCGGTTGTTTGGCACGGTAGAGGACTACGTGGCCCTCCTGGGGACGGGGAACATACCGTTCGCCGACGCGGGCATCGACGTACGAGGTCCGTTGGTGCTCCATGATCCCTGGGCTCATGTCGAGGCCTGCGTCGGCGACCAGACGCATGATCACGTCGATCTGCTGATCCTCCGGGGTGGCCGCCAGCTCTTCGTAGGGCAGGTCAAGGCGGTGCCCGTACGTCTTCTCGAGGTATTCGGCGAAACGACCGAAACGCTCGAGCAGGAACTCCCGTGATTCCGGTTGCGGCAGGGCGGGGGGCAGGATGGTGTCGATCAGTCCGAGGAACCCGATGCCCTGTCCTTCTTGCCTCAGTTGACGGGCCACTTCGTAGGCGAGACACCCTCCGAAGGACCAGCCGAGCAGGTGGTAGGGCCCTTCCGGCTGGATGTCACGGACGAGTGTGCGGTAGTGGGCCGCCTTCTCCTCCATGGTGCTCAGCTCGTCGACGCGTTCCAGGCCGTACACAGGCTGTTCGGCCGGCAGCAGCCCCATCAGGGGCAGGTAGACCGAGGTCGGGCCGCCGGCGGGGTGGAAGGTGAACAGTGGGGGCCGTTCCGACCCGGCGAGCGGGGGGCGCAGGATGGTGAGTGCCGACCGGCCGGTTCGGTTGACGACCGGCCGGATCAGTTCGGCGACGGCTGCGACGGTGCGCTGGGCGAGGATGGCGTCCGCCGTCAGGCTCGGTTCGGTGTCGTCGCCGAGGCGTCGGCGAATGGCGTCCGCCATGGCCGCGGCGGCGGCCTGGCCCCCGCCGGCGGTGGTGGTGAAGTCCTCCCGGATGTCCTTGGGCCCTTGCTGCAGGACTTCGGCCCAGGCGCTCGCAACCAGCCGCTCCGCGGCGTCCCTGGGGCCGAGGAAGCTCGGCATCGTGGGTGTGGACGGCTCGGCCTGCCGTGTGTCGTCGGGCGCCGTCGGCTGGGAACCGGCCGTCGGCTCCGTGGCGTCGAGACCGAGTTGTTCAAGCACCTCGCGGCTGAGTTCACGCAGGCTGGCGCCACGCAGCAGCCGGGGGGCGGGCAGGTCGATGCCGAAGTCCTGGCGGAACGCGTTGCGGATGCGCACCGCCACCAGGGAGTCCAGGCCCAGTTCGGTCAGCGGGACCGTCTCGCTGAGTTCGGCGGCCATGAACCCCATGATGGCTGCCGTTCTTCTGACCAGGCGTGCGTGCACCATGTCTGCGGCGGAGCTGCCGAGAGCCGCGATGCCGTGGGGGCCGACCCAGTCTTCGGCGCCGGGTGAACCGTCCGCGAGGACGTCGGAGAAGAAGGGGATGGCGGACAGGCCGGGGAACGCCCCCAGCATGCGGTCCGTGTCGAGGTGGACGACGCCTACGTGCGCGCGATTGAGGGAGACGAGTGCCTGCAGGACGTCCATTCCCTCGCTCATCTGGATGGGCTCCAGGGCCGGCGCCGGGTTTCCGGCCGCCATGCCGACGTTCTCCCAAGGGCCCCAGGCGATGGAGGTCGCGGGCAGGCCGCTGGCTCTGCGGCGGTGGGCAACGGCGTCGAGCCAGGCATTGGCGGCCGCGTAGGCGGACTGTCCGGGTGAGCCGAGAAGTGCCGCGACGGAGCTGTAGATCACCCACCAGTCCAGATCGTGGTCGGCGATGACCGCCTCGAGGTTCCGGGCTCCGACGGCCTTCGGTCGCAGCATCGTGTCGATGTCCGCCGGTTCGAGGTCGGTGATCACGCGGTCATGCAGTACGCCGGCACAGTGCGCGATGCCGCGCAGGCTGTGGCCCTCGGCGAGGGCGGCACGCACCAGGTTCGTGGACACGTCTGGGTCCGCGATGTCCCCTTGGACCACGGCGACGGAGGTTCCCCGGTCCTGCAGCTCGGCCAGGACGGCCTGGGCCTCGGGCCCCGGGGCACGGCGTCCGTTGAGGACGATGCGCCCGGCACCCTGCTCAGCGAGCCGGCCCGCGGTCGCCAGGCCCAGTCCGGTCAGGCCCCCGGTGATGATGTACGCGCCGTCGGGACGGGTGAAGGCCACGTTGTCGTTGCGCTGTGCGCTGAGGTCGGCCCGGGCGAGATGGGCGGTGAGGCGTGTGCCGGCCCTCCAGGCGATCTCGTCCGCGTCGCCGCCCGCGAGGAGTTCGCGGGCGAGGTCGTCGACCGCGCCGGGCTGTTTGTCGATGTCCACCAGCGACGCCCGCAGATGAGGGTGTTCGAGCGCGAGGACCCGGACGAGTCCACGCAGGCAAGCGAGATACGGCGTCCCCGGTTCCCCGGACCCCGTCGCCTGTGCCAGCACGGTGGCCATCCACAGGCGCGGGGGTTCCCGGTGCGTGGCGCCGGCCAGGCGGCGCGCGAACCGGGCCGCCCTGTGCAGTGGCCGCATGTCGTCGTCGCGTTCGTGCCGCTGGAAGAACAGGACTACGGCGCTGGGGCCGTCCTGCGGGGCCTCCAGCCAGGCGTCGAGTACGGCGTCGCAGGCGTCGTCCCGGGCATCGGTCGGCGTGACGTCGACACCGCCGGCTTCCAGGGCCGCCACGAGCGAGGCCGTGGCGCCGCCCGCGGCGTCCGGTTCGTCGCTGACGAGCAGGGCACGTTGCAGACGGCGCGCCGGCAGGGGAACGGTGGACTTCTCCCACTGGATGTCGTAGGTGAACGTCTCGAGGGACCGGGGCACTGCGCGCCGCTCGACGGGCCGCAGCTGAACGAACCGGGCGACGATCTCGCTCGTGGCGCCCCGGGCGGAGACGTGCCACTGGCCGACGCCCGCCTCCGCCGGGCCGACGCCGTCGACGGGCGTGCAACGGATGTCATAGCCGGTGTCGAGGACGCCCTGCCCCTTGATGTGCAGGGACCGTACGCCGACCGGGACGGTGTGTGCGGCGGCCTCGACGGCGCGGTCGCTGCCCGGTGCTGTGTCCGCAGCGCTCTGCGCCTCCAGCATTGCGGTCAGGACATGTGCGTAGGACGACCGGTGGGGGGACCGGGGGTCCTCGGGGGCGAAGTGCCGGACGAGGGCCGGCGCCGGTTCCGACTCGGGGTCGTGCTCGCCCTGGGGTTCCGGGTCGCGGGTGACGCGGGCCGAGGCGTAGCAGCGCCAAGTGGTGCCGGGGCCGCGGGCGTGGAGGGTGATGGTTCCGTGGGTGCCGGAGGCCGGTTCCCACACCGCGGTCAGGGGGGTGCTGCCGGAGATGGCGAGCCACTGATGGATCTGCAGGTCCTCGATGCCGAGGTGGGTGACGCCCTCCCGGGCCCACAGGTCCAGGCCGGCTTCGATCACCAGCTCCGCCACCTCCACGAGGGTCAGCACCGCTCTGCCGTGGACCGTGCTGCGGGTGCCGTGCCGGCGCGTGCCGACGTCTCCCCGCCACAGCACGGCGCCGGTCCTCGGGTCGTCGGTGCGCCCCCCCAGCAGGGGGTGGCCGCCGGGTTCGGTCGATTGGGCGGAGCGGGGGAACCAGAACCGTTCGTGCCGCCACGCGGGTGTGGGCAGTGCGGTGCGCGCACCGGCGGGCCACAGCCCGGGGTTCAGCGTGACGCCGGCGAGGTGCAGCCTGGCCAGCGCGGCCCGTACCTGAACGGTGTCGTCGGTGTTCTTGTGCAGGGTCGGGACGACCAGCGCCTGGTCCCCCGCCGGGGTGGCGTCGAGGCTCTCCGCGAGCGGGACGACGACGATGGGGTGGGGCGAGATCTCCAGGAACAGGGTGTGGCCGTCCTCGGCTGCCGCTGTGACCGCCTGTTGCAGGCGCACCGGGCGGCGGACGTTGGCGCACCAGTAGCTCGTATCGGCTGCCGTGCCTGCGCGGGGATCATCGAGGACTGTGCTGTACCAGGGTGTGGTGGGTGTGTGCGGGCGCAGGCCGACAAGATCTTCGCGCAGTGGCCTCAGGATGGGATCGACCAAGGCTGAGTGTGCGGCTCCGCCAGTCTCGAGCAGTCGGGCGAGCCGACCCTGCTCGGTCAGCTCGTCCACCAGGTCGCGCACCGCTTGGGCCGGCCCGGCCACCGTGCAGCGTTGGGGCGAGGACTGGACGGCGACCTCGACACCGGGAAAGCGGCTGAGGATGGCCGTCCGGGACTGTACGGGAAGCTCCACCGCGGCCATCGCGCCGACGTGTTCGGCTTCGAGGGTGGCGAGGTGGGCCGATCGGCGGGCGATGACGCGCAGTCCGTCGCGGTCGTCGAGAGCGCCGGCGACCACGGCGGCTGTGACCTCGCCCATCGAGTGGCCGATGACGGCGGCGGGTTCCACGCCGTAGGCCTGCATGGTCCGCGCCAGGGCCAGCTGGAGTCCGAAGAGCAGCGGCTGGATCCGGTCCACTGTCCGGGCGGAATCGGACATGAGCATGTCGGTCAGTGAGGAGCCGGTCTCCGCGAGGAAGTTCGTATCGAGCGCGGACACCTGGGCGGCGAAGAGAGCGTCGTCGCTCAGCAGGCGCCGCCCCATGCCCTCCCACTGTGAGCCGTAACCGGAGAAGACGAAGACCGGTCGGCGCGCTGTGAACGACTGCGCCGCTCGTGCGTCGGTGCACGCGGCGACCACGCCGGGAACCGTCTCCCCCCGGGCCAGCGCGGCCAGCCCGGCAGCCGCCTCGGAGCGGGTCCGCGCGACGACGGCGGCGCAGGACGGGCCACGGCGGTGCGAGGCGAGCGTGTGGGCGATGTCGGTGAGGGCGGGCGCGTCGTCGGCGGCCACCCATCGCGACAGACTCGCGGCCGCGTCGGCGAGCCGGTCCGAGGAACGGGCGGACACCACCAGGATGTGCGGGTGGTCGGCCTCTTCGTCCTCGACCCGCGTAGGCTGCGCGGGATTCGCAGCGGTCGGCGGCGCCTGCTCGAGTACGGCGTGGGCGTTCGTACCGCCGAAGCCGAAGGCGGACACACCGGCGCGCCCCGGGCGGTCCCCGGAGGTGGGCCATGCGGTCGGTTCGGTGACCACGCGCAGGCCCAGCCCGGTGAAGTCGATGTGGGGGTTGGGGCTGTGGAAGTGCAGGCTGACCGGGATACGGCCGTGATGCAGGGCCAGCGCGGTCTTGATCAGGCCGATGATGCCGGCCGCGCCTTCGAGGTGGCCCAGATTGCTTTTGACCGATCCGATCAGCAGTGGCCGGTCGGGCTGCCTGCCACGTCCGACGACCGCTCCGAGGGCGGTCGCCTCGATGGGGTCCCCCAGCAGGGTGCCCGTTCCGTGCGCCTCGACATAGTCGACGTCGGCCGCGTCGATGCGTGCGTCGCGCAGGGCGTCGCGCAGCAGCGCTTCCTGCGCCGCCGGGTTGGGTGCCATGAGGCCCGCCGACCGGCCGTCCTGGTTCACGGCGGTGCCCCTGATGACGGCGAGCACCCTGTCGCCGTCGCGCAGGGCGTCGGCGAGCCGCTTGAGCACGACGACGCCGCAGCCCTCACCGCGGGTGATGCCGTCCGCCGCGGCGTCGAAGGGTTTGCATCTGCCGTCCGCGGCCAGTGCGCCGGCCTGTCCGAGCGAGGCGGTGACCGCCGGGGACAGGAGGAGGTTGACTCCCGCGGCCAGTGCCGTGTCGCACTCCCCGCTGCGCAGGCTGCGGCAGGCCAGGTGCACGGCCACGAGGGACGACGAACAGGCCGTGTCGATGGTGATGCTGGGGCCGCGGAGATCGAGCAGATAGGACACGCGGTTGGCGACGATGCTGCCGGCGGCACCGGTGCTGGTCCACGGGGTCAGTCGCGCGGGATCCGAGGTGGTCAGATGCCCGTACTCGAGGGCGCTCAGGCCGACGAAGACGCCGGTGGGGGTGGACTGCAGGGCGTGGGCGGGTACGCCCGCATGGTCCAGCGCCTCGCAGACGACTTCGAGCAGCAGCCGTTGCTGGGGATCCATGACTTCGGCCTCGTGGGGCGTGATGCCGAAGAACTTGGCGTCGAATCCCTCGATGTCGTCGAGAAAGCCGCCCCACTGTGTGGTGGATTCCATCAGGGCGGTGACATCGGGCGCTGTGCCGGCGAAGTTCGGCCAGCGTTCTTCGGGCACCTGGCCGACCGCGTCCGATCCCGCCGTGAGCTGTTCCCAGAACGCGTCCGGCCCGTGTACGTTGCCGGGCAGACGGCAGCCGATGCCGACGACGGCGATGGCACCGTCGTCAGTGCGGGCGGTGGTGGCCGCCTCGTCCGGCGCACGGGGCTGCCGGTCCGACTGCGCGGCATCGGCCTGGTCGGCCTTCGTCAGGGCGGCGACGAGTTGTCCGATGGTGGGGTGCTCCCACAGCAGCGTGGCGGACAGTGGTCGGTCGAGCATCTTCTCCAGTTCGCCGGCCAGCCCGACGGCGTCGCGGGAGGTGAGGCCGTACTCCGCCAGAGGCCGGCCGTCGTCGAGCTGTTCCGGCGAGATGCCGCTGATGTCCGAGACCAACTGCACCAGTGCGTTCCGCAGTTCGGCAACGCCCGATCCGGAGCGGCCCTCCGTGGTGGAGGTGGTGGCCTGGGCGTTGTCCTCGACCGGCTCCTGGTGTCCGCCTGGCTGGTTCATACGTTGCCGGTCTCCCTCTGCACGTGGGTGCCGGAGGTCCAGGCACCCCGGAGGTAGTGCTCACGGCAGGCACCGCGGGCGACCTTCCCGCTGGTGGTGTGGGGCACGGTGCCGGGCTGGGCGAGGACGAAGTCGTGCATCGCGATGGCGTGACCGGCGGACACCGCCACGTGTACGGCGCGTGTCGCCTCGTCCCGGACCCTGTGGGGTTCCGCGAGGTCACGGGCGTGCTCGGCGACGACTACCAGGCGTTCTCCGTCATCACCGGGGAGGGAGAACGCCGCGGTGTGATGGCGGCGGATCGCCGGGTGGGCGTTCTCGACGGTGTGCTCGATGTCCTGCGGATAGTGATTCGTCCCGTCGACGATCACGAGATCCTTGATGCGACCGGTGATGTAGAGGTGCTTGTCGTGCCACAGACCAAGGTCTCCTGTGCGCAACCAGTGATGCGTCCCCTCGCCCGGGTTGTCGCCGTGGAGGGTGGCGCGGAAGGTGGCCTCGCTCTGTTCCGGGCGTCCCCAGTAGCCGCGTCCGACGTTGGGGCCACGCAGCCAGATCTCGCCCACGCGCCCGTCCTCCAGCCGGACGAGGCCGACCGGGTCGACGATGGCGGCCTCCTGGTCGGTGGGCCGTCCGCAGCCGACCAGGCGGGTCACAGCCTGTCCCTCGGTGCCCTCGGCCGGCCGGGCGGTGCCGGCCGCCAGCGCGTCACGGTCGAAGGCGGTGACGGTCGGTTCCACACCGGCCGGTGAGGCGGAAACGAACACAGTCGCCTCGGCCAGCCCGTAGGACGGGCGCATCGCCGTGGGGACCGCGCCGACCGGGGCGAAGGCCTGCTGGAACCGCTGGAGCGTCTGCTCGGCGATGGGTTCACTGCCGTTGACCATGGCGGCGACCGATCCCAGCGACAGCTTCGCGCGCTCCTCTTCGGTGACGCGGCGCACACAGTAGTCGTACGCGAAGTTGGGGGCGGCGGTGAGCGCTCCCGGGTGTTCGCTGAGCAGCCGCAGCCATCGGACGGGCTGTTGCACGAAGGCCAGCGGATCCATGAGCACGGAGTGGACGTTGCCGACGACAGGAACCGCGATCGCCAGCACGAGCCCCATGTCGTGGTACAGCGGAAGCCAGCCGACGGTGCAGTTGCGCCCGGCTCGGATGTCGTACGCCTTCAGCGCCTGACGTGCGTTGGCGCAGACGTTGGCGTGGGTGATCTCCACGCCGGACGGCATGCGGGTGGAGCCCGAGGTGTACTGCAGGTAGGCACAGTCCTCGGGGCGCGGATGAGAGGGCTCACCGCCCGTCGGTTCGGCCCTTGCCGCCCAACCCGAAAGCAGGTCCTCCTCGGTGACCACGCGCACGCGGAGGCCGTCCTGGTTGGCGCAGAACTTCTCCGCGGCCTGAAGCGAGTCGGGGCTGGTGAGGGCGAACACCGGGTCGGCGTCGGCGAGTGCGGTGGCCAGTTTCTCAGCATGGCCCGGCAGAGCCGGGGGGAAAAGGGGAACGGCGATCGCACCGGCGCACGTGGCCGCGAGGAAGCCGACGACGTAGTCCAGGTTCTGCGGACCCACGACGGCCACCCGCTCGCCGGCCGCGCCGCCGTGACGCAGGACCGCCGCGAGGGTACGTACCCGCTGCTCCAGTTGGCGCCACGTCAGACAGCTGGAGACTCCGTCGCGATCGGTGCTGAAGTCCACGAAAGTGAACGCTTTTTCATCGGGGGTCTGCGCCGCGGCCCGGGCGAGATGATGACTGATCGTGTCCTTCATGGTTTTCAGCACTAAGTCACCGAACCTTCGTTCTCGACAGGCAACGGAACTCCTCAGCCGTCAGTCTGTCAGGTGAATTGATGACAGCCGTCGCCGCCTCATCGATTCCCAATGGATAGTGGCAGTGGTGAGCGATCAGCCAAACACGGCGGCGTACCAAGAACGCAGCGCCACACCGAGAGCCCCGCCCGGTCGGCGTACGGAAACCGAGCGGCGTTTTCCGGCAGCACACCGGATACCGTAATCAGGGTGTCCGGAAGTCGCGCCTGCCATGCCCACGGGGCAGAGTACACAGAAAGGGTGCGCAGAACGTGGCGGTCCCTTACCACCGTCCGCGCCGGCCAAGGCAGGTATCGTGAGCCGACTGCGTGTCCTCGCAATCCTCGTGGCTGTACTACTGCCTTCCTTCATGACGGCCCTGGACAACACCATCGTCAATGTGGCCCTGCCTCAGATCCAGGCCCAACTCGCATTGAGCGAGGCCGACCTCAAATGGGTTGCGGCCATTTATCCTCTCACCCTCGCCAGCCTTCTGCTGCTGGGCGGACATCTGGCCGACACCGTCGGGCGGCGTGCGACGCTGTCGCTCGGTGTCGCCCTCTTCACCGTCGCATCGGTCGGGTGCAGTGCGGCACCCTCGGGGATGGCGCTGATCGCCTGCCGAGGGCTGCAGGGAGCGGGCGCGGCGCTGATCCTGCCGGCCTCGCTGGCGGTCCTGTCGCACGATCTGCCGCCTCGCGCGCGCAATGCGGCATTCAGCGCCACCACCGCCGCGTTGGCTTGCGCGCTGGCCTGCGGCCCGGTGGTCTCCGGTGTCATGACACAGCACCTGGGCTGGGAGTCCGTGTTCGCCATGAACACGCCACTGGGCTGCGCGAGCCTCCTCGTCGGCTTCCTCGTCCCCCGGCCCGGACCCTCGCCCCGTGCCGCGCCCACGCCCTCGGCCACACTCTCTCTCCGCGTCGTCGCGTTGGCCTGTTGCTCGCTGGCGGCCCTCGCCTACTGCCTGATCGAAGGGCCTGAACAGGGTTACGGCGGCATTCCCTTCGCCACGTCAGGGGGCATCGTCGCCGCATCGGCCGTCGCCCTTTCCTACGAACTGACGTCGCGCCGGAACACCGTGCTGCGACTCCTCTTCCGGCAACGTCCTTTCGTCGGCGGAATCATTACTCAACTGCTGTGGGGGCTGAGCGTGAGCGGAGTCTACTTCTTCACATCCCAGTTTCTACAGAACGGCCTCGGCCTCGCCCCGACGTCAGCCGGGCTGGCATTCATTCCCGTGGCCTTTTCCCTGATCGTCACCACCCCTTTCATCGCGCGTATGGCGCGCCGCTGGGGAGACGGCCGGCTCTCCGCTGCGGGCCTGCTCCTGGTCGGACTGGGGTTGCTGATGGTCGCGCTGGGCAGCTCCGGAGGGAGTCTTGTCCATATTCTGCCCGGACTTTCGGCCATCGGCTTCGGCTCTGCGCTGGCCATTCCGCTGACCACCCGCGCTCTGGAATCCTCACCCCATCACCTTTCCGGAATCGCGGCCGGATTGTTCAGCGCCGTCCGCGAGGCGTCCGGAGTCGTCGGGATCGGTCTGGTGGGCGCCGTCGTGTCGTTCGTGGGACATGCCGCAGCCGGGGCCGATGACTCGAATGCCTTTCTCTCCGGCTACCAGGCCGGTCTGTGTTTGGCGTCAGCGCTGGTCGGGGCGGGAGCTCCCGTCGCGTTGTGGGCGCTGCGACACCGCAGAGGTACACCAGAAGGCGGCAGGAAAGCGCCCGCCTTCACCTCGAAGCCAGGACCGTGACGGGTCAGGCCTGAGTCTGTGCGGTCGATCACGACGCTGGATGCGCCCAGGAACGCGATCTCGCCGCTCAGGGCCGCCGCGGCGGCCCGCGGTGCCGACGGTCTGCGCGGGGCGAACCGGTCCCCAAGAATGATCAAGGGGCCGTTTCAGATCTCCTCTGAAACGGCCCCCGAACTGCGACTTCGTAAAGTCGGGACGACAGGATTTGAACCTGCGACCCCTTGACCCCCAGATCGATGGGGCGGAGGAAAAATCGCGACATAAGCCACAATTTGAGGGCGCATAGCGCGCACGGACGTACCCGCCGTGCACCCACCGACGTGGGAGCTGGTCCCCAACTGGTCCCCAGAAGCACCGCCGTTGCCGTCTCGACCTGCGCACCTTCTCACGCACGGGCAATAGGGGGAAACGGCTCAGGAGGCGTTGTGACGCCGCATCTCCTCGGCTCGGCGTCGCAGATCGCCGACGACCTCACGCCAACGCCCTTGACGGGGCGTCACCTGCGGGCATCCAGTCGGCGTCTGGCCCGGCCTGCCCGGGCGGCCGCGCGTCCTGCACTGCGCGCGCGACCGGCCGACGAAGCTCCAGCCGGTCGCCGGAGGCTTCGGCGTGACGACAGTGCCATCGCGGCTCCCGCGGGTGCTGCCGCCCGGAGTGAGCCCACTGCGGGTCGAGGGCGCACCTCCCGAGATCCGCCGGGTCCTCGTGACACGCCTCCCTGGCCACCCCACCCCGGCGCTCGTGGTCGTCACCCGAGCGATCACCTCGACCGCCTGACCGTCGCCGCAGCCCGCCGAAAGCGCGGGCCGGTTCGCCGCCGACGCCCATCAGCCGGTCGTCAGCGGCGGGCGGCCCGGCGTACGGCTGCCTCGGTGAGGGTGCTCGCGGTGTGCACGGCGCTGGCCACGGCCTCGTCGGGGGCGAGCCCGCACAGGTCCATGAGGCAGAAGAGGGCCTCCGCACTGACGGTCACGGCGAGGTCCCGCTCGAGCTGCGCGAACGCTTCCGGCTCCGTCGCCCCCAGCGTGTCCCGCAGCGGAATCAGCGCCTGGTCGATCAGGCCGAAGCGAATGCCGGGCCGGGCGGTGGCCGTCTCGGGCCGGGTGACGGTGGCCGCGATCATGGCGCGCACCGCACCCTGGCGGACGAGGACGCCGCGGAGCAGGAACTCACAGGCGAAGGCCACCCGTTCGACGGGATCGGCGGAGCGGGCGACCGGCCGCAGCGCATCGGCGGGTGTGGGCCAGACTCCGGCCAGGGACTCGCCGATGAGCGAGGGGAGGTCGGGGAAGTACCGGTAGGCAGTGGCCTCGGAGACCAGCGCCGCGCGGGCGATCGCAGGCATGGTCACCTCCGCGCCCGTACCGATGAGCGCGCGAGCGGCCTCGACAATCGCGGTACGTGTGCGCTGCTTCTGATTGCTGCGGCCCGCCCCGGTCCCTGTCGTCATCACTTCGTCCCCATTCCCGCGCGTCCATGCCTGCCAACCCTATCAGCGCCCTCTCGTTATGAGAGTTCACTTGCATGACGCTAGCCAACCCCCTTAATCTCGTGAGAGCGAACTCTCACGAAGGGGTCAGGTATGTCAGAGGTTTCCGTGGTCGGCCCGAACAGCGGCGAGACGATCCGCCTGGGGCGGACCCAGATGCGCATCCTCGAGGACGGGACCACCACCGGCCACCGGCTCGGAATCGGCGAGATCACTCTCGCCCCCCACACCGAAGGACCCCCGCAACACCGGCACGCCCAGCACGACGAGGGCTTCTACGTCGTCTCCGGCACCGTGCACTTCACCATCGGGGAGACGGTCCACGTCGCCCCGCCCGGCACACTCGCGATGATCCCACCCGGCGCCCCGCACACCTTCGCCAACCTCGGCGACGAGCCGGCGGTGATGATCAACACCTTCACGCCCGATCTCTACGTGCAGTACTTCCGCGATCTGCGGGACATGATCGCCGGCGCCGGGGAGCTGACCCCGCAGGCGACCGTCGAGGCCATGAGCCGCTACGCCACCGTCCCCGCCACCGACTTCGCATGACGCCCCCGTACCGTCCAGGAGGAATCCCCATGACCAGCACCGTCCACACCCTCGCCCACCCCTCCGGCACGCTCGACCTCACCGTCGACGACCAGGGCCAGGGGCGCACGTACCTGCTGCTGCACGGGGGCGGCGGCCCCCAGACCGTCGCCCCCTTCGCGCGGCTCCTCGCCGAGCAGCGCCACGCCAGGGTCATCACCCCCTTCCACCCCGGCTTCGGCGGCACCCACCGCCCCGACTGGCTGACCGACGTCACCACCCTGGCCGAGAGCTACGCCCTGCTGCTGGACGAGCTCGGCCTCACCGAGGTCACGGTCGTCGGCAACTCCATCGGCGGCTGGATCGCCGCCGAACTGGCCCTGGCCGGCAGCGACCGGATCAGTGCCGTCGTACTCGTCAACGCGGCCGGCATCCACGTCCCCGGCCACCCGATCGCCGACACCTTCTCCCTCACGCCCGCCGAACTGTCCAAGCTCGCGTTCCACGACCCCGCCGCGTTCGCCGTCGACCCCGCCACCCTCCCGGAGGCCGCCCGCGCCGTCATGGCCGCCAACCGCTCCGCCCTGGAGGTCTACTCGGGCCCGCACGTGATGGCCGACCCGGGCCTGCGCGGACGGCTGGCCGCTGTCGCGGCGCCGGCCCTCGTCGTGTGGGGCGCCAGCGACCAGGTCGTCGACGTCGACTACGGCCGCGCCTACGCCGCGGCCTTCCCCGACTCCGAATTCCGCCTCCTTCCCGATACGGGGCACATGCCCCAGATCGAGACCCCCGGCCAACTCCTGTCCGTCGTTGCGGACTTCGCCGAGGCCCGGCGCTGAGTGGGAAGCACCCGCGCCCCCGCGCCAGGCCGCGGCCGGCCACCGCTCGTGCTGGCCGTCTGCTGCCTGGGCGTGCTGCTGGTCAGCCTCGACACCACCATCCTCAACGTCGCCCTTCCCGCGATCCGGCAGGACCTGGACTCCTCCGTGACCGGCCTCCAATGGACCCTGGACGCCTACACCATCGTTCTGGCCGCACTGCTGACGTCGACCGGTTCCGCCGCCGACCGCCTCGGTCGCAAGCGCGTCTTCCGGCTGGGGCTGATGCTGTTCACCGCCGGGTCGACCCTGTGCAGCCTTGCACCGACGACAGCCTGGCTCGTGGCCTTCCGCACGGTGCAGGCGGCGGGCGGTTCCATGCTCACCCCGGTCGCCATGGCCCTCCTCACGCACGCCTACCCGCATCCGCGTGAGCGGGCGCGGGCGATCGGCGCCTGGGGCGCGGTCGTCGGACTGAGCATGGCTGCCGGACCGGTCCTCGGCGGCCTCCTCGTACCGTGGGCGGGGTGGCGATCGGTGTTCTGGGTGAACGTGCCGATCGGTCTCGCCGCCCTCCTGCTCACCACGCTCCACATCCCCGAGTCCCGGGCGCCACACCCCCGTCGGCCGGACCCGGTGGGACAGATCCTGGTGACGGTCCTGCTCGGTACGCTGACGTACGCCCTCATCGAGGGGCCCGGCGCGGGCTGGACCTCGCCCCCGGTCATGGCTGGTCTGATCGCCGCAGCGGGCGCGCTGGCCTGGCTCGTACCGTACGAGAGCCGGCGCGACGAACCCCTGATCGACCCGAGGCTGTTCCGCAGCGCGCCTTTCAGCGGAGCCACGGCGACCGCGGTCTTCGCGTTCGCCGCGCTCAGCGGCTTCCTGTTCGCCAACACCGTCTACCTGCAAGGAGATCTCGGACTGAGTCCGCTGGAAGCCGGGCTGCGGCTGCTGCCGATGGCGGCGCTGTCGCTGCTGTGCCCGCCGCTGTCCGGGCGGATCGTCGGCAGTCGCGGCCCGCGCGTTCCGCTGCTGATCGCGGGGGCGGGTATCGCCTCCAGCGGCGTGCTGGCCACGCTGGTCACCCGCTCGGCCCACCCCTCTCCGCTCCTGCTGTCCCTGACGTACGCGCTGTTCGGGCTGGGCTTCGGCTTCGTCAACGCGCCCGTCACCGACACGGCGGTAGCCGGCTTGCCGAGCTCCCAGGCCGGGGTGGCCGCCTCGATCGCCGCGACCAGCCGGCAGGTCGGCGCGGCTCTTGGTATCGCGCTGATCGGAGCCGCCGCAGCCTCCGGGGCGCGGTCGGCGGCCTGGTGGGCCATCACCGGATGCGGACTGGCCGTCGTGGCCCTGGCAGCCGCCACCGCACGACGCGCCGCGGCCACCGCCGGTCCCCCGCCGACGAAGAGCTCCCCCGCCAGCCCGGGGCCCGTGCCCGTCCGCCGGGCGGGCCCGGTACGCGAAGACGCGTAACCTCGGTCAGTGGTTGTCGCCGGTGGCGAAGTCGGGCAGCTCGGTGGACAACAGATGTTCGGCGGCACCGCCGAGGAGCTGGGCCATTTCCGTGGAGCGGGGCGGCACGGTCTTCTCGTAGGCGCGGACCGCCGGCCGCGGCCGCACCAGCCCGCGAAACCGTCGACACCATCGACCACACCCTCACCGGAGCCCAAAGTGCCGGCCACGAAACGGACCATTGGGCGTGGCTGCGACCACCACGCGACCACATCCACCGGCTCCGCGAAGCCCTCCGCCGACTCCGCTCCCCCGCGCCACCGGCTTCAGCACCACGGCCGACCAGCCACAGACCGGACGTGCGACCACACTGCGACCACCATGGCCCCGGACACACAAAAGGCCGCCCTCTCATTAGCGAGAGAACGGCCTCCGACCTGCGTGAAGCAGAGTCGGGACGACAGGATTTGAACCTGCGACCCCTTGACCCCCAGTCAAGTGCGCTACCAAGCTGCGCCACGTCCCGGTGCCCGTCTGACCTGGGGTTTCCCCCGGCCGGTCGTGCACGAGAACCATACCTCACTCATGGCCGTGTTCCGGTACGGGGAGCGACGGCGGGGGACAATGGGCGCATGGAGACTTCTTCTCGCCGGGACCGGGACGCCGAGGGGCGGGCGCGCAACGCGCGGCCCAGGGACGGGCTGGGGCGGCCGCTGCCGTACGGAGCGTCCGGAGTGGAGCGGCAGCCGGAGGGTCTGGCGCGTACCCCGGACGAGACCGTGCGGGAGGCGCAGCGGCTGCTGGACGCGGGGATGCCGTTCCACGCGCACGAGGTGTTCGAGGACGCCTGGAAGGCGGGGCCGGAGAGCGAGCGCGAGCTGTGGCGGGGGCTCGCGCAGCTCGCCGTCGGGCTCACCCACGCCGCGCGCGGCAACGCGAAGGGCGGCGCCGCACTGCTCGCGCGGGGCGGTGACTCGTTGGGGCGGTACGTGGGGACACCGCTGTACGGGATCGACCTGGCCGGGCTCATGGCGTGGGCGCGGGAGCTGGCGGAGCGGCTGCCGGGGCCGGTGGACGCGCGGGCCGAGGCGCCGAGGCTCACCGGCTGAGCGGCCCCGCTCCGGACCGCCCCGGCTCAGCGTCTGACCAACACCACTTCCAGCGTGCGCGGTCCGTGCACCCCCTCCACCCGGTCCAGCTCGATGTCGCTCGTCGCGGACGGGCCCGAGATCCAGGTCAGTGGGCGGGTGGGGTCGAGCCGCGCCATCGCCTGGGGTACCGACGCCACGACCTGTTCGGGCGCCCGTACCACGCAGATGTGGTGGTCGGGGACGAGTGTGATGCGGCGTCGGCCCTGGTCGGGGCCGCCGTCCAGGACGATCGTGCCCGTCTCGGCGATGGCGAGGGCGCACCCCGTGACGACGCTGTCCACGGCGTCCAGTTCGGCCGCGGTGGACTCGGGCCGGTCCTGGACGCGTACGGCGTCGGTCGCGCCGAGCCACTCGGGGGGCAGCCCGGCCGGGACCAGGACCGTCGATGAGCCGCGCTCGGCGAGCAGCCGCGTCAGGAGCGCGGGCAGCCCCTCGGCGTCCGTGCGGTGCACGAGCGCCCGGTACTCCGCCAGGTTCTCGTGCAGCAGGTCGAGTACGGCGGCGGGGTCGTCCGGGGTGTGGGCGGTCAGGTAGTCGCGGGTGACCTCGGGGGCCTCGCGGGCGTCGGCCACGGCCGTGCGGACGCGGGCCAGGATGCGGTCGCGGGAGCTGCGCCCCGTGCCGGTACTCGAAGCGGCGCCCGTCTCGCCGTCCCCGCGCCTCATCGCCCCTCCCCCTTCCACCAGTCGCGGAACGACTTCTCCGGCAGCTCCGGCAGCGCGCGGCTGTCCGTCCAGGCCCCGGCGCCCGGCAGCTTCTTCGGGTGCAGTCGGCGGGTCCGGGTCGCCGCGCGTTCGGCCGCCGCCATCACTCCCGGCCGGTCCATCGCCCAACTCGCCGCCTTCATCGCCGCCTTCTCGAGCCGGTGTCCCTTGCCGCCCCGGTCCGCCACGCGCTCGCGCAGATGGACCAGCACCTCGGGGATGTCGATCGCGACCGGGCACACCTCGTAACACGCCCCGCAGAGCGACGAGGCGTACGGCAGCGAGGCGTCGATCTCGCTTGCGGTGCCCCGGAGTTGGGGGCTGAGGATGGCGCCGATGGGGCCAGGGTAGACCGAGCCGTACGCATGGCCGCCGGCCCGTTCGTACACCGGGCAGACGTTGAGGCAGGCCGAGCAGCGGATGCAGCGCAGCGCCTGGCGGCCCACCTCGTCGGCGAGGGTGTCGGTGCGGCCGTTGTCCAGCAGGACCAGGTGGAAGACGGAGGGGCCGTCGCCGTCCGTGGTGCCCGTCCACATGCTGGTGTACGGGTTCATCCGCTCGGCCGTGGACGAGCGCGGCAGTGTCTGGAGGAAGACCTCCAGATCCTGCCAGGTGGGGATCACCTTCTCGATGCCGACCACGGAGATCAGCGTCTCGGGGAGGGTCAGGCACATCCGGCCGTTGCCCTCGGACTCGAAGACGACGAGGGTGCCGGTCTCGGCGACCATGAAGTTCGCGCCGGAGACGCCGACCTTGGCGCGCAGGAACTTCTCGCGCAGATGCAGCCGGGCCGCCTCGGCCAGTTCGGCGGGACTGTCGGTCAGCCCGTCCGGGGCCGAACGGCCCCACTTCCCCATCTCCTCGCGGAAGATGTCCCGGATCTCGCCCCGGTTGCGGTGGATCGCGGGGACCAGGATGTGGGACGGGCGGTCGTGTCCGAGCTGCACGATCAGTTCGGCGAGGTCCGTCTCGTACGCGGAGATGCCCTCGGCGGCGAGTGCCTCGTTGAGGCCGATCTCCTGTGTGGCCATCGACTTGACCTTGACGACCTCGCGCTCCCCCGTGGCCTTGACCAGGTCCGCGACGATGCGGTTGGCCTCGTCGGCGTCGGCGGCCCAGTGGACGGTGCCCCCGGCCCGTACGACGGACTCCTCCAACTGCACCAGATGGCGCTCCAGATGGCGGAGGGTATGGTTCTTGATCTGTTTGCCCGCTTCGCGCAGCTGCTGCCAGTCGGCGAGTTCGGCGACCGCTTTGGCGCGTTTGTCGCGGATGGTGTGGGTGGCGTGCCGGAGGTTGGCGCGCAGGGTGCTGTTGCCGACCGCGCCCCTGGCCGCCTCGGGGAAGGCGGGCATACCGACGAAGGTGCCACTCATGGGTGGGGCTCCGCTTCTGTCCTGCATACGGCATCTGTCATACGTACGGCTCCGCTTCCGTGCTGGCCAGGATCTCGGCGAGGTGCAGGGGCCGCAGGTCACCGCCCCGGCGCCGGAGGAGGCCGCCGAGGTGCATCAGACAGGAGCTGTCGGCACCGCAGAGCACCTCGGCGCCGGTGGTGAGCGCGCTGTTCACCTTGTCGGTGCCCATCGCCGCCGACACGTCCGGGTTCTTGAGGGCGAACGTGCCGCCGAAACCGCAGCACTCCTCCGCGCCGGGCAGTTCGCGCAGCTCCAGTCCCTTGACGGCTTCCAGGAGCCGGCGCGGCCGCTCCCCAAGACCCAGCGTGCGCAGACCGTGACAGGAGGGGTGATAGGTGACGGTGTGCGGGAAGTACGCGCCGACGTCCGTGACGCCGAGGACGTCGACGAGGAACTCGGACAGCTCGTACACGCGCGGAACGAGCGATCCCGCGATCTCACCGAGCTCCGTGCCCCGGCCCTCGGCGGCCGCCTTGCGGGCGATGCGGGGGTAGTTGTCGCGGACCATCGCCGCGCAGGAGCCGGACGGGGTGACCACGTGGTCGTACCCCTCGAAGACCGCACCCATCCGGCGCACCAGCGGCTCGGTCTCACGGCGGTAGCCGGTGTTGAACTGGGCCTGTCCGCAGCACGTCTGGCCGGGCGGGAAGTCGACCTCGACGCCGAGGCGTTCGAGGAGTCTCACCGTCGCGATGCCCGTGGCCGGGTACACCGCGTCATTGACGCAGGTGACGAAGAGTGCGACACGCATGGTCGGAGGATAGGCGGTGGGCCCCGGCCCCGGTAGGCCTCGCTGCTCGCGCTCTCGTACGGATGCGGCAGACTCGGGGCCGTGAGAGAGATCTATGTGATCGGCATCGGGGCGGGCGACCCCGACCATCTGACGCTCCAGGCCGTCAAGGCGCTGAACAAGGCTGATGCCTTCTTCATCATGGAGAAGGGCGAGGCGAAGTCCGATCTGACCCGGCTGCGCAGGGACATTCTCGACGCGCATGTGACCGGTCGGCCTTACCGGCTCGTCGAGGCGCGGGATCCGGAGCGGGACCGCAAGACATCGGACTACTCCCCCGCCGTCGACGACTGGCGGCGCCGACGTGCCGACCTCTACGAGCGCTTCATCGTGGACGATCTGGCCGAGGACGAGTGCGGGGCGTTCCTGGTGTGGGGCGATCCCGCGCTGTACGACTCCACCCTCGGCATCCTGGAGGAGATCCTGGAGCGGGGCGCGGTGGAGTTCACCTACGAGGTGGTGCCGGGCATCAGCAGCGTCTCGGCGCTCCTCGCCAAGCACCGGACGGGTCTGAACCGGGTGGCCAGGCCCGTGCAGATCACCACCGGGCGGCGGCTCGCGGAGGGCTGGCCGGAGGGCGTCGACGACGTGGTGGTGATGCTGGACGCGCGCCAGGCCTTCACCCGCCACCTCGACCAGGACCTGTACATCTACTGGGGTGCGTACGTCGGCACGCCGGACGAGATCCTGGTCCAGGGGCGCCTCTCGGACGTCTCCGACCGCATCGAGGAGCTGCGGGCGCGGGCGCGGGCGCGCAAGGGTTGGATCATGGATACGTATCTGCTGCGGCGGGGCTGAGCAGCGCGAGCACGGTGTGCACGTCCGGGGCGGTACGCACCCCCGCCGGCGGGTCGGGCCGCCGCACCACCACGACCGGCAGCCCGAGTTCACGGGCGGCGGTGAGCTTGGCGGCGGTGGCGGGGCCGCCGCTGTCCTTGGTGACGAGCACGTCGATGCGGTGCTCCCGGAGGAGCTCGCGCTCGCCGTCGAGGGTGAAGGGGCCTCGGTCGAGGAGGACTTGGGAGTGGCGGGGGGTCGGGGGGTCCGGGGCTTCGACCGACCGTACGAGGAACCAGAGGCCGTGGAGGGGGTCGGCGCCGTCCTGCGGGACGAAGGCGTGGAGGCCGAGGCGGCCGGTGGTGAGGAAGACCCGGCGGCCGAGGGCGGGCAGCAGGGCGGCGGCCTCGTCGAGGGTGTGCACGCTGTGCCAGCGGTCGCCGGGGGCGGGGGTCCAGCCCGGGCGGCGCAGCGCGATGAGCTCGGTGCCGGTGCGGCGGGCCGCCTCTGCCGCGTTCTCGCTGATGCGGTGGGCGAAGGGGTGGGTGGCGTCGAGGAGTGCGGTGACGTGGTGCTCCCGCATCCAGCGCGCCAGCCCCTCGGCTCCGCCGAACCCGCCGGTCCTGAGCTCGCCCGGGAGCGCCCTGGGTGCGGCCACGCGGCCGGCGAGGGAGGTGGTGACGCGCATGCCGGAGGCTGTGAGGGCGGTGGCCAGCGCGCGGGCTTCGGCGGTGCCGCCGAGGATCAGGGCGTGGGGGGCGGGCATGTGGCCGAGGATAGTTCCCCCGCCCCGCCCGTTCCCGCTGTGCCATGTGCGGCTCGGCCGCGTGGCCTCCGGGCGGGTGGGGGCGAGGTGGTCTCCCGGGGGCTGCGCTCCCGGCCCCCCGGGCGTGGCCGCGCGGCCCCTGCACCCCGCTTCGGGGCTCCGCCCCGGCCCCCTGCCTGCGGGTCCGCTGTGGCCGGTCGCGCAGTTCCCCGCGCCCCCGAAGGGCGGGAGCTCCGCTCCCTGCCCCCCGCTTTCGGGGCTCCGCCCCGGACCCCGCTCCTCGAACGCCGGAGGGGCTGGAGGTGCCTTGAGGGGCGCGGGGAACTGCGCGAGCAACCACAGCCGACCCGCAGACGAACACCGGGCCGAGAAGGGGCGCGGGGAACTGCGCGACCAGCCCTCACCGAACCCGCAGACGAACCGCACCGCACCCCCCACCGCCCCGCACCCTCACCACACCACCTCCACCACCTCCGGCGACCGATGGATCAACGTCGGCCGCATCGCCACCGGCGCGTCCGGCGCAGCCAGGCGCAGGGTCGGGAAACGCGTGGTCAGGAGGTGGATCGTCAGGCGGAGTTGTTCTCTTGCCAGTTGGGCTCCGGGGCAGCTGTGGGCGCCGTGGCCGAAGGCCAGGTGGCGGGACGGGGGGCGAGTGATGTCGAAGACGTCGGGGCGTTCGTGGCGGCGGGCATCGCGGTTGGCCGAGCCGAATGCCACGAAGACGGCAGCCCCCGTGGGGAGTTCGGTCCCGGACAGCAGCACGGGGCGCGTCGTGATGCGGCGGAAACCCTGCAGCGCCGTGTCGTAACGCGCCGCCTCCTCGATCGCCGCCGGAATCAACTCCGGCTTCTCGCAGAGCAGTTCCCACTGTGCGCGGTGACGCAGCAGGTGAAGGACAGTCGTGCCGATCTGCGCCGTCGTCGTCAGATGGCCCGCAAGGAGGAAGTTCTGGAGGTGGGCCACCAGCTCGTGGCGCTCCTCCAGGGTCAGCTCGCCGGTGCCCGGCGCCAGCGCCGTCAGCAGGCCCGTGCACAGGTCGTCGCGCGGCCGGGCCCGTCTCACCCGCAGATACGTGTCGAGCAGCTGCTGCATCGTCACCACGTCCCGCGCCGCGGCGATCTGCTCCGGCTCCTCCAGCGGCCGGAACAGCAGTTCCTCCGCCCGGTGGCCGCCGCGTACCGCCACCGGCACGTCCACCGGGTCCAGGCCGATCAGCCGCCCGATGACGTCCCCGGGGAGCAGCATCGCGTACTCCCCCATCAGCTCCACCCGCCCCCGCGCCGCGAAGGACTCCACCAGGGCGGTCGCGCGCTCGGTGGCGTACGGGAGTACGGCGGCGACCCGGGCGGCCGAGAGGCCGTGGACGATGGGGGCGCGCAGCCGTTGGTGCCGGGGGCCGTCGGAGGTGACCACGACCGGGCGGCCGCCGAAGCCCGAGCCGAGCTCGGCGAGGACGGCGGGGCCGGGGATGACGTCCGGGCGCAGTGCGTTGGCCGATGAGAACGCCTCGGGGCGGCGCAGCACTTCCCGTACGTCGGCGTCGCGCGCGACCAGCCAGGCGTCCAGCTCGGGGACGAAGGTCAGGCCCTCGGCGCGGCGGGCGCGCGCGTAGTGCGGATAGGGGTCGCGCTGGAGCGCGTCGAGCCGTGCGTGCTCATGCCTGTCCACAGGCTCATCGTGTACGAAGCGGCTCGATGGCGGAAGAGCACCCGTAGGGCCGGAAGTGCCCTGGTCCGGGACTCACCATGGGCGAGGCGGTCGCCGGGCCCGGGGAAGGGGGCCCGGCGGCCGCGCCGCGCGCGTCAGGCTTCGGTGGCCAGCACCCCGATGAGACGGGTGACCGCCTGCACCATCGCCTGTCGCCCGACCGTCAGATAGCTGCGGGCGTCCACCGCCTCCGGGTTGGCGGCGAGATACGCGCGGATCGCGTCGGTCATGGCGATGTTCAGCGCCGTACCGATATTGATCTTGGCCATGCCGCCGGCGACGGCCGCCGCCAGCTCGTCGTCGGGGACGCCGGACGAGCCGTGCAGCACCAGCGGGACGTGCAGCGCGGCGTCGAGGCGGGCGAGCAGACCGTGGTCGAGCGCGGCCGTGCGGGTGGTCATGGCGTGGGTGTTGCCGATGGCGACGGCGAGCGCGTCGACGCCCGACTCGGCGACGAAGGCGCGCGCCTCCTCGGGGTCGGTCCGGGCGCCGGGCGCGTGCGCGTCCAGCGGCGGCTCGCCGTTCTTGCCGCCGACCTCGCCCAGCTCGGCCTCGATCCACAGGCCTTGGGTGTGCGCCCAATCAGCGGCGGCACGCGTCGCGGCGAGGTTCTGGTCGTACGGCAGATGGCCGCCGTCGTACATCACCGAGCTGAATCCGGCGTCGGCGGCCTGCCGCAGCAGGTCGTCGCGCTTGACGTGGTCGAGGTGGAGCGCCACCGGCACGGCGGCGGCCTCGGCCGCGGCGACGGCGGCCCGGGCGAGCGGCAGCACCCGGCCGTAGCGGAACTTCACCGCGTTCTCGCTGATCTGCAGGACGACCGGCGAGTGCGCGGCCTCGGCGCCGGCGATGACGGCCTCGGCGTGTTCCAGCGTGATGATGTTGAAGGCGGCCACGGCACGGCGCTTGGCGGCGGCCTCGGTGACCAGGGCCCCGGTCTGGGCGAGTGGCATCGTGCTTCCCCTGTCCTCTGTGCGGGTTGTCCTCTGTGCGGGTCGGGTGCTTCAGGAGCCGTCGAGGATCACCGAGCGGGTGAGGTGGCGCGGGCGGTCCGGGTCGAGGCCCCGGGCGGCCGCGACGGCGACCGCGAGGCGCTGCGCCCGTACGAGCTCGGCCAGCGGGTCGAGGTCCCCGGCCACCCACTGGGCCCCGGTGGCGCGCACCTGCTCGGCGAGCCCGTCCGGGGCCTCGCCGAACATCCAGGTCGCGGTGGTGTCGGTGGAGATGCTGATCGGGCCGTGGCGGTACTCCATGGCCGGGTACGCCTCCGTCCAGGACAGCGATGCCTCGCGCATCTTCAACGCGGCCTCCTGGGCGAGCCCCGCCGTCCAGCCGCGGCCCAGGAACGTGAACTGGCTGCGCCCGACGAGCCCTTCGGGCAGCGGCTCGGCCAGCGCGGTGCGCGCGTCGGCGACCGCCTGCTCGGTGTGCAGGCCGAGGTGGGCGCGGAGCAGGGTGAGCGCGGTGGTGGCGAAGCGGGTCTGGACCACCGATTCCTCGTCCGCGAACTCCAGGACCACGACGTCGTCGGCGGCCCGCATCACCGGGGTCTCCGGGTCGGCGGTGATCGCGGTGGTGCGGGCGCCGCCGCGCACCTGGGCGAGGAGTTCGAGGACCTCGGTGGTGGTGCCGGAGCGGGTGAGGGCGACCACCCGGTCGTAGGAGCGGCCGGCCGGGTACTCGGACGCGGCGAAGGCGTCGGTCTCGCCCTGGCCCGCGCTCTCGCGCAGGGCGGCGGCGGCCTGGGCCATGAACAGCGAGGTGCCGCAGCCGACGACGGCGACCCGCTCGCCCGGCGCGGGAAGGGCGTCCTTGTGGTGCACCGCCAGCTCGGCGGCGCGCTTCCAGCACTCGGGCTGGCTGCTGAGTTCGTTCTCGACATGGCTCATGCCGGGCTCCCACTCACTCTGGATCCGTGGCCCGGATCCGTGTCCGGATGCGTGTTTCTGCAAAATATAGCTAGCTTTCGAGCACAATCAAGCAACTCGGGGTGGGTTAAAGTCATCACCGACGGTGACGGCGGCGAAATGCGCCAGAGAGCACGGGAGAGAAGAGGATCCGGATGTCGCGCGACGCCCGCTGGCAGGCGCTTCTCGAACTGCTCGTGGAGCAGGGCCGCCTCGACGTCGAGGAGGCGGCGACCGCGCTCGGCGTGTCCGCCGCGACCATCCGCCGCGACTTCGACCAGCTCGCCGAGCAGCAGATGCTGGTCCGCACCCGGGGCGGCGCGGTCGTGCACGGGGTGTCGTACGAGCTGCCGCTGCGCTACAAGACGGCCCGGCAGGCCTCGGAGAAGCAGCGCATCGCGAAGGCCGTGGCGGATCTGATCGCGCCCGGCGAGGCGGTGGGACTCACCGGCGGCACCACGACCACGGAAGTGGCACGGTCCCTCGCCGTACGGCCCGAACTCGCCTCCGGGTCACCGGCGTTGACGATCGTGACCAATGCGCTGAACATTGCCAACGAGCTGGCGGTACGGCCCCAGTTCAAGATCGTGGTGACCGGCGGGGTCGCCCGGCCCCAGTCGTACGAGCTCACCGGGCCACTGGCCGGGGGCGTGCTCAACCAGATCACCATGGACGTCGCGGTGCTCGGCGTCGGCGCCTTCGACGTCACGCACGGCGCCTCGGCGCACGACGAGGACGAGGCCGGGATCAACCGGCTGCTGTGCGAGCGGGCCGAGCGGGTGATCGTCGCCGCCGACTCCACCAAGCTGGGCAAGCGGACGTTCGCACGGATCTGCGCGACCGATCAGGTCGGCACGCTGGTGACGGACACGGCGGTGCCCGAGGAGACCGTCGCCCGGTTCACCGACGCGGGCGTGACGGTGCTGGCGGTATGAACTCCCGTACGGGATGCGGCGACTGACTGAACGTCAGCCGACGCCCAGCGCCGGAAGGATCATTGCTTCCACGAACTCCGGCAGGGCGTCCGCCTCCGCGAACCGGTCCTCGAAGAGCCGCTCGACGCGCAGGACACCCATGAAGGCCGGGGCGACGAAGTCGATCGCACGGTTGCCGGGATCCACCTCACCGCGCTCGACCCCGCGCCGCACCATCGCGTCGAGCGCGGCGATCTCCGGGTTCAGGACGGTCTCGCGCAGCGCCTCGCGCAGGTCGGGGTGCATCACATAGGCCTGGCCGACGGCCTCCATCAGCTCGGTGTCGCGCCCCTTGTTGCGGGACGCGGCCAGCGCCGCCTCGCGCAGGTCGCCCGCGAGCGTGCCCGTGTCGATCCCGGTGAAGAACGAGCAGCGGCTCGCGCCGAGCGCCGCCGTGACCAGGACCGGCTTGGACTTCCACTGGCGGTAGAGCGTGGCCTTGCCGCACTTGGTGCGCGCGGCGACGCCCTCCATGGTCACGGCGTCATAGCCGCCCTCGCGCAGCAGGTCGAGCACCGCCTCGTACAGCTCCAGCTCCCGCTCGGGGCTGATCTTGCTGCGGCGTGCGGCGGCCGTCGCGGCCTGCGTCGACATCGCGTTCCTCCGGTGCGTGGGGCAGTGCTCCTGCACATACGAGAGTAGGCGCCGCTCAACCGAGACGCAAACGTATCGAGACGTTTGCGTCTCGATGAAATCCGATCTAGCCTTCCTTCGTTCGCTTGTCGATTTCTGCTCGATTTCTTGCTCAGAGGGGCCGGAGAATGGCTGCCGGTATACGTCCAGGGACCCGGCGTCCCACCGGACCGGAGACGACCGGTACCTCCCGGCCGCCCCTGGTGCGCGAGCTGCTGCTCGTGACCGCGCTCTTCGTCGTGTACAAGTTCGGCAGGCAGCTGGCGAACGGCCACGAGACGCGCGCCCTCCACAACGCCGACCGCGTCTGGGACTGGGAGCGCGCGCTCCAGCTGCCCGGCGAGGGCGCGGTGCAGCGGCTCCTGCTCCACAACGAGACAGTGATCCACGTCGCCAACACCTTCTACGCGACCGCGCACTTCCCCGCCACGATCGCCTTCCTGGTCTGGCTGTACGTCCGCAGGCCCGCCCACTACCTCTGGTCCCGGCGTGTCCTGGCACTGGTGACCACGGCCGCGCTCGCCCTGCACATCCTGCTGCCGCTGGCGCCGCCCCGGATGCTGGCGTCGGCCGGGCTCGTGGACACCGCGCAGGTGTACGGGCCGTCGGTGTACGCGGCGACGCCGGACACGGACACCATGGCCAACCAGTTCGCGGCGATGCCTTCGCTGCACTTCGGGTGGGCGCTGATGGTGGCGATCGGCCTGATCGCGGCGACCCGCGGTCGCTGGCGCCGGCTGTGGCTGCTGCACCCGGCCCTCACCCTGCTGGTGATCATCGGCACCGCCAACCACTACTGGCTGGACGCGCTCGTCGCGACCGCGCTGCTCGGCGCCGCCCTGTACCTCGTGCCGCGTCCGAAGCAGGTACGCGGCGGTCGCACCGTCGCCGTACATGTGCGCCGGACCCCCACGCCCCGGCCGGCCGAGCCCGCCGTGGCCCCCGAACCCGCCCGTGCCCCGGAATCTGCCCTGACCTCCGGGCGCACGGGCGCCTACGACTGCGCCGACGCTCCGCGGCTCGCGGAGGCGCTGCGATGAACGAGTCCGCGGTTCTCGCCATCCTGCTCTCTCTCGCCTCGGCCGCCGGGTACGCCCTCGCCGCCGTCGCACAGTCCCGGCTGGCCTCCGCGAACGGGGGCGGCGGACTCGCCGCCCTGCTCGCCCGGCCCCAGTGGTGGTGGGCCGTCGGGCTCAACGCGGGAGGCGCGCTGATGCACGTCGCCGCGCTCCACTACGGCCCGCTCACCCTGGTCCAGCCACTGGGCGCGCTCACCCTCGTCGCGGCGCTGCCGATCGGCGCGTACTACCAGCGGCGCCGGGTCACCCGGCGGGAATGGCGTGGCGCCGCCTGGACGCTCGCGGGGCTGACCGGCCTGATCGCGGTGACCGGGCCCGCGACGCCCGGCGACGCGCTGAGCCTGCGCGAGGGGCTCGCCGTCGCGGCTGCCACCGCGCTCCTGATCGCGGTGGCCGCCCGCGCCGGATCCGGCTCGGGCCGCGTCGGGCTCGGCCACGCCACCGCCTCCGGCGTCGCCTCGGGCGTGGCCTCCGCGCTCACCCAGACCGTCACCGCCTCGCTCGCCCGCGAACTGCCGGGCGGGCCGATGGCCTGGTGGCAGACGACCCTGCTCGCCGCACTGGTGGCGGCGTTCGCGGTGGGCGGGCTGCTGCTCTCGCAGGCCGCGTTCCGGGGCGGACTCGCCGCGCCGCTCGCCGTGGTGAACCTCGCCAACCCGGCGGCGGCCTCCGTGATCGGGGTGGCGCTGCTCGGCGAGCGGTTCCACGGCGGGCCGCTCGGCTGGCTCACGGCGGCAGCCGCGGCAGTGGTCGCCGCGCGTGGTGTACTCATGCTGACCGGCGCGGAGCCGGTGCAGGTCCCGGCCCCGCGCACCCCGGAACCGGTCCACGTGCCGGTCTGAGGCCGGGGCCGCACACAGGGGCCGCACCGGAGGATTCCGGTGCGGCCTCTGGCGTACGGCCGGGTCTCAGCCGAGCGTGACCGTGAAGCCGTTCGCGGTCGGGACCGAGGCGGTCTTCACCTCCGTCACACCGGTCCCGGCGTCGTAGAACCACCCCGGCCCCGCCGCCGCCAGCTCCTGCGCGGAGCCGTAGCGGTGCAGCCGGTGACCGCCGACCGCGACGGCGCCGGGCGCCGCCTCGGCGTGCACGGTGAGGCGGTACGCGCGAGCGGCGGGCTTGCCCGTGTAACTCCCCACGCTGGGGCCGACCTCGATGACCGAACCGCGGCCCGTCGAGCGCACCTGGACCTTCTGCGTGGCCGAGGAGCCCTGGGCGAACTGCCGGGTCACGCCGTCGTCCTCGTACAGCGTGTACGCGGACTTCCCTGCCTGCGGGTAGACGTCGTAGTCGAGTTCACCCTTGTCCCGGGTCTGCCAGGACAGCGTGCCCTTGGGCCACATCGGAACGATCGAGCCGCCCTTGACGAACAGCGGGAGCGTGTCGAGCGGCGCCTTGTAGCCGTTGATCGTGGTCGGGCCCTGGTAGGTCCTGCCGGTCCAGTAGTCCGTCCAGGTGCCCTTGGGCAGATAGATGCCGTCGCGCACCTCCGTGTCGCTGTAGACCGGGGCGACCAGGAAGTCCGGGCCCGCCAGGAACTCGTACTTGGCGTTCGGGCCGAGGGTGTCGGGATCGTCCGGGTACTCCAGGGAGAGCGGCCGGACCGCGCCGACGCCGGTCTTCGTCGCCTCCTTGGAGAGCCCGTACATGTACGGGATGAGCCGCTCCTTCAGCTGGAGGTACTTGCGGTTGATGGAGGTGTACGGCTCGCCGTCCAGCCACGGCTGCTGGTCGTGCGGCTTGTGCGTGGTGAGGTCGCTCGACCAGCCGTCCATGGTCATGATCGCGGGCAGGAACGCCTTCCACTGGAGGTCGCGGGCGTACATCTTCGGGTCGTGCGCGAAGATGCTGCCCACGTCACCGGTGTTGTAGGCGATACCGGAGAGCGTGGCGCCCGCGTAGGTGGGGATCTGCCAGCGGATGTAGTCCCAGCTCAGCTTCTGGTCGCCGCTCCACAGGACGCCGCAGCGCTGGGCGCCCGCCCAGGAGACCGGCAGCCAGACGAAGCCGCGGGCGTCGCTGTTGTCCTCGATGCCGGCCTTCGCCTGGTCGCAGGCGTTGAGGGCGAAGCCGTAGCCGTTGCCGACCCAGGCGACGTCGAGCTTGGCGACCCGCTGGCCCGCCTTGACCTGCTCGGCGAGCTTGTCGAGGCCGTCCTGGGTCCACAGGCCCAGCTGGGCGCCCCGCGCGTTGAGTCCCTGGCCGGTCTCGGCGAGGTTCTCATAGCCGCAGCCGTAGCCGTCGTTGACGAGCATCCAGCCGAGCGGCATCTGGTTCTGCACATAGCCGTCGGCGACCTTGAGCGCGTCCAGGGTGTGCCGCTCGCCCCGGTTGGCGTTGTGCAGATAGCAGTCGGAGTCGCCGGGTTCGAGCCCGTACACCGGCGGCATGAACGGCTTGCCCACCAGCGAGGTGTACTTGCCGATCACGGACTTCACATCACCGGTGAAGTAGTAGGCGTCCAGGCGCCGTTCCTGCTGGCCGGTGCGGACGTGGGGGCCGAAGTCGTAGACGCCGGGCGCGAAGGTGTTGCGGAAGACGCCGTAGCCGGCCGAGGAGACGTAGAACGGCTGGGAGTTGTTGTAGCCGCCCTCGTTCCAGTTGGTGTTGTTGCCCACGTGTCTGACCTGGTCGCGGTGCGAGAAGCTGCCGTTCTGCTCGCCGCCGCCGAAGAACTGCTCGCTGGCGCCGCGCGTCAGGCTCTGGCGCAGACCACCGGTGGTCCAGCGGAGCGGGTCCGACTCCTGCCAGATCGCGGTGCGGTTGTCGGCCTTGTAGAGCCCGAACCGCAGGGGCTTCTTGTAGACGCGCAGGACGGTGTCCTTGGCGCGGATCCCGTAATAGGCGCCCGCGTCGAAGGAGCTGGTCGCCCGCCGCGGCTTCGGCTGCCGCTGGATCATGCGGCTGCCCGGCGGGTCCGCGAGGACGCCGTCGGGTGACGCCTGCAGCCGCAGGGTGTCGTCCTCGAAGAACTCGGCGCGGGCCTTGAGGGCGCCCGCCGCGATCTCGTACGTACCGTGTCCGCCGGTGAAGCCGGTGAGGTTCCCGGCGTCGCTCGCCTCGGGCAGATAGGCCTTGCCCGTGAAGGAGTTGTCGTGCACGTCGTACGGGACGACGACGACGTGGTACGTGCCCGATGCCTTGGGGATGACGGTGGCCTCGGGGTCGGCGGTCCCGGCGCTCTCGGCGACCTTCCTGCCCGCCGAGTCGTAGATGTAGAGGTCGAAGTCGTCGGTGGGCTTCTCCCACTGGATGGAGACAGGGACCCCGCCCTCGGGGTTGTCGTCCCACTCGCCGGCCGGCGGGTCCACCGTCAGGTCGAAGCGGGCGCAGACGGCGTTGCCCGGATCCTCGGCGGGCGTGCCGCACTTGTCGGGCGAGCCGACCGTGCCCTTGGGGTAGACCGGGCTCTGCCAGGTGACGCTCTTGGAGGCGCCGTCGAGGGTGCCTGCGGGTGGGGCGGCGTCGGCCGCCGTGGCGGCCGGGACCGTGAGCGCGGTGAGGGTGAGCGCGGCCGCCGCGAGCACGGCGGCGGCCACTCTCCCCCGGCGGTGTCGAAGATTCCGCAAGGAGTGTTCTCCGTTCGTACCGAGCTGCTTCCGAACAACAGGGGTGCAGTGCGTGCGCATTCATGCTTGGAACCGTGGAGTTTCGAGCATTAAGATTCATGACGCGGCCGGTACATGTCAACGGCTTCGCGGATACCGGACGGGTAAAACCGTGGCCCCAGGAGGACGCTTTCGTCACCTTGACGATATCGAGGAGACCTCATATCGTCGTCATGACGAAAACAGAGGGACGGCAAACGAGGGGGTCCCACCATGGCCGACATCGACCGCCGGCTGGGCCGGCGCCATCTGCGCTCCGCGCCCACCGCGCACATCCGCCACCACAAGCGCGGCCGGCTCGTCCACGACGGGACAGGGCTCAGCTTCTGGTTCCGGCCGCTCACCGCAGCGCTCTCCGAAGTGCCGGTCGACGACCGGGAGTTGACCATGGCCTTCCACGCCCGGACGTCCGACTTCCAGGACGTCACCGTGCAGGCCACCGTCACGTACCGGATCAGCGACCCGGCCGTCGCGGCCGCCCGGCTCGACTTCTCGATCGACCCGGACAGCGGCGTCTGGCGCGGCGCCCCGCTGGAGCAGTTGTCCACACTGCTCACCGAGACCTCCCAGCAGCACGCGCTCGACGTGCTCGCCCGCACCCCGCTCGCGGCGGCCCTCGTCGACGGGGTGGCCTCGGTGCGCGAGCGGATCTCGGACGGCCTCGCGGCCGAGCCCCGGCTGCCCGCCACCGGCATCGAGGTGGTGGCGGTCCGGGTGGTCGCCATCCGCCCCGAGCCGGAGGTGGAGCGGGCGCTGCGCACCCCGGCCCGCGAGCAGATCCAGCAGGAGGCCGACCGGGCGACGTACGAGCGCCGGGCGGTGGCCGTCGAGCGCGAGCGCACCATCGCCGAGAACGAGCTCGCCAGCAGGATCGAACTCGCCCGCAGAGAGGAACAGTTGGTCGAGCAGCGCGGCACCAACGCCCGCCGCGAGGCCGAGGAGAACGCGGCCGCCGACGGTGTGCGCGCCGAGGCCGAGGCCGCCCGTACGGTCCGGCTCGCCCGGGCCGAGGCCGAGGCGGCCCGCACGACCGGCGAGGCCCGCGCCCAGGCGCAGGCCGCCTGGCTGCGGGTCCACGCCGACGCCGACACGGCGACGCTCCACGCGCTCACCGCGACCCGGCTGGCCGAGAACCTGCCCCGGATCGACAGCCTCACCCTCTCCCCCGACGTGCTCACCGGACTGCTCGCCAAGCTGGCCCGCCCGGGCGGGGAGGAGCGGTGAGCCTCGCGCCGCGCGCGGTGCTCGTCCACCGCACCACGGAGTACGAGGAGTTGCTGGCCCGGCACGGCACCCACGGCCAGGCCGCGTTCTTCCTCGCCTCGCGCGGGCGCTCCCTGGACGAGGTGGCCGAGCGCCACCACCGCACCCGGCGGGCGCTCGCCGAGGTGGCGGCGGCCGTGCCGCTCCAGTGGCGCCAGTCGCGGGTCGAGCGCGCCGATCTGGACCGGTTCCTGTTCGCACCGGAGGACGTGGTCGTGGTGGTCGGGCAGGACGGGCTGGTCGCCAACGCGGCCAAGTACCTCTCGGGCCAGCCCGTGGTCGGCATCGACACCGATCCGGGCCGCAACCCGGGCGTGCTGGTGCGCCACCGCCCTTCCGAGGCCGGTAAATTGCTGCCGAGCGCCGCCGCGGCCCGTGCCGACGAGTTGACCATGGTGGAGGCGGTCGCGGACGACACCCAGCGGCTGCTCGCGCTGAACGAGATCTATCTGGGACCGCCGGGCCACCAGACCGCCCGCTACCGGCTGGGTCCCGACGACCCGGCCGCCGCCCCGGAGCCCCAGGCCTCCTCCGGCCTCCTTGTGGGCACCGGCACCGGGTCCACGGGCTGGCTGCGCTCGCTGTGGCAGCAGCGCGGCAGCCACCTCGCACTGCCGGGCCCCGCCGATCCCCGGCTCATCTGGTTCGTACGGGAGGCCTGGCCCTCACCCACGACCGGAACGAGCCTGGTGGAAGGGGTACTTGAGAGCAGTGAGCGGCTGCGCCTCACCGTCGAGTCGGACCGTCTTGTCGCCTTCGGCGACGGAATCGAGTCGGACGCACTGGAGTTGACGTGGGGTCAGACGGTGAGCGTGGGGCGGTCGGACACCGCACTCCGGCTCGTAGGCTGAACCACTGGGCGGTGGGCGCGCTCCCGCGTGAGCCCCCTCACAGTGGGTCACTCGATTTTCAATTGCGTTGACCGTGTCAGAAGCGACAAATACTCTTCATCCATGTTCGTTACGGGGTAAGATCCCGCTCTTCGAGCGGAGATCATCCAATTCACCGGCGCTGCCGGAAGATCCCTTCAAGGCGTCGGCGGAGTCATAGGATTCAGCACGAAGCACGGGGGAAGCACGTTGAAAGTTCGCCTGCTCGGATCTTTGGAAATCACCGACGGCCATCTCACCTTCCGGATTCCCGGCGAGAAGCTCAGGGCGATCGTGGCCGCACTGGCCCTGTCGCCCAACCGGCCCGTCTCACGCCACGATCTCATCGACGAGCTGTGGGGAGAGGAACTCCCACGCAACGCCGAGAACTCGCTCCAGGGCCATGTCGCCCGGCTGCGCCGCATCATCGAGTCCCGTACGGGGCGCGACGGGCTGCGCGGCCTCATCCAGACGTCCGGCTTCGGCTATGCGCTGTCGCTGCCCGAACGGGACGTCGACGCCTCGCTGTTCACCGCCCTGGTGCGACAGGCCACCGCCGCGCGCCGGGCGTCGCCGGAGCGCGTGGTCCGGCTGCTCACCGAGGCCCTCGCCCTGTGGCGCGGGCCCGCGCTCCTCGACACCGGCCAGGGCATGATCAGCCGGCTCGCCTACACCCGGCTCACCGAGGTGCGGCTGATGGCGTACGAGCACCTCTTCGACGCCGAGCTCGACCTCGGCAGACACCGCGAGGTGATCACCGAGCTCCAGCAGCTGCACGCCCAGTACCCGCTGCGCGAACGGTTCTGCGAGCAGCTCATCACCGCGCTGTACCGGTCGGGGCGGCAGGCCGAGGCGCTCGACGCCTACCACCGCACCCGGCAGCGGCTCTCGCACAGCCTCGGCCTGGAACCCGGGGACGCACTGCGCGCCCGCTTCCAGGACATCCTGCGAAGGGAGCCGGTCGCCCTCTGACCGCCAGAGCCTCCATCAGGGCGTCCGTCAGGGCGACTTGGCGAGCCGCAGCAGCTCGCCCAGCGCCCCGGTGGCCGCCCGGCCCTGCCACGCCAGGTAGCCGGGCTGCATCAGATGCGGGTCCCAGATCCGCTGATAGGCCAGCCGCCCGGCCGCCGCGTGCCGCCACTCGCCGCGTTCGGCGGCCAGCCGCAGCAGCCGCGCCGCCAGCACACTGGCGGACCCCAGCTCGTACTGTGCGCAGAGTCCGGCGAACGGGGTGAAGCCGAGGTGCAGCCACTGCGCCTCCTCGGCCGCGAAGACCCGTACCGCCTCCAGGTTGACCGCTTCCAGAGCGCCCTCCGGCGCGCCCGGCACCCGGTGCGCGGTGTGGTGCAGCCAGCCGGGGCGGGTGCCGAACACCGGCAGATAGGTGATGGAGGCGACGACCTCGTCCCCGATCCGGCCCGCGAACACCCGCCGCCCGTCGGCCGACTCGACCGCGCCGGGACCGGCCGCGATGCCCTCGTACGCCAGCTTTTCAGCCACTTCGACCCCCGCCTGCCACGCCCGGGACACCGCGAGCCGCAGTTCCGCCAGGCGCGGGCCGCCAAGGCGGAATTCGGGAAGGTAGACCGAATAGGACGAGCCCGCCTGATTCACGGTGAAGCCGCAGCGCGAGAAGAGTTCGGCTTCCGAGCGCCGCAGCAGGGTGGCCACTATTTTGCGGCGGCGTTCCCCGGCGAATTCCGTGAAGGCGCGCAGCAAGGGCTCCTGGCCGTCGTGGGAAGCGATCACTCCGGCGGACTGGTGCAGATGGCCGCCGGTATCCCGATAAGGGATCACTCCGTGCCTGCCCGCCACGGTGAAGTACTCTTTTCCCTCGCTCACCGCGAGAAACGCGCTGGGGTTCTCGCCGTAGGCCCGTAATTCCCCGAAAACCGTGTCGCCGCCGTCAACGGCGAAGGTACCGATGCTCATGACATTCCCCCCTGTCATGAGCATCGTGGCAGCCGTGGGCCCCAATTCCCTGACACGCGCGTCTCGGTCCCGTCTCAGAGTCCTCTCAGCGGGCGGTGGCAGCTTTCCCGTGTTCTTCGGGAGAGGGGGCGAACCGGGAGATGACGGTCGCGGCGGTCGTCCGGCAGCGGACCGGCCGCGAGGCACCGCGCAGGCTGCACCGCTCCCGGGGGGGGTGCGGGCGTCGCCCGGCATTCTGCGGGGTGTCGCCGCGCTGTGCCGGGAGTACGGGGCGCTCCTCGCCCTCGACAAGACCACCACGGGGCTCGAACAACTCAGGGCCTGGTGGGGCGTGGACATCGAGGAGGTCGCGCCGGATCTGCTCCTCGTCGGCGGGGCGCTGGGCGGCGGGGTGGTCCCGCTGGCGGCGGCGGTGGCGACGGCCGGGGTCTCGGCCGCGTTCGACGACGCCCCGTACGCCGACCCGTACCCCTGCTCCGGGGCGCCGCCGGCGATGGCGGTCGCGCGCGGAGCGGTCGCGGCGCTCCGCGAGGACAACCTGGTCGGGCGGACCCGGGTGCTCGGCGAGGAGATCCTGCGGGTGACCGGCCGGATCGTACGCGGGCACTACGGAGAGGCGGTGCACGAGGTGGGCGGGCGGGGGCTGCTCCTCGGCATCGGGTTCACCGGCCCGGACGCGGCGGCCGGGCTGCTGATCGAGCTGGTCCGGCACGGCGTGATCACCGGCAGGGCGCCGAGGGCCTCGCACGTCCTGCACCCCGCCCCGCCCGCCGTGCTGACCCGAGCCGATCTGGACCACCTGGACGAGGCGCGGGACCGGTCCTGCCGCGCCGAGTCGGGCCGCCGCCCCGGCGGGTGAGCGCGGACGCCTACGGCGTGAGGCGGGCCGCCAGTGTCCGTACCACCACCGCTGCGGCCAGCGCGTGGCCCCGGCTGTTGAGGCGGCCCGGCTGCGGGCTCCACAGCGTCCCGGGGTCGGTGTCCGGCTGCGTCATCAGGTCGATGTGCAGCGCCCCATGACGAAGTGTCACTACCGACAGCCGCTCCACGAGGAGGCGCTGGCGGGACCGCACCCGGTCCCGCTGGGCAGGGGTCACCTGGCCGGAGGCGGACCAGTCGAAGGGGCTGACCACCACGGCGTGGTGGCAGGCCATCTCCTTCAACGAGGCCAGAATTCGGCTGAGTTCGGTCTCCACCACATCCGCGTCGAACCGGCGCGCCCGCACATCGGGTCCGCCGCACGCGATCAGCGCGAGGTCGGCCCGGAAGGCGAGCGCCTGGGCCAGCTGGCGGGAGCGCACCTCGGCGAGTACGAGCTCGCGCCGGGCCTGCACCAGGAGGCAGGCGAGGCCGGGGCGGGCCTCGTGCAGCGCCCGGGCCACCCGGTCGGGCCAGACCCGGGGCCGGTAGCCGGGGGCCACGGCGCCCCGGGCGAGCCGGCCCTCCTGCCCGCTGAGCACCACGGCGCGCCGCCAGTCGAGGCCGGCCAGCAGGGTCCGGGCCTCGCCCGGGCGCAGACAGCGTGGATCGTCGTCCTCCATCGCACAGCCCAGCCTTTCGCTCGTCCCCGCGCTGCCGTCGTAATGACCGGCGCGCCGGCAGTCAACTGCCCGGGGTACAGGGACAGTTGTTCTGCCGGCGGTTCGGGCCACGCACCGGGCGGTCGGCGTGATGGTGTGGCGGGCCGGGTAAGACACGCGTCTCAGTGTCGTCTCAGTGGGGTCTCAGCGGCCCCCGCGAGGATCCATCCGTACGACGATGGGAGAGGTACCCGAAGAGGTCCAACGGGGGTTCCGGGCGTGTTCCGGGCCGGGCGCGAGCAGCCCGCGCAGGTTCGAATCCTGTCCTCTCCGCCACAGCACTGCTTCGCCGAGCGCGCCGAGGTGTCCGTCGATGAGTCCGTCCCCCAAGTCCGTTCTGGTGGTGGCCAATCCAGCCGCGGGAACGTACTCGCGGGAGATGACTCACGAGGTCGCGCGACGGATCGCGGGGGCCGGTACGCCCGTCGAGCTGGCTGTGACAGAGCGGCCGGGCCATGCCCAGCAGCTCGCCCGTACCGCGGGCGGGCCGGGCGGCCCGGCCGTACTGGTGTGCGTCGGCGGCGACGGCACCGCCCACGAGATCATGACGGGTCTGCTCGCCGGGCGGGAGGAGCCGCGCGCCGCCCTGCTCGTCCTGCCCGGCGGCCGCGGCAACTCCTTCTACCAGGAGCTCTGGTCCGACCGCCCGTGGCCCGCCGCCCTGGAGGCCGCCCTGTCGGCGCCGCACGTGCGCCGCGTCGATCTGGCGCGGATCGCCGAGACCGGTGAACTGGCCCTGCTCGGCGCCTCGTCGGGGCTCGCCGCGCAGGCGCTCACCAGTGTGCGGGACGCGCTGGGGCCGGGCCGGCGGCGCTATCAGACAGCGGTGGCGCGGACGATGATCGCCTTCCGGCCGTACCGGGGCCGGGTGAGCGTGGACGGGGTCGTCGTGCAGTCGGGGGCGACCGTCTCGGTCCTGGTGGGCGGCGGGCGTCGGCGGGGCGGGCAGTTCATGCCGCTGCCGCGCTCGGTGCTGGACGACGGGCTGCTCGACATCTGTGTGGCGGGCGCCGAACTGCCGCTGCGGGACATGGTGCGCCTCGCCAGGGACGGCAGCCATGTGGGGCGGGACGGGGTGGTGTACGCGCGGGGCCGCCGGGTGGTGGTGGAGCGCACGGACGGCGAGCCGCTCTTCTTCGAGCACGACGGGGACCTGCTGTACACCGGCTCGGCCCGCTACACGCTGGACGTGGTCCCGCGCGCGCTGCCGGTGCTCGCCCCATAGGCTCCCGCGTCCGGCTCATCCGGCTCATCCGGCTCGTCCGGCTCGTCCGGCTCGGGCAGCCCGCGCGCCAGCCACCAGGCGAGGGCGCACAGACCGATCAGCGGGCGAGCGCCACGCCGAGCCCGGCCGCCTCCCCCAGCGCGCCGATCCCCGGCGAGACCACTTCCCCGACGCTCACCGCGAGTCCAAGCGTGACCCCCCTGGCCGTGCCCGGTCCGCCGCGCCGGACGACTGGCCGGTGCTCCTGCGGCTTTCGGCGATCGTGGGCTGCCGCTCGGTGGTCTTCGTCGGCCTGAGCGCGTTCATCGGTGGCGGCGCTCGGTGCGGCGGTGGGGGCGAGCGCCCGCACGCCGGCCCGGCTGTTCCGCGCGGAGATGGGGATGACGTTTCCGCAGTGGCGCACCCTACTGCGGCTGCACCACGCCCTGGTGCTGCTGGCCGGGGACGCCTCGGTCACCTCGGTGGCCCAGCAGTGCGGGTGGTCGTCGACGAGCGCGTTCCTCGACGTCTTCCGCGCCCCCGGCGTTCGGCCACACTCCGGGGGCACGGCGGGCGGAGCTGGGCGGGTCGGGGTCCGGGTCCGAGTCGGGGTCCGGGTCCGGGTCCGGGTCCGGTGTCGGGTCCGGTGTCGGGTCCGGTGTCGGGTCCGGTCGCGGGTCCGGTCGCGGGTCCGGTCGCGGGTCCGGTCGCGGGTCCGGCGGCGGTCCGAGCCCGATGTCGGGTCCAAGTCCGGTGTCGGGTCCAAGTCCAGTGTCGGTTCCGAGTCCAGTGTCGGTTCCGAGTCCGGTGTGGGTTCCGAGTCCGGTGTGGGTTCCGGTGTCGGGTCCGGTGTACCGCGCAGGTTTACCCCGGACCCGACGGACGGTTGACGCCGAGCACATGCGGCCCTTGCCACCATGTGCGCAGGGCCCGGCCGACGGGCCGAGCGGGGCCGCGTGGGACCGGGGGTCACGGGGGTGCTCCCGGTCCCACGCGGCTGGCTCCCTCCCCCAGCCGGTCCCGCGCCGCCGTCGCACCCACCCCCGACCCGATCGAAAGCGGTCATCGCGCGATCCGAAACACGCCATTGCCCATCACTGCTCCGTAACGGACGTCCGCCGCGGCCGGATCGCGGGCATCATCGGGGCCCACCGACCGTCGTTGGGCCCGGAGGTACGCGCGTGATACGGAAATTCCTCGCCAGGCCGAGGCGCCCCGCGAGCGGCGGCCCGACTCCGGCCGAAGGGGCGCTGTGGCGGGAGGCCGCCGAGTTCGTCCGGCTGCACCACGCGGAGGAGCCCGCGCTCGGGAGGCCGGAGCGCCGACTCGCGGAGATACGGGACGAGATCCGCGCCACGGGGACGTACCGGCACACCACCGACGAGCTGACGTTCGGCGCCCGGGTGGCCTGGCGCAACAGCAACCGCTGTATCGGCCGCCTCTACTGGCGCTCGCTGCGGGTGCGCGATCTGCGCGGCCTCACCGACGCCGAGCCGATCGCCGAGGCGTGCGCCGAGCATCTGGTCCACGCCACGAACGGCGGCCGCATCCGGCCCCTGATCACCGTGTTCGCCCCGGACGCGCCCGGCCGCCCTGCCCCGCGCATCTGGAACGAGCAGCTCATCCGGTACGCGGGCTACCGCGCCCAGGACGGCCGCATCCTCGGCGACCCGCGCAACGCCGGGCTCACCGACCTGGCGCTGCGGCTCGGCTGGCCGGGCGGCCCGCGTACCGCGTTCGACGTGCTGCCGCTGGTCGTGGAGGGCGTCGACGACAAGCCACGCGTCTTCGAACTGCCCCCGGACGCCGTCCTGGAGGTCCCGCTCGACCACCCCGACGACCCGTGGAGCCGGGAGTGGGGGCTGCGCTGGCACGCCGTGCCCGCGATCTCGGGGATGTGTCTGGAGATCGGCGGCATCCACTATCCGGCCACGCCCTTCAACGGCTGGTACATGGGGACCGAGATCGGCGCCCGCAACCTCGCCGACACCGACCGCTACGACCTGCTGCCGCGCGTGGCCCGGCGGCTCGGTCTGGACACCGCCGACGACCGCTCGCTGTGGAAGGACCGCGCTCTGGTCGAGCTCAACCGGGCCGTGCTGCACTCCTTCGACCGGGCCGGGGTCACCATGGCCGACCACCACACGGAGTCCCGGCGCTTCGTACGGCACTTGGAGCGCGAGGAGCACAAGGGCCGCTCGGTGCCCGCCGACTGGTCGTGGATCGTGCCGCCGATGTCGGGGGCGACCACCGAGGTTTTCCACCGCACCTACGACGCCGTGGAGCTCCGGCCGGGGTTCGCGCACCATCCGGAGGCGGCCGCCCGGGCCCGCGGTGAATCGATTCGGCGCATGTCATGACGCGCACTCCCCGAGTCCCTGGGGAGGGGGCGTACGTAGACGGGAGCGGGGTCGCGGGCGTACCGCGGTGTCCCCTGGGAATCTGAGATGTTCTGGTACTTCCGTCTGCCGGGGCCATCCCCCGCGAGCCCGAACCCTTTGATGTACGCAGCCGCCGCGACCCCCGACAGGGGGCGGTGCCGTTTAGGGCGCCGTACACGGCCGGGCGGACGGCGTCCGTAGGGCATCCGGGCAGGACGGCAGGCCCACTGCCAGACTGGCGTAATTGCACATGATACGCAAGAGTGACGGACAGCAATGGGCTGACGGATCATCAAATTGGTGTTGATGTACGGGAGTTGGGGCGCGAACTGGAGCCTCCGGCTAAAGGGCCGAGGAATCGTCCGCGACCGCGAGCCGTTGCAGTAGCTCACGCAGCACATCGCGCTCCGCCACCGACAGGGGCTGCAGGAACGATTCGTGGATCTTGACCATCAGGTCCCCGGCATCCCGCAAGCACACGGCGCCGCGGTCGGTCAGATAGAGCGCGAAGGTCCTGCGGTCGGCGCCGCGACGGCGCTCCAGGAGGTTCTTCTGCTCCAGGTCGTCGACGAGGCCGACGATGGTCGTCCGGTCGATGCGCAGGGTCTGTCCGACCATGCGCTGATTGATCCCGGGCTCGGAGTCCACCACGTTCAGCACCCCGAACTGACGCAGCGTGATGTTCAGATGGACCAGGGCCTGCTCGGCCTGCTCGGTGAAACGCTGGCCGGCCTTGCGGAGAAGGAAGCCGTGCCAGCCTTGCAACCCCTGGAACAACGGCTGTGTCCCACTGTTCGGTTCCCGCTTCGCCACCACTTTTTCGGTTCACCCTCCAGTGGTGACGGTCCATCATGAGGGCCGCGTAACAGGACCCTTGACTCCCCAGTCACCGGTCGGCCATGCTCCCGGTTCAACAGAGCACCTGATTGTCACTGTAGCAGACAATCTATCTTGCTCAATTTGCGCGCCGTCATATGCGCGCTCTTCATGACCGACGGGGGAACCATGGTCAGCGTCATCGAGTATGCAGATCCGGTTGTGCACTGTCCGGGCTACCTGGTGTACGACGCCACCGACTGCCGCCTGGCGGCGGGCGGGTGCCGTATGCAGGCCGGACTCACCGCGGAAACCCTCCAGACCCTCGCGGGGCGCATGACGCTCAAGCAGCGCGTGCTCGGGGTCAACGTCGACGGTGCCAAGTGCGGCATCGCCTACGACCCGCACGGGCCGCACCGCGTGGAGGTGCTGCGCCGGTTCGTCGCCTTCCTGGCCGGAGAGCTGACCACCCGCTTCAGCATGGGCTGCGACATGGGCACCCGGTTCGAGGAGCTCGACCGGATGGCCGCCGCGCTCGGCATCGGCTCCGCCAAGACCGCCGTCCGGCGGGCCCAGCGGATCACCGAGCACGAGTTCCGCGCCCGGATGGACCTGCTCAACACCCGGGTCGGCCTGCTGACGCTCGGCCAGCGCCGGGCGGGCCAGGCCCTCGCCCACTCCGCGCTCGCCGCCACCGCCCACACCGGCCGCCGCGACAGCCAGGTAAGCGTCGCCCTCCAGGGCTTCGGCAACCTGGGCCGGGCCGCCGCGCTCGCCCTGCTGGAGGCGGGCGTTCGGATCACGGTCGTGGCCGACGAGTACGGCTGCGCGGTCGACCCGCGCGGCCTCGACATCGCGCGCATGCTCACCCTCGACCAGCGCCGCCCGGTCCAGAGCCTGCTGGCCGAGCCGATGCGGCTGCCGCGCGAGGCCCTCCTGGAGCTGCCCGCCGACGTACTCGTCCTCGCGGGCGGCGAGGACGCGGTCACGCCCTCGCAGGCGGCGGTGCTGCCGGTGCCGATCGTCGCCGTGGGCGCCAACTGCGGGCTGAGCACCACCGCCGAACAACTCCTGCTCGACCGCGGAGTCGTGGTCGTCCCCGACTTCATCGGCGGGATCGGCGGTTCGGCGTCGATGGAGGCGCTCTTCGGGCCCCGCACCACACCGACGGCGCCCGAGGTGCTCGACACCATCGGGGCGATGATGCGCGAGCTCGTCGGGGACATCCTCTGCGGAGCGCGCGACCGTCGGGTGAGCCCCCGTCAGGTGGCCGCCGACATCGCGGCCTCGGCGATCGTGGCGCCCGGCGACAAGCCCTACGGCGCAAGTCCCTACCGCCCGGCCCGCCCCGCGCCCCGCGGCGGCCGGGGGCGTTCCGTCCGTACCCCGCTGAAGTCCGAGAGGCGACCGTCATGACCACCGCACCCTCGCCACAAACCCCGACCACCGGTCAGCCTCCGGCCGACGCCGAGTGCGCCCACTTACGCAGTCACATCACCGACTCGCGGTTCTACGGGCACCGGTACAGCACCCAGGCCAGCCACCGCATCTTCTGTGACCGATGTCGGTACCAACGATGGCTCGACGTCGAAGCGGCGCTCGCCCTGAGCCAGGGCGAGCTGGGCATCATCCCGGCGGGGGCCGCCAAGATGATCGCGGACGCCGCCCGGGTGGACCGGCTGGACCTGCCCGCCATCCAGGCCGAGATCCGCCGCACCAGCCACTCGCTCGTCGGCTTCCTGCGGGTCTTCCAGGCCTCCTGCGAGGGCGGCGCCGGCGAGTACGTGCACTACGGCGCAACCACCCAGGACATCCAGGACACCGCGCAGGTCCTCGAAATGCGGGACGTCCTCGACGAGTTGGAGATGCTGCTGCGGGCGCTCGCCGGGCAACTGGCCGATCTTGCCGAGGCCAACGGCGCCACCGTCGCCCTGGGCCGCACCCACGCCCAACCGGCCCTGCCGATGGGCTTCGGGGTCAAGATCGCCAGCTGGCTGGACGAGATCGTCCGGCATCTGGAGCGCATCGAGCAGCTGCGGCCGAGGGTCCTCGCGGCCCAGCTCTTCGGCGGGGTCGGCACCATGGCCGGGTTCGGCGAGCTGGCGCTGCCGCTCCTGGACGCGTTCGCCGCCCGCCTCGGGCTCGCGGCGCCGGCGGTCGGCTGGCATGTGTCGCGGGACCGGGTCGTGGAGTTCGTGTCCTGTCTGGCCATGGTCGCGGGCACGATGGGCCGGATCGGGGACGAGGTGCGCGTCCTGTCCCGCCCCGAGTTCGGTGAACTGGAGATCGGCTGGCGGCACGGCCAGGTGGGCAGCAGCACCATGCCCCACAAGCGCAACCCGGAGGCGTGCGAGCAGGCCGTCGTGATGGCCCGGCTCACGGCCGCGCAGATGGCCAACGCGCTGGCCTGCATGGGCGGCGACCACGAGCGCGACTCCCGGTCCCTGCGCATCGAATGGGCCTGTGTGCCCGACGCCTCGCACTACGCCCTCTCGGCGTGCGAGATCGTCACGCACCTCATCGGCGGCCTCGCGGTGCGGCCGGAGCGGATCCGTACGAACGTCTCCGCGGTCGCCGAGCAGATCGCCACCGAGAAGCTGATGCTGGCGCTCGGCAAGCACATCGGCAAGCAGACCGCCCATGAGTACGTGTACGAACTCGTCCAGGCGGCAAGGGAGAACGGCTCCTCCATGCGCGAGGTGACCGGCCGCGACGGGCTCGCGGGCGCGCCGCTGGACGCCGCCGCCCTCGACGAGATCTTCGACCCGACGACCTATCTCGGCCAGTCCGTCGCCCTGACCGGCCGGGCGGTGGCCGGTGCCCGCGCCGCCCTGGCGCGCCCCGCGCAGGCGGCAGGCGGCGACGCGCGATGAGCGCCGCGCCCGCGACCGCCGAGCCGGACACCGGGGAGATATCCGGGGCCCGCGAGATCGTCTTCCCCCGTCCGCTCTACTCCAGCCTGGTGGCCCACGCGGTACGCAAGTTCACCGGCCACTACCTGGCGGGCGAGACCGAGGAGCGCAAGGCGTTCGGGATGCTCGCGGGCCGCCCGGTGCCGGGCGGCATCCAGGTCGGCTCCGTCTTCCCGCTCATCGTCAACATGCGCCACGACAGCGGCCACCGCGCCCGGATGGACGAGGTGGTCGAGGAGCACGCCATCCCGTCCGAGACGCCGATGGACCAGCGGGGCTGGATCGCCGATCCGCGCGAGCTGATGGACATCGACGACGCCTGTGACGACGCCGGCTGGGTGCTGTTCGGCAACTACCACACCCACCGGGTGCCCTGGCCGCACGATCCGGTCCGCGACACCTGCACCCACCTGGACCGGGTGCTGGCCGCCGAGTCGGGCCAGTGGACGTTCATCCTGTCCGTCGTCGATCTGCACCGTCCGGTCCTGCGGGCGTTCTTCGAGGGCGACAACGACCGCGAGGCGACCGTCCGCATCGTCCCGCCGCTGCCCGGAATGCGTACGGCCCGGGCCTGAACGCCCCGGCCGTCCCGCACCCGTACACCACCCTTCCCGTCTCTCACTCATCAAGAGGTCGTCATGGATCGCACCCAGGCTTATAACGACGTCATCCGCTTCCACGGCCACGAATGCCCCGGCGCCGCCTTCGGCGTACGCGTCGCGGAGGCCGCCCTCACCGCCCTCGACCTGAAGGACCCGGGCACGCCCCTGGTCCTGGTCTCCGAGACCGACGCGTGTGCGGTCGACGCGCTCCAGGTGCTCACGGGCTGTACGTACGGCAAGCGCAACCTGATCCACCAGGACGCGGGCCGCAATGTGTTCACCCTCTGGGAGCGCGACGGCTCCGCCGGGGTACGGATACGGGCGAAGGCCGACAGCATCGTCTTCCGCACCGAGGAGATCTGGGCGCTGGCCGGCCGGATCGACGACGGCACCGCGACCCTGGAGGACCAGGCGGCCTTCGAGCGGCTGCAGGGCGAGCGGATCTCCGCGCTGCTCGACGTGGCGGACGACGACATCCTGGTGGTCGAGAAGGCCGAGGCCGCGGCGCCCGGCGTCAAGCACCTGGCCCGCACCGACCTCTGCGTGGACTGCGGCGAGCCCACCAGCGTCGAGACGCTGCACGACCACCGCGGCCGCATGGTCTGCCCGGCCTGCCACCTGGCCGCGCACGGCGGGGTGCTGCCCGAGGGGCACGGCGACCACGGGCACCACCCGCAGAGCCACAAGCACCACCACGAGCACAAGCACTGACCGATGAAGACCGAGCGCGTACGTACGGAAGGGGCCCTGCGGCCGTGACAGTGTTCGTGATCGGCGCGGCCGGCGGCCTCGGGCAACTCGTGGTCCGCGCGCTGCGGGAACGTGATGTGGAGGTGGCCGTCCTGGCCCGGGACCCCGAGCGGGTCCCGGCCGGGCCGGGCGTGCGGGTGGTGGCCGGGGACCTGTCGGACCCGGCCTCGGTCAGGGCCGCCGCCGAGGGCTGCGCGAGCCTGTTCCTCTCGGCCTCCTGCGACGTCGAGTGCCAGAGCGCCGCCGTGGACGTCGCCGCCGACGTCGGCGCGCGGCTGGTGAAGATGTCGCCGTGGCAGGCGGCGGTACGGGAGGACAGCCCCGCGCCCGGGGCCCGCCACCACTGGATCACCGAGCGGTACCTCGCCAAGCGGGATCTGCCGTACACCATCCTGTCCCCCAACTACCCGATGCAGGAGCTGATCCGGCACTACGCGCCCGAGGTGCGGCGGCGCGGGGTCCTCGTCGACCCGGCGGGCGGGCGGGGCGTGAGCGTGGTCGACGAGCACGACGTGGCCGAGGTGGCCGCGCGGGTGCTCGTCGAGCCGGGCCACGAGGGCCGCACCTACGCCCTCACCGGGCCGGCCGCGCCCACCTTCGCGGAGCTCGCGGAGCTGCTGACCGGGCTGATGTCCGTACGGGTATCGGCCAGCGAGCTCGCCGGACCGGAGCTCGCGGCGTGGCTGGCCCGGGAGCACCGGCCGTGGGAGGTCGAACTCGACGCGCTCTTCGGGCAGTTCCGCGAGGGGGCGGGCGAGTCGGTGACCGAGGACGTGCTCCGCGTGACCGGGCACGAGCCGCGCCCGGTCGCGGACTTCCTCAAGGCGCACCTCCACCATTTCCTGCCGGACTCCGGAGGCTGAGCCGATGCCCGCGACCCCGCGCACCGCCGAACGGACCGTCGTCGCCGACGACTTCCTCGCCGCGGGCTTCGCGGCCCGCGCCACGGTGGCGGCCGGACGGCTGCTCCTCGATCTGCGTATGCAGCACGAGGACGGCCTCGCACCCGGCGGCGCCAAGATGGCGCAGCTGGGCCGCACCTGGTCCGGGCTGCTGCTGCGCAACCGGATCCGCGCCCGCTATCCGCGCGACGGCGTGCTCACCGGCCCGGCCTCCCGGCCGCCGGACGCCCTGCGCAGACGCCGGGTGTGGCTGGTCGAGCCGCTGGACTCGGCCGAGGAGTACCACGCCGACGGAGATCCGCACTGGTCGGTGCAGCTCGCGCTGTGGGAGCGTGAGCGGGGCGTGGTGGCCGCGGCCGTCGCGGTCCCCGCGCTGTGCGAAGTGGTGTGCACGGCGGACCGGGACGCGGGGTGGCGGCACCCGTCGCCGATCCCCCGGCAGCGGCCCCGGGTGGTGGTCGACACGCGCGATCCGGCCCCCTTCGCCCGTACGGTGGTGCGCCAGACCGGGGCCGAGCTGGTCCCGATGGGCTCGCCCGGCGCCAAGACCCTGGCGGTGATCCAGGGCGACGCCGACGCCTACATCCACACCACGGGCGCGTGGGACTGGGGCGACGAGGGACTGTTCCGGGTCGCGGAGGCGGCGGGGTTGCAGGTGAGCAGGCTGGCCCCGCCCGAGGAGCTGCGGCCCGGTCTGCAAAGAGGACCGTCCGCTCCGAAAGGCCCCGGCCGCTCCGCGCCCCTCGCCGTGATCTGCCGGCCGAGGCTCACCAAGACACTGCTGGCCGCCTTCGCCGGGCACGGCATCCGGCCGGCCCCGGTGCTCCCCGGCCCCAGGGCCCGTCCGGGGTCACCGTCCGCGGGGTGAGACCGGGGGGCCGGGCCCGGCCCCCCGGCCGTACAGGGCGTCTCACCCGCGCGACCAGCTCCCCACTGATGCGCGGGGAGTCTTGACGCCCCTACCCGCGCTCAACATACTGCCAACAATCAGCACCTCTGACAATCAGTCAACTGTTCTACGCCCGCCGAGCGTTGCGACGCCGGGTCGCCGATCGCCACCCAGAACGGACAGGACCGAACCGAGATGGCCGATGACTTCACTTCCGTGTTCGAGCCCCCACTTGACCAGCTGCCCGACATCGACGACCTCGTCCGCGCGACCATGGAGTGGCACTTCTCTCCGCTGACCGGCAGCCCGTACTGGGTCGAACGCGCCAAGGGCTTCTCCTTCGACCCGCGTGCCGATGTCCAGTGCCTCGCGGACCTGCGCCTGTTCGCGGACGTGCCGGTCGACTGGAGCCGGATACCGGCCGACCAGCTCGTACCGCGCGGCAGCGCGCCCGGAGTGCGGTACGGGATCTACGAGTCGGGCGGCGCCACCGGTGCGCCCAAGCGGATCGTGGACGCCACCTCGCGGCGCCGCAACGTCCAGTGGCAGAGCCGGCTGCTCGACGAGCAGGGCTTCCCCTCCGGCGAGGGCAACTGGCTCCACATCGGCCCGACGGGCCCGCACGTGATGGCCAAGAACATCAGCACCCTCTCCGAACTGCGCGGCATGCTCTGCTACTTCGTCGACCTCGACCCGCGCTGGGTGCGGCGCTGTGTCAGCGAGGGGCGCCAGACCGAGTTCCGCAGGTACGTCGACCACATCCTCGACCAGGTCAAGGACGTCCTGCACACCCAGGACATCCGCGGCATCTCCACCACCCCGCGCATCCTGGAGTCCATCGGCGCCCGCGAGGACGTGTTCGCCCTGCTGCGCGAGAGCGTGCGCGGCATCATCTGGGGCGGCACCAGCATGGACGGCGAGACCCTGCGCCTGATCGACGAGGAGCTGTTCCCGCAGGCCAAGCTGGCCGGTGCGTACGGCAACACGATGATGGGCGTGGCGCCCCAGCGCACCCCCCGGCCCGGCGACGCCGCACCGTGCGTCTTCCGCCCGTTCCATCCGTACACCGTGGTCGAACTCGTCGACCCCGCACAGCCCGACCGGATCGTCGCCGACGACGAGGACGGCCGGGTCGTCATCACCGTGCTCACCCGGGACTACTTCACCCCGCCGACCCTGGAGCGGGACCTGGCCACCCGCCGGGCCTCGGCCGACGGTTTCCCCGGCATCGAGCTCTCCGGGGTCCGCCCCTACGAGTCGGCGGGCACCTCCGTGGTCGAGGGGGTCTACTGATGGCCGAGGCCAAGGATCTCCATGAGATCCCGCTGATCCGGGCGGGCCTGCCCAGGCACTCGGCCGAGCGCGCCGAACTCGCGGGTGTCGACGGCACGTTGCTGGCGCTCGTCCACCTCGCCCCGCCCCTCCTGGCGCGCCTCACCGTCGCGGACGCGCGGGCCGGGGCCGAGCGGACGCCTGAGCCGGAGCGCATCGCGGCGGCCGGCGAGCTCTTCGAGACGGGGACGCTCAACGGGCTCTCCCCGCAGGCCTATTGCGAGCTCCAGTCCCGGGTCGCCGGTGTGCCCGTCGCGGTGGCCCGGCACTCGCTGCGGGACGTCGCGGAGACGTTCGCAGGCGTGGGGGCGCGGTTCCTGGCCGAGCGCCCGGCCGGTGCCTCGGCCGCCCCCGTCCCCGGGGAGATCTCCACGGTGTGGACCCGGCGCGGCGACGTGCTCGCCGTGATCGCGCCCAGCAACAACCCCGGCACGCACACCCAGTGGCTCACCGCGTTGGCCTGCGGGTACCGGCTGGTGGTGCGGCCGGGGACGCGGGATCCGTTCACCCCGGCCCGGATGATCGCCGCGCTCCTGGACGCGGGCGTCGCCCCGCACTACCTCTCGCTGCTGCCCGGCAGCCACGCCACCGGGGACGCGCTGGTCGAGGCCGCCGATCTGAGCCTGGTCTTCGGCGGGGACGCGGCGGCCCGGCGCTACGGCGAGGACCGCCGGGTCATCCTGCGCGGCCCGGGCCGCTCCAAGCTGCTGCACACCGGTGAGATCACCGAGCAGACCGTCGACGTGATCTGCCGGTCGGTCGGCTACGACGCGGGGATGCGCTGCACCAACGCGACCGCCGTGTTCACCGACGCCGACCCGGCGGCCCTGGCGGCGGCCGTGGCCGGGCGCCTGGCACGGCTGACCCCGGCGCCGCCCCAGTCGCCCGACGCACAGGTGCCGGTGCTGCCGCTCGCGGAGGCGCGGGCGCTGCGGGAGCACCTGGAGGGACGGCTGGAAGGCGCCGTCGACGTGGCGGCCCCGCTCTATCCCGAGGGGCCGGTGGCGGACCTCGGGGACGGGTCGGGCGCGCTGCGACCCGCCGTACTGCTCTGCGACCGCCCGGACCACCCCGGCGCCCGGATCGAGCTCTCGTTCCCGTGCGTGTGGATCCTGCCGTGGCGGCGCGAGCAGGGGTTCGGCCCGCTGCGGGACACGCTCGCGCTCACCATCCTCGGCGGCGACGAGCCGCTGGCGCGCGAGGCCCTGCGGGAGCGGTCGATCCGCAAGGTCCTGCTGGGCCCCATCCCCACGTACCAGGCGGGCCGGACCAGTCCGCACGACGGCTATCTGAGCCACGAGCTGATGGAGGCCCGGGCCTTCGGCACCTCGGCCTGAGCGCGGCCGGCGCCACACGTGCGCCCGGCGCCCCCGCCCTACCTCACTGCAACGACCCCTGGAGTGTGTGGAGATGACTCGAACCGTCCTGGTGACCGGTGGCGGCACCGGCATCGGCAAGGCGATAGCGGCGGCGTTCCTCGCCGACGGCGACCACGTCGTCATCAGCGGCCGCCGCGAGGACGTACTGCTGCGGGCCGCCGAGGAGCTCGGCGGCCGGGTGACGGCGCTGCCCTGCGACGTGACCGACCCCGAGCAGCTGGAGGGCTTCCGGGACCGGCTGCCCGACGTCCTGCACGTGCTCGTCAACAACGCGGGCGGCAACCGGGAGTTCGACGCCCCGCCGCCGGGCGATCTGCGGAGCCTGGCCGAACGGTGGCGGGCCAACCTGGAGGCGAATCTGCTCGGCGCCGTGCTGACCACGGCCGCCGTCGACAAGCAGCTCGCCTCCGGCGGGGCCGTGGTGAACATCAGCTCCTTCGCGGCCGACCGGGGCGCGGGCTCGTACGGCGCGGCCAAGGCGGCGATGAACAGCTGGAACATCTTCATCGCCCGCCAGCTCGGGCCGCGCGGGGTGACCTGCAACGTGGTCGCGCCGGGCTACGTCGAGAAGACGGAGTTCTTCCGTGACCGCCGCTCGGAGCAGTTCCACGAGGCCCGGGTGGCGGAGACCCTGGTGGGCCGGGCCGGACAGCCGCAGGACATGGCGGGGGTCGTACGGTTCCTGGCGTCGCCCGCCGCCCGGCACATCACCGGGCAGGTCGTCCGCGTCGACGGCGGCGTGATACCGACCCGCTGAACGGCGAACCGGTGCGGGCGGGCCACCCGGCTGAGCGGTCTCGGGGAAGTGGGGTGCGTTTCCGCGTCGTCCGGTGCGGTGCATCGGCGTGCTGCCGTATCGCCCTCGTACTGGACGTACTTGGGTGATGCGGCAGTGCGGCGAGGTGCCGTGCCGGGCGGCGTGGGGGCGTGCCCCACTCCCCCGAGACCGCTCAGGCCCGTACCGGCCCTCTACGATGGGGAGATGAGCGCGAGCGAGAACCTGTCAGATGCGCACTCCCCGCACCCGCACACCACTGGCGAGGACGAGCGCCTGGACGTCGCGGTCGCCGTGCTGACGCTGCTCGCGGACCGTACCCGGCTGGCCCTGCTCAAGGAGCTCGGCGCGGGCGAGGCCGATGTCACCACCCTCACCGTGGCCTGCGGGGCCGCCCGCCCGTCGGTCAGCCAGCACCTGGCCAAGCTGCGCCTGGCCGGTCTGGTGGCGACCCGCAAGGACGGCCGCCGGGTGGTCTACTCGCTGCGCCACGGCCATCTGCGGCGCCTGGTCGACGAGGCCCTGAACGTGGCCGACCACCAGCTCGGCGCCCTCCCGCCGCACGACTGACGAGGTCACCGCCCGTCCTCGGCCCTGATCCACCGAACATGTGCATAGGTACGCACGCATTGGTTACGATGGGAGTCCCAGCACCTTCTCGCGCCCCCGGGACGGGTCCCATGCTGTCCGTACTGCGCAACCGCACCTATCGCCACCTGTTCACCGCCCAGGTCGTCGCGCTCCTCGGCACCGGCCTCGCCACCGTCGCGCTCAGCCTGCTCGCCTACGACATGGCGGGCGGCCACGCCTCGGCGGTCCTCGGCACCGCGCTCGCGATCAAGATGGTGGCGTACGTGGGAGTGGCCCCGCTCGTGGGAGCCTGCGCCGACCGGATCCCGCGCCGGGCGCTGCTCGTGGCGACGGACCTGACCCGCGCGGGCGTGGCCCTGACGCTCCCGTTCGTCTCGCAGGTCTGGCAGGTGTACGTCCTGATCTTCCTGCTCCAGGCCGCCTCGGCCGCGTTCACCCCGGTCTTCCAGGCGACCGTGCCCGAAGTCCTGCCCGCCGAGCGCGACTACACCCACGCCCTGTCCATGTCCCGCCTCGCCTACGACCTGGAGAGCCTGCTGAGCCCCGCGCTCGCCGCACTGCTGCTCACCGTGGTCTCCTACCACTGGCTCTTCGCGGGCACGACCCTGGGCTTCCTGGGCTCCGCCGCGCTCGTGGTGTCGGCCGTGCTGCCCCGGGCCACCCCGGTGGCACGTACCACTGGCGCCTGCGCCAGGGCCGCGTCCGGGACCCGGCTGTTCTGGGCGGACCCCCGGCTGCGGGCCCTGCTCGCCCTCGACCTCGCGGTAGCGGCGGCGGGCGCGATGGTGTTCGTCAACACGGTCGTCGTGGTCAGGGGCCACTTCCACGAGCCCGCCGGAGCGGTCTCGCTCGCCCTCGGCGCGTACGGGATCGGCTCCATGGCCGCCGCGCTGTGGCTCCCGCGCCTCCTGGCCCGGACGAGCGACCGCGCGGTGATGCTCCCGGCGGCCTACGCCCTGCCCGGCGTCATGGTCGCGGTGGCCGCCACCACCCTTGCACCGGCCGGGAGTTGGAGCTGGGCCGGGCTACTGGTGACCTGGGCGGCCATCGGCGCCGCGAGCTCGGCGGTGCTGACCCCGGGCGGCCGCCTGATCCGCCGCTGCACGGCCACGGCCGACCTCCCGGCCGCGTTCGCCGCCCAGTTCTCCCTCTCCCACGGCTGCTGGCTGCTGACATATCCGCTCGCGGGGTGGCTGGCGGCCGGGGCGGGAGTGCCGGTGACGGCGGGGGTGCTCGGGGTGATCGCACTGGGCGCGGCGGGGGCGGCGACGGCGGTGTGGCCGCAGGGAGCCGCGCCGGAGCGCAGTGCGGCCGAGGCGGAGCGGGCGGCCGTACGGGTCGGCTGACATCACGTCACCTGCGCCTGCGCGAAGGCGCGTTGATGATGTAGTCCACGGCCGCGCGCACGGTGCGTACGCCCAGGACGTCTTCATCGGGGATACGAATGTCGAAACGCTCCTCGGCCGCCACCACCACCTCCACCATCGACAGCGAGTCGAGGTCCAGGTCCTCGGCGAAGCGCTCCCCCATCCGGACGTCCTCAACGGGGACCCCGGCGATCTCGTTGATGATCTCCGCAAGGCCGTCCAGGATTTCCCGGCGCCGGTCGGACCCGCTCTCGTCGGCCTGTTCGGCCCGCTCCCCGGCCCGCGAGGCCGCGTCGATCAGGCGCTGGTCCGGGTGGTTGAGGAAGGACTGGAGGAGGAACCAGAACGCGTCCGGGTCCATCCAGTGCAGCTCGTCAAGGGCCGCGTCGACCACCCGGCTCTCCCGGGTCTCGTGCCAGACGACCAGCGGCGCGAGGACCTGCGCGGGGGCCGTCGGGCTGCCGCGCAGCACCCGGCAGAGCGCCTCAAGGAGATCGGCGAGTGCGGTCTGCGCCAGCTGCTCCTGGTGCTGGTACACCTCGAACTCCTCGGCCATCCGCTCCACCGGCTTTCTCACCAGACGGTCCACGAGCGCATCGACGCCGCTCACCCGCGCCCGTCTGACCTGCTCGCTCTCCCAGATCCAGAGCACCAGTTGTTCCGGGTGGGCCAGTGCCAGGGCTTCCCTCTCCTCCAACTGGTGTCCGACTCGACCGGCCGTACGCGTGCAGAAGTAGACCCACTCGTGGCGGCCTTCCTGCGGGCCGCTCCTCAGGACCGGCGAGCCGAGGACCCGGCGGCCGATATGCCACAGGTCGGTCATCGCGGAGGTGAACAGCCAGCTGCGGGTCTCCGCCTCCAGGCGCTTGAGCCGGGGCCCGGGAGCGCCCTCGTCCTTCATCCGCTGCCACAGGGCGCGCAGGAAGGACGTGGTCGCGGCACTCCGCGCCTCCGGCAGCCCGGACGCGCCGCGCTCCTGACCGATCCGCTCGTACAACTCCCTCAGGAACAGCCGGTCCTGCTCCAGCTCGGCCTCCCGGCGCAGCCTGATGGCCCGGACGCGCTCGCGGCAGCGCCCGGCCGACCGCCCCGGCGCCGCCGCGAACACCTCCTCGCACTCGGCCAGCCAGGGCAGTTCCGTGTACGCGATCCCCCGGGTCTCCTCCACTACGGCAAGGACCGCGTCCGGCAGGCGCCCGTGCGAGGCGTGCTCGGCGGCCACCTGCGCCACGTGCTCGGCCGGCAGCCCCGGGCCGCCGTCCGGAGTGCCCACCAGCAGCCGTGCCGCGAGCTCCACCGCGTCCTGGTCCGGGCGGGCCAGCAGCAGCCGGACCTCCTCCACCGCCACATCGGCGGGCAGCCGCAGCAGGGTGCGGCGCGCCGACGCCCGTACCGTCGGATTCACGTCCCACAGCAGCCGGTTGAGGGAGCGCAGCACCTGCGGCCCGCCCGTCACCGCGAGGCGGTCCATCTGGTCGGCGACGATACGGCGTACGAAATAGTGTTCCTGCGAGGCGAGTTCGGACACGAAGTCCCAGAACCGGGTGCCGTGCGGGTCCAGCTGGAAGACCAGCTGGGTGCCGATGCCCCGCCACTTCCAGTCGCGCTCCAGCATGGCCCTGATCACCGCGGTGTGCGCCTCGTCGGGCGCCCTGCGGTCCTCCAGGCGCAGCACCAGGAATTCGAGGGCGCCGCGCAGCGTGGCGAATCCGGGCTCCTGCGCCATCAGGACGAGCGCGTCGGCGGCGATGTCGTCCGGGTGCTTGGCCTCCCAGCCCTGGTCGAGGTAGAGGCTCAGCGCCAGTACGTACTCCGCGAAGCGGTCGTAGATGAAGACGACGTTGCGGACGCCGATCTCGTCGTCGACGCTCTCCTCAAGGATGATCTCCTCGTCGATGACCCGGCTGTAGAGCGAGTCACTGGTGTCGAGCTCGGCCGCCGTGGCGCGCAGGGTGGCGGCGACGGCGCCGCGCGGCACCGAGGTGGAGCGGCTCTGCCGCATCAACCGGGCCACGTCCAGGACGAGTTCGGCCACCGCGCCCTTCCCCTTGAGCGAGGTGGCGTACGCGACCTGCTCGACCTTGCGCTCCCAGAACAGTTTGAAGAGGCGGAAGAGGCGGAAGTCCTCGATCACGCCGATGTCGCGATCGCGGTACGCCTCGCACAGGATGCGCAGCACCAGCGCGTGCCGGCAGCGCTCGGCGGCCTCGCCGCGCAGCCGTCCCCGGATGCCGAAGGCGCTGAAGTAGGCGGCGGCGATCCCGGGGAAGGAGGCGAGGGGGAAGAGCGGTACCTCCTCGACCCGGGTCGCGGGGGTGACCCGGGGGCCGCTCTGCACGGGCTCGCGCTGCCAGACGTAGCTGGCCCAGAACGGGGCGCGGTAGAACTGCCAGAAGTCGGTGCGGCAGGTGACCACCACCTTCACCCCGGCGCTCTCGGCCTGCCGCAGCAGCTCGTGCAGCGCCGCCTTCATCGCGTCCGGCTTGGCCGGGGACTCGTTGATCGCGTCGAGAAGCAGCAGCGGCGGGCGGCCGGGGGCGGCGGTGCGGGCCAGGTCCGCGAAGCAGCCGGGCCAGTCGGCGCCGTAGCCGAGGCGGGTCGCGATCAGGCTGAGCAGCCCGTGCGGCTCGGAGACCGGGACGCGCGCCGACATCAGCAGCACCGGCGAGTCGTCGAGGCGGCGCTCGGCGAGCGAGCAGAGCAGATTGGTCTTGCCCCGGCCGGGCTTGGAGACCACCAGCAGACAGGTGCTGTCGTTGGCCAGGAACTCCTCGACCCGCTCTTCGAGTTCGTGGTGGCGGAAGTAGAGCTCGCGCAGGTACTTGGAGCCGATCTCGGATATCTCCCGCAGGGTGGCGCGCCGGGCCCGCTCGCGCAGTCCGGCGAAGGGTGTGCCGGTGGCGGTCAACGCGTCGAGGTCGGCGGGGTCGAGCCGGGCGACCTCGTCGGCGAGCCGGGCCATCGCCTCCTGGCGGTCCACGCCGACGACCGCCACCGCGGCGAGCGCGCGCACGAAGTCAGCGAGGGCGCGCGGGCCGTCCCGGGCGACCTGGGCGACGACCGAGGTGAAGAAGGAGACGGTGGTGGTGCCGGGGGCGACGTGCAGGAGCGACTCCCCGTATCCGGCGCTCTCCAGGAGGAACGCCCGTTGCCCGGGGTCGTTCATGCCGGGCAGCGTGGCGAAGCTCTGGATGAGTCTGCCGCGCAGCCCGGCGCGGTCGGAATCTGGCATGGCGGTCTCTCCGGGGTGCGCGTGCGCCGGGTGATCAGCCGAGGCGGGAGCGGACGTCGGGCGGGAACTCCCGCAGGATCCGGCTCAGCAGGATCCCCTCGTTGCGGTAGTAGTAGCTGCCGGTGGCGGGTTCCTGGAGGTTGCCGCCGGCGTGGTGGACCGCGCAGACCCGCCAGTCGTCGGTGAGCACGGGGGCGCCGGAGGAGCCGGGCAGGGTGGCCGTCACGTACTGGACGACGTCGGCGTCGACGTACTCCACGAAGTTGCTCTGGAACGCGATCTGCTTGGGCCGCCCGGCAGGGTGCTGCACGATGTTGACGCGGTCGCCCTGCCGGGGCGGCGCCCCGGATATCTCCAGGTGCCCCCACTCGCTGCCGGGGCTCTCCGCGAGTTCGACGAGCGCGAAGTCGCAGCGCGCGTCGGCGAGGTACAGCCGCCCGGTGGCGCGGGCCGCGTGCACCGGGCGCGGCCGGCCCGCCGAGTCGTCCTCGTAGTTGAAGAGGAAGCGGGCGCTGCCGAGCAGGTCCGCGTGCGGCAGTACGTGCTCGTTGGTCAGCAGCAGGTCGTCCGCGACCAGGAAGCCCGTGCCGGTCCAGCGGCCGGTGGTGTGGTCCACCACGATCTGGCAGACCGGCCGGGCGGCGGCCAGGGCGAGCTCCAGGAAGTGGACCGGTCGCAGCGTATTGGCGGCGATGATCTTCTCTTCGACTCCCTCGGGGCTGGTGGGGCCCTTCCAGGCGGCGACCGCCGGGGCCGGGGAGACCGGGACCATCATGCGGTGGCGCAGCAGCAGGGCGGCGATGAAGTCCTGCTGCTCCCTGCCGGTGAGGGTGGCGATCACATTGAGCAGGAGGCCGAGGGCCTCGTGGTCGTAGGAGACCCTGCCGTACGCGGAGAGGTGCGTGACGACGCGGCTGACCGCCACGAGCGTGGCGCCTTCGAGGTCGATGTGCGGGACGAGATCGCCCAGACCTGCCAGGGTCAGGATCTCGGCGCGCCCGGACGGGGAGCCGAGGACCGGCACGGCGGCCAGCAGGGTGACGAGCCGCTGACGCTCTTCCACGGTTAGTTCGACCATCGCTTGCTCCCCCTCGCGAGCGGCGCCGGAATTTCCCCATCGTGCCAGCGCGGCGGCACTTTCGCGGGCGGTCCGCGAAGGTCGGGCCGGGAAAATCCCGGGACGGGCCCGGGAAAGGGGACCGCCCCGGCCGGGCGCAGTGCCGGCCGGGGCGGTACGGGTGCCGCTGTCGGATCAGGCCAGGGTCGCGATGGCCTGGTTGAAGGTCGCCGACGGGCGCATGACCGCCGCCGCCTTCGCCGGGTCGGGCTGGTAGTAGCCACCGATGTCGGCCGGGGAGCCCTGGACGGCGATCAGCTCGCCGACGATGGTCTGCTCCTGGTCGGCCAGCGTCTTGGCCAGCGGCGCGAACGCCTCCGCGAGCTGCGCGTCGTCGGTCTGCTTGGCCAGCTCCTGGGCCCAGTACAGGGCCAGGTAGAAGTGGCTGCCGCGGTTGTCGATGCCGCCGAGCTTGCGGCTCGGGGACTTGTCCTCGTTGAGGAAGGCACCGGTGGCGCGGTCGAGCGTGTCGGCCAGGACCTGGGCGCGCGCGTTGCCCTTGGTCGTGGCGAGGTGCTCGAAGCTGACCGCGAGGGCCAGGAACTCGCCCAGGCTGTCCCAGCGCAGGTAGTTCTCCTTGACCAGCTGCTGGACGTGCTTGGGGGCGGAGCCGCCGGCGCCCGTCTCGAAGAGGCCGCCGCCGTTCATCAGCGGGACGACCGAGAGCATCTTGGCGCTGGTGCCGAGCTCCAGGATCGGGAACAGGTCGGTCAGGTAGTCGCGCAGCACGTTGCCGGTGACGGAGATCGTGTCCTCGCCGCGGCGGATGCGCTCCAGGGAGAACGCGGTCGCCTCGACCGGGGACAGGATCTTGATGTCCAGGCCCTCGGTGTCGTGCTCCGCGAGGTACGTCCTGACCTTCTCGATCAGGACGGCGTCGTGGGCGCGCTCGGCGTCCAGCCAGAAGACGGCCGGGTTACCGGTGGCGCGGGCGCGGGTGACGGCGAGCTTGACCCAGTCCTGGATGGGCAGGTCCTTGGTCTGGCACATCCGGAAGATGTCACCGACGGCGACCGGCTGCTCCAGGACGACGTTGCCCTCGCCGTCGACGACGCGGACGGTGCCCGCGGCGGCGATCTCGAAGGTCTTGTCGTGGCTGCCGTACTCCTCGGCCTTCTGCGCCATCAGGCCGACGTTGGGGACCGAGCCCATGGTGGCCGGGTCGAAGGCGCCGTTGGCGCGGCAGTCGTCGATGACGACCTGGTACACACCGGAGTAGCTGCTGTCCGGCAGGACGGCGAGGGTGTCGGCCTCCTGGCCGTCCGGGCCCCACATGTGGCCGGAGGTGCGGATCATGGCCGGCATGGAGGCGTCGACGATGACGTCGCTGGGGACGTGCAGGTTGGTGATGCCCTTGTCGGAGTCGACCATCGCGAGGGCCGGGCCCTCGGCGAGCTCGGCCTCGAAGGACGCCTTGATCTCGGCGCCGAGGTGCGGCACGGAGTCCAGGCCCTTGAGGATGGTGCCGAGGCCGTCGTTCGGGGACAGGCCGGCGGCGACCAGCGCCTCGCCGTACTTCGCGAAGGTCTGCGGGAAGAAGGCGCGCACCACGTGGCCGAAGACGATCGGGTCGGAGACCTTCATCATCGTGGCCTTGAGGTGCACCGAGAACAGCACGCCCTCGGCCTTGGCGCGGTCGATCTGCTCGGTGAGGAACGCCCGGAGCGCGGCGACGCGCATCACGGAGGCGTCGACGACCTCGCCCGCGAGGACCGGCACGGACTCGCGCAGCACGGTGGTGGTGCCGTCCTCGGCCGCCAGCTCGATACGGAGCGAGCCGGCCCCGGCGACGACCGCGGACTTCTCCGTGGAGCGGAAGTCGTCGGCGCCCATGGTCGCCACGTTCGTCTTCGACTCGGCGGTCCAGGCGCCCATGCGGTGCGGGTGGGCCTTGGCGTAGTTCTTGACCGAGCCGGGGGCGCGGCGGTCGGAGTTGCCCTCGCGCAGCACCGGGTTCACGGCGCTGCCCTTGACCTTGTCGTAGCGGGCGCGGATGTCGCGCTCCTCGTCGGTCTGCGGGTCGTCCGGGTAGGCCGGCAGCGCGTAGCCCTGCGCCTGCAGCTCGGCGACGGCGGCCTTGAGCTGCGGGATCGAGGCCGAGATGTTCGGCAGCTTGATGATGTTCGCGTCGGGCGTCTTCGCCAGCTCGCCGAGCTCGGCGAGGGCGTCGTCGATGCGCTGCCCCTCCTGGAGGTACTCCGGGAAGTGGGCGATGATCCGCCCGGCCAGCGAGATGTCCCGCGTCTCCACCGTGACCCCGGCCGTCGAGGCATACGCCTGGACCACAGGCAGGAACGAGTACGTCGCCAGCGCGGGCGCCTCGTCAGTGTGGGTGTAGATGATGGTCGAGTCAGTCACCGGGTGCTCCACTCCACGTATGCAACATTGCTCGACATCAAGATATCTCGTGACGGACCCCGGCCGGACAGGGGCCCGGCCCGCCGAAACCGCCAGAACCGGCGGAAGATCTACGCCCGAACGCACGGAAAGCCGCCTTCTCCGATGGAGAAGACGGCTTCCGACCTGCGAAAACGCTGGTCGGGACGACAGGATTTGAACCTGCGACCCCTTGACCCCCAGTCAAGTGCGCTACCAAGCTGCGCCACGTCCCGATGCCCGTCTGACCTGGGGTTTCCCCCGGCCGAACGCGCACCAGAACAATACCGCACTTCGACCGGTGGTCACGAACCCCTTTCGGCCGTCGGATCCGGCGGGCCGGCTCAGCGGACCTGACCTGCCGCGAAATAGGCGGCGAGCTCCGGGTCCAGCGGCTCGACCCGCCTGGGCGTGCCGCCGTCGCGCAGCGACATGGTCGCCTGGTAGCCCGCCGCCACGGCCATCCGGGCGGCCACCGGCGAGGTGTCGGTGCGGCCGCCCTCGCGTACGAAGCGCAGGAACTCGTCGATCAGGAGCGGGTCCGCGCCGCCATGGCCCGAGTCGTCCGGGGCGGACGGCACCTCGTGGACCTCGTCGGGCTCGTCCCGGAAGTGGGAGCGCCGGGCGTTCCACACCTTGACCCGGCTGCCGGGCCCGTCGCCGAAGTTCTCCAGGCGGCCCGCGTCGCCGATGACCGTGTAGTTGCGCCAGTAGTCGGGGGTGAAGTTGCACTGCTGGTAGGCGGCGAGCACGCCGTTGTCGAGGCGCATGTTCAGGAGCGAGACGTCCTCGATGTCGATCACCGGGTTCAGGGCGCGCTGGGTGTGCGGCGGCCAGTGGCCGTCCTTGGTGTACCAGTCGTCCGCCTTCGGCTCGCCCTCCGCGCGCCGGTGGGGATTGTCCCCGTAGACCATGAGGTCGCCCATCGCCTGGACGTCGCGCGCGTAGCCGCCGGCCAGCCAGTGCAGCACGTCGATGTCGTGAGCGGCCTTCTGGAGCAGCAGACCGGTGGTGTTCGCGCGCTCGGCGTGCCAGTCCTTGAAGTACCAGTCGCCGCCGTAGCCGACGAAATGGCGGATCCAGACCGTCTTGACCCTGCCGATCGCACCGCGCTCGACGAGGTCGCGCATCAGCCGGACCACCGGCATGTGGCGCATGTTGTGGCCGACGTACAGCCGCGACCCGGTCTCGTACGCCGTGCGCAGGATCGTGTCGCAGCGCTCGACCGAGATGTCCAGGGGCTTCTCCACGAAGACGGGCTTGCCCGTCCGCATGGCCGCGCAGGCGATGTCGGCATGGGTGTGGTCGGGGGTGAGGACGAGCAGGGCGTCGATGTCGGGGTCCTCGACGACCTTGCGGTGGTCTCCGGTCATGGCGGCGTCGGGGAAGGCCCCGGCCGCCTCCGCGCGGGCCCGGGGGTCGGGGTCGGCGAGCGCGGTCACGGCGGAGCCGCGGCCCGGGCGGTGGGCGACGCGGGCGAGGCTGCCGCGCAGGCCGAAGCCGAGGACGCCGATACGGAGGTCGGTCATGGTCAACTTCCTTACGGTCTGGGCCTGGTGGCCCGGCGCGCCGGGGTGTCCGGTGCCCGATGATGACATCGGCGCCCGATCCGGTGCCGCGCGCCGGAGTATGCGCCCGGGACAATTGTTTCGCGCCGCCGCCACCCGGTGGCACTCCAACGCGCCGGTCCGGAAAAGAGCTTGGCCGTGGCACGGCGAAACGATCAGGTTCGCACAGGCCGGAGGCCGCGCGACGAGCGGCCGACGGACGTCCGATTGCGTTCACGCCCGGCGCCCAATCGCGTCCCGGGGTGTTCCTGGAGGCCGTCCTCGTGCACATCTGGGACCAAAGCCTGTCCCTCAGTGCCGGATGCCCACGAAACCTTTGCCCTTGGCATGTGGCAAGAAGTGGAGACCGGGGAATGCCAACCGGGTGGAACCGAGGAGGCCAACCTCACAGAACACGCCAGTAGTCAAACGTCAACACGCCGCGTTCTGGCCAAAGTTGACAAGGACGTTGAAGCGCCACCGAATGATCAACAACATGATGAGGTCGGCCTCTTCGGGACGGGAACCACTGCCGATGCACCACCTGCTCGAACACCGTTACGAGCAGGCGTTTCGCGGAGGAGGGCTCGCCATGGACGGATACTTCAGCAGCCGCCCGCATCATCAACTACGGGAGCATGTACGGCAGTTCGCGGAACGCGAGATCCGGCCCCGGATAGCGGCGATGGAGGCGGCACGTTCCGTCCAGTACGACCTGTCCCGGCTGATCGCCCGGCAGGGCTGGATAGCGGCCACCGTCAGCCCGTCGTACGGGGGAATGGGCGTCGGACACCTCGGGAAGACCATCATCATCGAGGAGTTGTCCCGGGTCAGCGGCGCCATGGGCGCCATGGCGCAGGCCTCCCAGCTGGGCGTGGCCAAGATAGTCCACTTCGGCAGCGAGGAGCAGAAGAAGCACTGGCTGCCCGCCATCGCCGCCGGTGACTGCCTTCCGACGATCGCCGTGACCGAGCCCGAGTCCGGCGGCCATGTGCTCGGGATGACGGCGAGCGCGGTCCGCGACGGCGACGACTACGTCCTCAACGGCCGCAAGGTGTACGTCGGAAACAGCCATGTCGGCGATGTGCACGGCGTCGTCGTCCGCACCGGCCCCGGCTCCCGGGGGCTGACCGCGTTCCTCGTCGAGCCCGACCGGCCCGGGTTCTCGCTCGGCGCCGAGCGCGACACGATGGGCCTGCACGGCTTCAGCTTCGGCGAGCTCTACTTCGACAACTGCCGGGTGCCGGTGGAGAGCCGGCTGGGCGAGGAGGGCGACGGGCTCGCCGTGGCCTACTCCTCCAGCGTGCTGTACGGCCGGCCCAATCTGACGGCCGTCTCACTGGGGATCCACCAGGCGATCCTGGAGGAGACGACCAAGTTCTGCACCGAGCGGATCCGCTACGGCAAGCCGCTGTACGAACTGCCCAACATCAAGATCAAGCTGGGGCAGCTGCAGTCCCGGCTGATGACGGCCCGGCTCGCCGCGTACCACGCGGTGCACCTGCTCGACCACGGCCTGCCGTGCGACGCGGAGCTGATGAACGCCAAGGTGGTCAACGTGGAGTCCGCGCTCGACTCGGCGCGCAGCGCCATGGAGATCCACGCGGCGGCCGGTCTCTTCACCGACCGCCCGATCGAGCGGTACCTGCGGGACGCACACCACATCTCCGCCCCGGCCGGCACCACGGACGTCCAGCTGCTGCGGCTGGCCGAAGTGGCGCTGGGCACGACGAAGGGCCAGTGGTCACAGCGGCTCTACGATGCCGTACGCACGGAGGAGTTCGCGGCGGCCCACTGACCGCACGGGGAACCGGCGTAGCGGCGGTCAGAAGCCGCCGTCCTCCCGGCGGTGGATCTGCTCGATCAGCTCGGCCGCCATCGACTTGATCGTCTCAAGGCCGGCCCGGCCCCACGGCCGCGGCTCGGTGTCGACGACGCAGATGGTGCCGAGCGCGATCCCGGTCCGGTCGATCAGCGGGGCGCCGAGGTAGGAGCGGATGCCGATCTCGTCGACCACCGGGTTGCCCGCGAAGCGCGGGTAGTCGCAGACGTCCTCCAGGACCAGGGCCTTGCGGCGCACCACGACGTGCGGGCAGTAGCCGTGGTCGCGGGCCATGAACCGGCTCACCCCGCCCGACGCGGCCACCGCGTTCAGATCGGTGCCCGCGTGCGCCCCCTCCGGGGTGTGCAGCCCGGCGAAGAACTGCTGGTTCTCGTCGATGAAGTTGACCATCGAATAGGGCGCCGCGGTGACCTCCGCGAGTCTGTGGGCGAACTCGTCGAACGCCGGATCCGGATGCTCCCCCATGCCGAGCTGGCGCAGCCGCTGTACACGGACGGGCGCCTCCCGGTCGACGGGAGTGAGCAGCAGATGGCCGGTCGGGTCGTACGTCATGTGTGCGCTCCATGGCTGGTGGCGGCCGGGAAGGTGGACAACAGGTGCTGGACCAGGGTGACCAGGGTCCCGATCCCGGAGCTGCCGATGCGGGCGTCGCAGAGCACGACGGGAACCTCCGGCTTGAGGTCTATGGCGGACCTGACCTCGTCCGGGGTGTAGCGGTAGGCCCCGTCGAACTCGTTGACCGCGACGAGGAAGCCGATCCCGCGCCGCTCGAAGAAGTCCACGGCGGAGAAGCAGTCCTCCAGGCGCCGGGTGTCCGCGAGGATCACCGCGCCGAGCGCGCCCTCGGAGAGCTCGTCCCACATGAACCAGAAACGCTCCTGCCCGGGCGTGCCGAACAGGTACAGGACGTGCCGGTCGTCGAGCGTGATGCGCCCGAAGTCCATGGCGACCGTCGTGGTGGTCTTGGACTCCACCCCTTCGAGGCTGTCGTGCGCCACGCTGACCGTGGTGAGCAGCTCCTCGGTGGAGAGCGGTTCGATCTCGCTGACCGCGCCCACGAGGGTCGTCTTGCCGACCCCGAAGCCGCCGGCGACGAGGATCTTCAGCGCGGTGGGGAAGAGATCCACGGCGGGGCTGACGTCAGAGCCTTCGTCGTAGGCCATCGAGCACTGCCTCCAGCAGAGAACGGTCGGTGGGGGTGTGGTGGAAGCGGGGCGCGCGGGCCGTCACCGCCCCGCAGTCCACCAGGTCGGACAGCAGCACCTTGGTGACGACGGCGGGCAGCCGCAGATGGGCCGCGATCTCCGCCACCGAGGTCGGCCCCTCGCAGAGCCCGAGCGCCTGGGAGTGTTCGGGCCCGAGGTGCGTCTGGGGTGGCTGCCCGGTCGCCACCACCTGGGAGAGCAGGTCCAGCGTGGCGGTCGGCCGGGTGCGGCCGTTGCTCACGGTGTACGGGCGGATCAGCCTCCCGGCCGCGTCGTCGAGCCATGGGCCGTCCTGCGGGGCCGGCACGCTCAGTGCCTCGTGCCGCTCGGTGTCCCGGCGCCTTGCCGGGCCGGCGTCACGAGGTAGGGCCGTACGCTCTTCACCAGCATCGCCATCTCGTACCCGAGCACCGCCGCGTCCGCCTCGCGTCCGGCGAGCACGGCGAGACAGGTGCCCGAGCCTGCCGTGGAGACGAACAGCAGCGTGGAGTCGAGCTCCACCACCACCTGGCGGACTTCGCCGCCGTCACCGAAGCGCGCACCCGCGCTGCGGCCCAGCGAGTAGAGCCCGGAGGCCAGGGCCGCCATGTGGTCGGCGCTGTCGACGTCCAGACCGTGAACGGACTTCACCAGCCCGTCGGAGGAGAGCAGGACCGCGTTGCGTGTGTAGGGCACCCGCTGGACCAGTCCGCTGAGCAGCCAGTCGAGGTCCGAGACGTGTCCGGTCGGCGCATCGCTCGCCATGGTGCATCTACTCCTTGGAGTGGTCGGCGTCAGTTTCTGCCTGGGGGTGAGGTAACGGCTGTGCGGGGTGGGGCGGGTGCGGTTGCGGTACGGCGGGGCTGTCGTGCGGGGCCGGCTGCGACTCGGCGAGACCGATGCCCCGCTGGAACGCCGCCATCAACCCCGGGTCGTGCAGGGCGTGTTCGTCCTCCTTGCGTGCGGCCGGAGCGTCCCGCAGCTGCGGGACGAGGTGCTCCTGGCTGCGGCGCCGGGGCAGATCGGGCCGGCCCGCGCCGCGCACCGTACCGTTCGCCACGGGTATCGGAGGCACCGCGGCCTCCCCCGGCGCCCGGTGGGTGCCGGGGAGGGCGGCGGCCGGGTTGGGCCGCTCCTCGTGGGCGGCGCGCACCGGCAGCGGCGTCGTGCCGTGCGTGGACACGGTCTCGCCGTGCTGGGGCTGGCGGGGCAGGGGCGGCAGCGCGGTGCCGTGCGCGGGCGTGTCGTGTGCCGGGGCGCGGTGCGCGGGCGGCGGCACCGGCGCGGCGGGGGGCGGGACGGGCGCGGGCGGGGGCGTCTGCGGGGCGCCGACGGGGGGCTGGGGGTGGGCCGGGAGGGGGGGGCTGGCGGGCTCCGGGAGGGGCTGCCGATCGGCCGTCTGCCCGTCCTTGACGCTCTCGGAGTCGGCGCCCAACAGGCCCTGTGGCAGCACCAGTACGGCCTGGACGCCGCCGTAGATGTTGGTCTGGAGGCGGACCGCGATGCCGTGTCTGCGGGCCAGCGCGGAGACCACGAACAGGCCGATCCGGCCGTCCTGGAGGAGGTGGGCGACATTCACCTGATCGGGGTCGGAGAGCAGCGCGTTCATCTTGCTCTGCTCGGTGACGGGCATGCCCAGACCGCGGTCCTCGACCTCGACGGCGAGCCCGGCGGTCACCAGCTGGGCGCGCAGCAGCACCTGGGTGTGCGGGGCGGAGAACAGCGTGGCGTTCTCGACGAGTTCGGCGAGGAGGTGGATGACGTCGGCGACCGCGTGGCCGCGCAGCGTGCCGTCGATCGGCGGCACCAGCTTGACCCGGGGGTACTGCTCGACCTCGGCGATCGAGGAGCGCAGCACCTCGGTCATGGTCACCGGGTGGGACCACTGGCGGCGGGAGATGGCGCCGCCGAGGACGGCGAGGTTCTCCGCGTGCCGGCGGATACGGGTGGCGAGGTGGTCGACGTGGAACAGGCCCTTGAGCAGCTCGGGGTCCTCGACCTCGTTCTCCAGCTCGTCCAGGAGCTGGATCTCGCGGTGGACGAGGGACTGGAGCCGACGGGCCAGATTGACGAAGACTTCGACCTTCTGCTCGTTGCCGACGCTGCTGGAGAGCTGCGAGGCCTGTACCACAGCGGTCACGGCCGCCTCGTGGGACCGGCTCAGCTCGTGCGCCAGGAGCTCGAACTCATCGGCGTCCGGCGGGAGCTGAACGGGTCCGCGGCGGGTGGGCGGGCCGTCGCCGCGGCGCAGTCCGTCGACCACCGTGCGCAGGTCGGCGGCCGAGCGGGCGCTGCCCCGGCGCAGCCCGTTGGCGCGGCCGAGCACGGTCTTGGCGGCCCGGTCGGCGCCCGCCGCGGCGGCCGCCACGGACGCGGCGGCGAGGACCGCCATGCCGCCGAGCGCCGCCCAGAGCATCTTGGAGGGGTGGGCGTGGGTGGAGTGGAGGGTGAAGACGACGGCGGCCACGCCGCACAGCACGGCGGCCACGGCGGGCAGCACCGCGGTGCGCAGCAGCTGGGGTCGTATGCGGCCCTCGGTGGCCGGCCGCTGCCCGCTGGGTGGCCGGCCCGCCGGAGCCGGGGCGCTCGCGGGTGCGGCCGGGGGCTGCGGCCGGTGTGCCGTACGTCCGTGCCGCCCGCCCTCGCGGCGTTCGGACCGCGCGGCGGGTGCGCGAAGATGAGACATCTGCGTCCTCGGTACGTGGGGTCCCAGAGATCGTGGTCCCGGGCCCGACTCAACCGATATGGGCCCGCGTTGATCATCGGCCACTCACAGTAGTGGTCAACCCATCACCCTCGGTGCGCAGTTGGAAAAGTTCCCCCTGCCGCGTCCCGCTCTGGTATGGCGCCTCGTACAGCAGCGCGAAATGCCGACACATCTCCTAGGAGACGACCGGCGCCGCCTCCTGTTCTCCCGCCTTGGCGGGCTTGCGGGTGTGCACCGGCCAGCCGCCCGCCGGGGTCGGCGCGACCGGGCGCCACCAGGGCGCGGACGGCACGTTTTCCGAGGTGGGTTCGAAGGGTTCACCCGGGATGGGCAGCGCGATCCCGGTGCCGGCCGCCGCGGCGGCGGCCATCGTCCCCTCGCCCGGCTCGGCCCACGGGTGCGGGGCGAGGTTGAAGGTGCCCCAGTGGATCGGGAGCATCACGCCGTGCGGCCGGCCGCCCTGGAGGTCGAGGTGGGCCCGCATGCCTTCGGCCGGAGTCATATGGATGTCCGGCCAGAATTCGCTGTACGCGCCGATCTGGATCATCGTGGCGTCGAACGGGCCGTGCTCGGCGCCGATGTCCTTGAAGCCGTCGAAGTAGCCGGTGTCACCGCTGTGGTAGATCCGGTGCTCGGGACCGGTGACGGCCCAGGAGGCCCACAGCGTGTGCTGCTGGTTGCGCAGGCCGCGGCCGCAGAAGTGGCGCGCGGGGGTGGCGGTGAGGCTGAGCCCGTTGACCTTCGTCGACTCGCTCCAGTCGAGCTCGTGGATGCGGTCGGCCGGGACGCCCCAGTACTCCAGATGGGCGCCGACACCGAGCGGGACCGCGAACACCGTCCCCGTACCCGCCAGGGCGCGGATGGTGGGCAGGTCGAGATGGTCGTAGTGGTCGTGCGAGATGACCACGACGTCCACGGGACCGAGTGAGGCCAGCGGGACGGGCACCGGGTGCAGGCGCTTGGGCCCGGCGAAGGCGAAGGGGGAACAGCGCTCGCCCCACACCGGGTCGAAGAGTACCCGGCGGCCGTCGATCTCGGCGAGGACGCTGGAGTGCCCCATCCAGGTGAGCCGCAGCCCGGTGGCGGGCGGCCTGGCGAGGTCGGCGAGCGTCGTCGCGTGCACCGGGATGTTGCCCACCGGGGCGCGCAGGGCCCGCTGCTCCTTCTCGAAGTAGATCTTGGCGAACTCCACCATCGAGCCGGACGGCCGCGTCCGTGCGCCCTCCGGGTTCTGGAAGACCCCGTCCGCGAAGTTGGGCGAGCGGCGGATCCGCTCCAGGCGCTCCCCCGCCGGGTCGGCCCCGAACGCGGCGGGGCGCAGCTCGCGCAGCCGGGAGCGGAGTGGGAGCAGAGATCCAGCGCCGGTCACGGCACCTCCTGGGGCTCGGGGGTCGTTCCATTATGTGCGGCGGGTACGACAAGGCGGGAACGGCGCCGTTACGCGGCAGGGACCCGCCGGGGGCGGCTCAGGCGCGCGGCTGCCCGTAGGCACGATCCACCCGCAGCCGGAGCACCACGCGCCGGTCGCGGACCATGGCCCGCCGGTAGTCGTCCCAGTCCGGGTGCTCGCCCTGGACGTCCCGGTACAGCTGAATGAGCTCCTCGACGGTCGCGTCGTGCGGGTCGGCGGCCACCGGGGAGAGGTCCGCCACGCCCTCGGCCACGGTCCAGGCCCAGCGGTCGTCACTGGTGACGTGGTAGCTGGCGCGCGGGTCGCGGCGCAGGTTCTTCGTCTTGGCGCGGTCGTCGGTGAGGGAGACCTTGATCACGCCCTCCTCCGCGTAGTACGCGTGGTTCACGTTGGAAAGCTGCGGGCGCCCGTCGCGCTTGAGGGTGGCGAGGACGCCGCCCTTCTCCGCCGCGACCAGCTTGAGCAGTGCTTCCTCGTGTGCGTCGAATGCCGTCATGGCCACTGGAACAGCGCGCGCCCACCCCCGATTCCCGCGCGCGTGGTGAAGGTGATGTGGGGGATGGCCGACGACTGTGTGATGGACCTGGCAGTGACAATTCGGGGCCGATTGTCGGACCGTGCGCTTAGGCTGGACGCATGTCCCCTACCGCCCACCTCCCTGGTTCCGTACTGCCGGACGCCGAAGCCGCCAATGAGGCGATTCGCGAGCTCGTCGACAGCGCGGACCCGGACGGCGGCTGGCCCTCGGAGGAGTACGAGCGGCTGCTCACGCTGTGGGCGGCGGCCACGACCGCCGATCTCGACGAGGCCGCGTAGCCCCGCCGCCGCCCTCTGGGCGCTCCGGCCGGGCGATAGGCTCGGCCCGCCGTATGTCCGCGCCGGGCCTGCGGCATACCCCGCCGCGGCCGCCCCGGGCCGATCGACACCACAGGAGAATGCCCGCCTTGTCCGAGACATCCGAGAACCGCGTACATGAGCAGGTCGCCGCGGCGCCCGGACCGGCGGACGACCGCTCCGCGCTGCGGGCCGACTGTGCGAACTGCTTCGGCCTGTGCTGCGTCGCGCTGGCGTTCTCCCGGTCGACGGACTTCGCGATCGACAAGGCCGTCGGGGACCCCTGCCCCAACCTCCAGCAGGACTTCCGCTGCGGCATCCACGACAAGCTGCGTCCCAAGGGCTTCCAGGGGTGCACGGTGTACGACTGCTTCGGCGCGGGCCAGAAGATCTCCCAAGTCACCTTTGCCGGGCAGAACTGGCGGGAGTCCCCGGACGGGTCGCGGCAGATGTTCGCCGCGCTCCCGGTGATGCGCCAGCTCCAAGAGCTGCTCTGGTACCTCGCCGAGGCGCAGGCCCGCCCGGCGGCGCGCCCGGTCCACCGCCAGGTGGCGGCCGCGCAGGAGAGGATCGAGCGCCTGACGCTCAGCGACGTGGACACGCTCCTGGAACTGGACGTGGCCGCGCATCGCGCCGAGGTGAACGCCCTGCTGCTGCGCACCAGCGAGCTGGTACGCGCCGAGGTCCGGGGCAAGAAGAAGGACCGCAGGGGCGCCGATCTGTTCGGGGCCCGGCTCAGGGGCGCGGATCTGCGTGGTGCGGACCTGCGCGGCGCGTACCTCATCGCGGCCGATCTGAGCGGGGCGGATCTGCGGCTCGCCGATGTGATCGGAGCGGACTTCCGCGACGCGGACCTCGCCGGGGCGGACCTCACCGACTGCCTCTTCCTCACCCAGACGCAGGTCAACGCGGCGCGGGGCGACGCGGGCACGGTGCTGCCTGGGGGCCTGGAGCGCCCGTCGCACTGGGACAAGGGCACCTCGGCCCCGCCCGTGCCGTCCGGGCGCAAGGACGCCACCCCGGCCGCCTCCGGCCGTAAGGGCGGCCCGTCCGGCAAGCCCGGCGCCTCCCGGCGCAGGGGCTCCGGCCCGGCCGGGTCCCGCCGCAAGTAGCCGATCGCCCACCCGCAGGGCCCGTACGGGCTCGGGGCCACCCCACTATGCATGCCGTGTATACACCTCACGTATAGTCCCCCTCATGTTCTGGCCCAGGCCGAAAGGGAGTCGCGTCATGCGCAGCAGCAATTCCGAAGTGCGTCGTGCCCGGGGGCGGGCGGCCGCCGCGCTGGTCGCCGTGGCCGCACTCGGCCTGACGCTGACCGGCTGCTCCGACGGCGCCGTCTCGCCGCGCTCCGCCCGCAACGACGCGCTCGACAGCAAGGCCGCGGCGGGCGCCGCCGCGGGCACCGCCGCCGGGGTCGACTGCCGCAAGGCCAAATGCATAGCCCTGACGTTCGACGCCGGGCCGGGCGAGAAGACGCCCCAACTGCTCGACACGCTCAAGGAGAAGAAGGTGTACGCCACCTTCTTCCTGCTCGGCAAGAACCACGTCGAGAAGTACCCCGACACCGTGCGCCGCATCGCCGCCGAGGGGCACGAGGTCGCCAACCACACCTGGTCGCACGAGCGCCTGGACAACCTGAAGCCCGACGAGATACGCGCCGAGCTCAACCGCACCCAGGAGGCGGTGGCCAAGCTGACCGGCCGCAAGCCGGTCCTGATGCGGCCGCCGCAGGGCCGCACCAACAAGGAAGTCACCAAGGTCAGCAAGGAGCTGGGGCTCTCGCAGATCCTGTGGAGCGCGACCGCCAAGGACTACTCCACCAACGACTCGGCCCTGATCACCGAGCGCATCCTCGACCAGGCCGACCGCGACGGCATCATCCTGCTGCACGACATCTACGACGGGACCGTGCCCGCCGTGCCCGGGATCATCGACGCCCTCAAAGCGCGCGGCTTCACCTTCGTGACCGTGCCCCAGCTGCTCGCCCCCGCCGCCCCGAAGCCCGGCCAGCTCTACCGCCCCTGACGCTCCCTCGGGCCGCGCATGGGCACGGCCAGGATTTCGCCCTCAGCATGCAACGGTTCTCAGGACCCCTTCCGGCAGGCAGAGTTGCGGCCATGAAGCTACTGATACTGGGTGGTACGGAATTCGTCGGCCGCGCCGTGGCCGAGGCCGCGGTGGCGCGCGGGCACGAGGTGACGGTCTTCCACCGGGGCCGCCACGAGCCGCCCGAGGGCGTGCGCACACTGCTCGGCGACCGGACGGCCGAGGGCGGCCTGGCGGCGCTGGCCGACGGGCGGTGGGACGTGGTCGTGGACACCTGGTCGGGGGCGCCCTCGGCGGTGCGCGACGCCGCCCGGCTGCTCGCCCAGGGCCGCGCCGCCCGGTACGTCTATGTGTCGAGCCGGTCCGTGTACGCGGACCCGGTCCCGGCCGAGGCCGACGAGGGCGCGCCGCCGGTCGACGGCTCGCCCGACGCCGGGGACGAGGTGGACTATCCGCAGGCCAAGCGCGGCGGCGAGCTCGCCGCCGTCCAGGAGTTCGGCCCGGACCGCTCGCTCCTGGTGCGCGCGGGGCTGATCCTCGGCCCGTGGGAGAACATCGGGCGGCTGCCGTGGTGGCTGGGGCGCATGGCGCGCGGCGGCGAGGTGCTCGCGCCGGGGCCGCGCGATCTGCCGGTCCAGTTCATCGACGCCCGGGACCTGGCGGAGTGGATCGTGAGCGCGGCCGACTTCGGGCTCTGCGGCCCGTACAACCTGGTCTCCCCGCCGGACCACACCACCATGGGCGAGCTGCTTGAGGCATGCGTACGGGTCACCGGCGGCGGCGCGGAGCTGCGCTGGACGGACCCGGAGCCGATCCTGGCCGCCGGGGTCGAGCCCTGGAACCACCTGCCGGTGTGGATTCCGCCGGGCGAGCTGCACCGCACGATGCACGGCTCGAACGTGTGGAAGGCCGTGCTCTCGGGGCTGCGCTGCCGTCCCGTCGAGGAGACGGTCGCCGACACCTGGGCCTGGCTCGAATCGATCGGCGGCGAGGCTCCGCAGCGGCCGGACCGCCCCCGGGTCGGACTCGACCCGGAGACGGAGCGGAGGCTGCTGACGCAGCGGTGATTCGGCTGCGGGCCGTCTGTGGCCGGTCGCTCCCCCAAGTTCTCGGCTTCACTCGAACAGGGGGACCCCCGTCTCGGCGGAGCCGCACATGCCACAGCCCCGCGCCCCTATGGGGGCGCGGGGCCGCACCGCACTGAGGAAAGCTGCTCCGATACGGCGCTGATGATGCGTCAGAGGGGCAGCAGATCCGGGCGCTTGGGCTCCACGTGGTCGCCCGAGCTCTCGCCGCGCAGCCGTCGTCCGATCCACGGCACCAGGTGCTCGCGCGCCCAGTGGATGTCGTCGCGCCGCACGTCCAGGGTGTTGCGCGGCGGCAGCGGGGGCCACGCCTGGTCCGGGTCGGCGGGGATCTGCAGCCCGAGCACCTGCGCGGCGCGCAGCGCGACCCGGGTGTGCCCCTCCGGCGACAGATGCAGCCGGTCGCCGTCCCACGCCCGCCTGTCCTGAACGGACTTGAGCGACCACAGGTCGAGCACCGGGCACCCGTAGCGGTCCGCGATGGAGCGCACGTGCGCGGTGTACGTGGCGACCTTGCCCCGCAGATGCTTGAAGACCGGCACCCCGCGCGTGTCGAACCCGGTGGTCACCATGACCGTCGGGATCGCGCTCTTCAAGTCGGCCACGGCGCGCTCGAAGCGCTCGGCCACGTCGTCCGGGTCGCTGCCCGGCCGGATGATGTCGTTGCCCCCCGCGCAGAAGCTCACCAGGTCGGGCGCGAGCTCCTTGGCCCGCGGCACCTGCTCCTCGACGATCTGGTCGAGGAGCCTACCGCGGACCGCGAGATTGGCGTAGCGAAAGGCCCCCTCCGGTCGCTGGTCTGCCAGTAGCACGGCGAACCTGTCCGCCCAGCCGACGAACGCCCCGTCCGGGCCGGGGTCGCCGACGCCTTCCGTGAAGCTGTCGCCGAGCGCCGTGTACGACCCGAACGTACCGCTGCTGAATGATCTCGAATCGTCTGCCACGAGACCACATCTTTCCCTTATGGGTGTGACCTACGCGACCGTAAGGAGGGGTTGACGATGGGTGATATAGACCACCCGGTCAGTTTCCCGCAGCGGGAATACGCGCCAATTGCCGACGGGGCAACGGTCGTTAGAGGTTCGCGCCCTGCTGGCGGAGGTAGGCGAGCGGGTCGACGTCCGAGCCGTAGTCGGGCGTGGTACGGATCTCGAAGTGCAGGTGCGGGCCGGTGACGTTGCCGGTGGCGCCGGAGAGCCCGAGCTGCTGGCCCTCGGTCACGGTCTGCCCGGCCGAGACGGAGAACTGCGAGAGGTGGGCGTACTGGGAGTACATGCCGTCGGCGTGCCGGATGACGACCTGGTTGCCGTACGCGCCGCCCCAGCCGGCCGAGACGACCGTGCCCGCGCCGACGGCCTTCACCGTGGTGCCGGTGTCGGCCGCGAAGTCGACGCCCGTGTGGTAGCCGCTGGACCACATGGATCCGGCCATGCGGTACGGGGTGCCGATGCTCACGCTGTCGAGCGGCGCGCGGAAGCCGGAGGCGGAGCCCTGGTTCGCGGTGGCGGACGAGGAGGTGTCGGCGGCGGCGGCCGCCTTGGGGGCGGAGGCGGCCGGGGAGGACTTCGCCGTGCGGGGGGCGGACTTCTTCGTACCGGAGTCGTGCGAACCGCTCGCCTTGGCGGAGCCGTGCGACGCGCCGCCGCCCGGGACCTTGGCCCCGAGGGTGAGCTTCATGCCCGGGCGGATCAGCGCCGGGTCGGAGCCGACGACCTCGCGGTTGTCCTTGTAGAGCCGCTGCCAGCCGCCGAGCCGGTGGTCCTGGGCGATCTGCGACAGGCAGTCGCCGCTCTTGACCTTGTATGTGGCGGGCACGGCCTGCGGGGCGGCGGCCGGAGCGGCGATGAAGGTCCCGGCGGCGCGGACGGCCTGCTGGGGCGCGGTGGCGGGGGCGGCGGTCTTCACCGCGGCGTGCGCGCCGGTGGCGCCCAGCAGCGGGATGGCGAGCGCGGCGCCGCCCGTACCGGCGGCGACCATGCCCCGGGATATCGGGCTGGACTTGGGACGGCGGTGCTTACCCTTCGCGGGCATGGCGGATTCCTCTCCGGCGCCTGCGAGGTGAGCTGTCGGGTTCGGGCTGGAGCTGCCCGGCCGGGCACCGCGTGCGGTGTTCCGGCTTCACCCCGAGCCGTGCCGGAATTCCGGACGGCGCTTACCTGGGTCCCCCGCTCCTGCCACGCGTGGATGGGTGCGGATTCCGAGCGGTGGCAGGATTCGGCGGTCCACCCGGATTGCGGTGACCGTAAGCGAGCCCGGCGGGTCACGACAAGTACCCATTCGCCTTCGGCATTCCCGGCCGGGAATTCCTCCGGGAATTCTGGTCACCCTGCGTCGACGGGAATTCCCAACAGGCCCCGCCGGAACGGGGAATTCATTCGGGCCGCCACCACGGAACGTCACGGATATGACGCTGCTCACGGGCAACCTCCCCTTCCCGCCGGGGAGATGGACAGGAGCCACCAAATCGCCCAATCCGGGCTAAAGTTCTAGCCGATTCACCCCTTCCCGCCACCTATCGCCCCATTCTGTCCACTTTTGGTCAGTGCATCCCGATGGAGATCTTCGGCGTGCCAAGAGCGCGAATTCCTTATGCCGGGAGTTCGCCAAGCCGCCGGAAACGGAACACCGCCGCATCAAGATCGCCCCGCAGCCCGGTGTCCAGACCCCGGTGCAGCAATACCGCTCCCCTGTGTACGGCCCCGGTGTCGAGGCACCGATAGGCCGCCGCCGGGTCCAGACCGCGCAGCCGTACGGCCGGGGGACGCTCGCCGTAGCGCTGGGCCTGGAGGTGGGCGAGGACCACGGTGTCGTCGCCGCGCACGTACTGGACGGCGCTGAGCCCCCCGCGCGGCGGCCGCAGCCGGTACTGGGCCCCGAGCTGCACCACCGGCCGGATCGCCTTGTACAGCTCCACCCACCCGCGCGCCTCGGCCAGCTCGGCCTCGCTCCACCGGGTGAGGTCCCCGCCGATGCCGAGCACCCCGGCCATCGCGCTCCCGAAGCGGAAGCGCAGGCTGCTGCGGCGGCCGTTGAGCAGGGTGTTGGGGCTGTCGGTGACCCAGGCGGCCATCACCCGGGCCGGGTGCAGCTGGCTGAAGCCGTCCTGGATGGCGAGCCGGTCCAGCGGGTCGGTGTTGTCGGAGGTCCACACCTGGTCCGTACGGGAGAGGATGCCGAGGTCGATCCGGCCGCCGCCGCCCGAGCAGGACTCGAAGTCGACCGAGGGGTGCGCGGCCCGCAGCCGCTCCAACAGGCCGTACAGCGCCCGGACATGCTCGATCCAGAGCTTCTGCGGATACTCCTCGCCGGGCCAGCCCGCGTCGGTGAAGCAGCGGTTGAAGTCCCACTTCACATAGTCGACGGGCGCGCTCGAAAGGAGTCCGTCCAGCTGCTCCCAGAGGTACTCCTGGACGTCCGGGCGGGCCAGGTTGAGCACGAGCTGGTTGCGGAACTCGGTGCGCCGGCGTCCGCTCTGGTGCTGCACCCACTCCGGGTGCGCCCGGTACAGCGCACTGTCGGCGTTGACCATCTCCGGCTCGACCCAGATCCCGAACCGCATGCCCAGCGCGTGCACTTCGTCGGCCAGCGGCTTGAGGCCGCCGGGGAAGCGCTCGGGGTTGGGCGTCCAGTCGCCGAGCCCGGCCGCATCATGGGTGCGGTCCCCGAACCAGCCGTCGTCGATGACGAACAGCTCGACGCCCATCGCCGCCGCCCGGTGCGCCAGCGCCCGCTGCTGCGGCTCGGAGATGTCGAACCCGGTGGCCTCCCAGGAGTTGAAGAGCACCGGCCGCACCCGCTCGGCATCCGGGATCACCCGGGCCAGCTGCCAGGCGTGCCACTCCCGGCTGGCCCCGCCGAAGCCGTCCGGGCTCCACAGCCCGGCGAAGACCGGTGTGGTGTACGAATCGCCGGGCGCCAGGGACAGCAGCCCGGAGTCGTCGTACCCGGCGCCGCCGCTGATCTGCACCCGGCCGTCCGGCAGGTGCTGGACGGCGATGCGCCAGGACCCGGACCAGCCGAGCGCGCACCCGTACACCTCGCCGCTCTCCTCGGTGGCGGTGCCCTCGGCGTCCAGGGTGACCCAGGGCAGGTGCTGGTGGCCGGTGTGGCCGCGGCGGCTGCCGAGCACCTTGTCGCCCGGGGTGAGGTCGGCCCGTACGAGCCGGGACTCGGCCGCCCAGCGGCCGTGCAGCTGGCTGAGCCGCCAGCCGTCGCGCAGCGGCAGCGTCCACACGGCCGCGTCGGCCCGCAGCAGCTCCAGGTCCGGGTCACCGGCCGTGCCCTCGTGGGCGACGGTCGCCCAGCGCTCGACGACGTCGGCGTCGTCGCGCATCCGGTAGTGCAGGGTGAGCCCCAGGCGGTGCACGGCGTCGGCGAAGCGCAGCCGCAGTTCGTCGCCGTCGACCACGGCGTCCGCGAAGGTCCACTCGGTGCCGCGCACCCGAGGGGTCCGTACGGAGAGCGCGGGGCGCGCGAAACGGGGCCCGCCCTCCACCACGTACTCCTCCTGGCCATCCAGTGGTGACTCGAAGGGCCAGTAGGGCGGCAGGGGCTGGGCGGCCAGTGCCTCGGCGTCGGCGAGGGCCAGGCGCGGGCCCCAGTGGAGGTGCAGGAGTTCCCCGTGGTCCGTGAGGTGCAGCGCATAGCCGCTGGTGCGACCGGAGAGCAGCCACACCCGTCCGTCCGTAGTCTCGATCATCCCGACTCCCCAGTTCCGCACAGGTACGCACAGGCACGAACACCAGCAACAGGATCGGGGGTCCATCGCCGCGAGGGCAACGGGTGCGAGGGGGTCGCCTTCCGGTCGGGCCGTCGAGATGATTGCCCCGGGAACCCATGTCGTATCGTCGGATCGAGGCGGCGTGATCTTTTTTCGAACCACATCAGGAGCGAACGTGACGCAGCAGACTCCGCAGGTCCCTTCGACCGAACCCGAGCTCTCCGGGGTGCGCAACTTCCGTGATGTGGGCGGACTGCCGACCGTGGACGGCCGCCGGCTGCGGCACGGACGGCTCTTCCGCAGCGGCCACCTGGCACACGCGACCGAGCAGGACGCTGCCTTCCTCGCCACCCTCGGGCTGCACACCATCTTCGACTTCCGCAACGCGGCGGACCAGAAGCTGGAGGGGCCGGACGTGGACCTGCCCGGGGTGCGCAATGTGAACATACCGCTGACGGACCCCGCCGACGGGGCCGAGTTCTGGAAGATGGTCCGCGACGGCGACATCAACCAGCTGCGGTCGGTCCTCTCCGACGGCCGGGGCGCCGACCGGATGTCCCGCTCGTACCGGACGATCATCCGCGAGCGCACGGCCGAGCACAGCCGGGTGCTGCACGCGCTCGCCGAGGACAGCGTCCCGGCGCTGATGCACTGTGCGGCGGGCAAGGACCGCGCCGGGCTCTCGATCGCGGTGTCGCTGCTCGCGGTGGGCGTCGAGCGGGAGGCCATCGAGGCGGACTACCTCAAGTCCAACGACCCGCACCGCCGCTACAAGATGCACCGCAGCGACACCTCCGCGGCCGGGATGAGCGCGGAGATCGTGGAGCTGCTCAACCCCCTCTTCGACGCCCGCGCCAGCTATCTGCACGCGGCCTTCGACACCATCGAGGGGACCTGGGGCACCACCGACCGCTATCTGACCGAGGGCCTGGGCCTCACGGCCGAGACCCGCGAGCGGCTGCGGGAGCGCTTGGTGGAGGACGCGGCGTAAGCCGCGTGGCGGGTCATTTGCCGACCGTGAACAGGAGGTAGAGGAAGGCCGCGAAGATGTGGCCCGCGATCAAGTAGGCGAAGAGCCGGACCACGAGCCCCCGGGGGAACTTCGTCTCCTGGGTGCTCGCGTCGGACCGTCCCTGGTTCTGCGACATGGCGTACCTCTCAGCCGTGCGGGTGGTGCGGATGCGGATCGGGGCTCTGGAGCAGGGTGTGGACGAACAGGAACGCGGCCCCGCCGTGCGAGACGGCGGAGATCCGGTGCGGGGTGAGCGAGTCGAAGTGCGCGCTGTCGCCGGGGTCGAGTTCGTGCGTGGCGTCGCCGAGGGTGAGCCGCAGCCGCCCGGACAGGACGTGGAGCCACTCCTCGCCGGGGTGGACGCGGACGAGCTCGCGCTGGGTGCCGTACGGGACCTCCACGCGCAGGGCCTGCATGGCCCGGCCCGGGTGCCCCGCCCGGTGGTAGGTCCAGCCGTCGGCCTCGGCGGGCTCGGCGCGGCCTCCCCGGATGACGGGTTCGCGCTCGGGCGGCATCTCGCCGAGCAGCTCGGAAACCGTCGTACCGTAGGTACGGGCGAGCGCGAGCAGCATCGGCAGCGAGGGCTGGCGGGCGCCCGTCTCAAGGCGGGAGAGGTGCGCCGGTGAGAGACCGGCCCGCGGGGCGGCGGCCTCCAGGGTGAGGCCGCGGCGGCGCCGCAGGTCGCGCAGGCGCGGGGCGACATCGGGGAGCGCGGGGCCGGACGGCTCCTCGGCGCCTTCGGCAGGAGTGCTCATGCACTCCATTCAGTCAGCGGGTTGCCTCTGGGGCAAATTTTTTACCCCAGAGGCAAAAACGCCTACCGGTTGGCGACCGCCTGCTTGACCAGGGTCCGGCCGAAGTCCCACATCAGGCTTCCGCCGCCGTGCGCGTCGTCCATGACGGCGGTGAACGCGTCGACGAACCGGTCCACCTCGGGCTCGCCGATCGTCAGCGGCGGGATCAGCTTGATCACCTCCAGATGGTCGCCGGAGACCTGGGTGAGGATGCGGTGCTTCTGGAGCAGCGGCACCACGACCATCTGCGCGAACAGGCCCTTGCGGGCGGTCTGGAGCATGGTCCAGCGTCCACGCAGCCGCATCGAGGAGGGCTTGCCGAACTCGATGCCGATCATCAGCCCGCGCCCGCGCACGTCGTGCAGCAGCTCATAGCGGTCGACCAGCGCGGCGAGCCGGGACCTCAGGAGCTCGCCCGTGACGCGCGCGTTGGCGACGACGTCCTCGTCCTCCATCACCGCGAGCACCGCCAGCCCCGCCGCCATCGCCTGGGCGTTGGAGCCGAAGCTGGCGGAGTGGACCAGGACCCGGTCCATCGACGAGTAGACCTTCTTGAAGATCCACTCCTTGCCGAGGGTCGCGCCGACCGGCACATAGCCGCCGGAGAGCGCCTTGGCGACACAGACCAGGTCCGGCTCGACGCCCTTGTCGTGCTGGTACGCGTAGAAGTCGCCGGTCCTGCCGAGCCCGGTCTGCACCTCGTCCGCGATGAGCAGCGCCTTGTACTTGTGGAGCAGCTCCTGCGCGGCGAGCAGATAGCCGGGCGGCGCCTCGTGGACGCCCTTGCCCTGGATCGGCTCCACGATCAGCGCGGCCACGTCGCCGTGCTCCAACTCCCGCTCAAGGGCCGCGAGATCGCCGAGCGGGACCGCCGTGTCGGGCAGCAGCGGGGCGAAGCCGTCGCGGAAGCCCGACTCGCCGTTGACCGAGAGCGCGCCGGTGGTCAGCCCGTGGAAGGCGTGCGAGCAGTACAGAACCCTGGGCCGGCCGGTGGCGTACCGGGCGAACTTCAGGGCGGTCTCCACCGCCTCCGTACCGCTGTTGCCGAAGAACACCCGGTCCAGGTGCGGGCTGTGGGCGAGCAGCTTCTCGGCGAGCAGGCCGGGCAGCGGCTGGCAGTCGAAGCGGGTGAGGTCCGCGAGTGAGGCGTCCAGCACGTCGTGGAGTGCCATGCGCACCACGGGGTGGTGGCGGCCCAGGCCCATCACCCCGAACCCCGCGAGCATGTCCAGGTAGTCCTGGCCGTCCGCGTCCCAGAAGTACGCGCCCTCGGCCCGCTCGTAGACCTTGTCGAAGCCGATGGTGTGCAGCATGCGCGGCAGCTGGTGGTTGAGGTACTTGGTGTGCAGCTCGTAGCGCTCGGCCCCGCGCTCGGCGAGGAGCCGGGCCAGGTCGAAGCCCTTGGGTCCGCCGTCGGTCATCCGTCGTTCTCCTTCTCGGCCGCCGCGGCGGCGTCCTGGCGCGCCGCCAGCGCGGCGCTGATCCGTCCCGCGATCTCCACCGGGGTGAGCCCGATGTCGGCGAGGACCTCGGCGCGCTTGGCGTGCGCGAGGAACTGCTCGGGGATGCCGAAGCCGCGCAGCGGGGTGTCCACCCCGGCGTCCCGCAGCGCCTGCCCGACGGCCCACCCGACCCCGCCGGTACGGATGTTGTCCTCCACGACCGCGACCAGCGCGTGCCGCTCGGCCAGCGGCGCCAGCTGCTCGTCGACGGGCTTGACCCACCGGGGGTCCACCACCGTGCACCCGATGCCGCGCCCGGCGAGCAGGTCGGCGGCCTGGAGGCAGACGGGCGCGAGCACCCCGACCGCCACGAGCAGCACCTCCGCGTCCTCGTCGCGGCGCAGCACGTCCATGGAGCCGATGCGGTCCAGCGCGGGGAGGTCCGGGCCGACCGGCTCCTTGGGGAAGCGGAGCACCGTCGGGGCGTCGTCGACCTCGACCGCCTCACGCAGCTGGGTCCGCAGCTGGGCCGCGTCGCGCGGGGCGGCGATCCGCAGCCCCGGCACGACCTGGAGGACGGAGAGGTCCCACATGCCGTTGTGCGAGGCGCCGTCGGCGCCGGTGACCCCGGCCCGGTCCAGGACGAAGGTCACCCCGCACCGGTGCAGGGCGACATCCATCAGGACCTGGTCGAAGGCGCGGTTGAGGAAGGTGGCGTAGACGGCGACGACGGGGTGAAGGCCGCCGGTGGCGAGCCCGGCCGCCGAGACGGCCGCGTGCTGCTCGGCGATGCCCACGTCCCAGACCCGGTCGGGGAAGCGCGCGGCGAACTCGGTGAGCCCGGTGGGGTGGAGCATCGCGGCGGTGATCGCCACGATGTCGGGCCGCTCCTCGCCGAGCGCGGCCAGCTCCTTGCCGAACACCGAGGTCCAGGAGGGGCCGTTGGACGGCGTCAGCGGCTCGCAGGTCAGCGGGTCCATCGCGCCCACGGCGTGGAAGCGGTCGGCCTCGTCGTCCAGGGCCGGCTGGTAGCCGCGCCCCTTCTCGGTGAGGCAGTGCACCAGCACGGGCCCGTGGAAGCGCTTGGCGCGCCGCAGCGCCGACTCGACGGCCTCGATGTCGTGCCCGTCGATGGGCCCCACGTACTTCAGTCCCAGGTCCTCGAACATGCCCTGCGGCGCGAACGCGTCCTTGAACCCCTTCTTGGCGCCGTGCAGCGACTCGTACAGCGGCCGCCCCACCACCGGTGTCTGCTGGAGCACCTGCTTGCCCCAGGCCAGGAACCGCTCGTACCCGTCGGTGGTGCGCAGGGTCGCCAGATGGTTGGCGAGGCCGCCGATGGTCGGGCCGTAGGAGCGCTCGTTGTCGTTGACGACGATGATCAGCGGCCGCTCCCGGGCGGCCGCGATGTTGTTGAGGGCCTCCCAGGCCATGCCGCCGGTGAGTGCGCCGTCGCCGATGATCGCGACGACATGGGCGTCCCTGTTCAGGACACTGTTGGCCTTGGCGAGTCCGTCGGCCCAGCCGAGCACGGTCGAGGCGTGCGAGTTCTCGATGACGTCGTGCTCGGACTCGGCACGCGAGGGGTAGCCGGAGAGCCCGCCCTTGGAGCGCAGCTTCGAGAAGTCCTGGCGCCCGGTGAGCAGTTTGTGTACGTAACTCTGGTGCCCGGTGTCCCACAGGATGCGGTCGACCGGCGAGTCGAAGGTCCGGTGGAGGGCGATGGAGAGCTCCACCACCCCCAGATTGGGCCCCAGATGGCCCCCGGTCCGCGCCACCGCGTGGACCAGGAAATCCCTGATCTCCTGCGACAGCGCGGCCAGTTGAGCGCCGTCCAGCGCCTTCAGGTCGTGCGGCCCCCGAACATTCTCCAAGATCGTCACGCTGGAGCCCCCTTCGGATCCCGTTCAGCTCTCGGTGGTGCCGGTCAGCCCCGCGCGGTGACGCTCGGGACGCCGGAGGCGACGCCCTCCCCCTCCATCTCCTGGGCGATCTTCATCGCCTCTTCGATCAGCGTCTCGACGATCTTCGACTCGGGAACCGTCTTGATCACCTCACCCTTGACGAAGATCTGACCCTTGCCATTACCCGAGGCCACACCCAGATCCGCCTCACGCGCCTCACCCGGCCCGTTCACCACACACCCCATCACCGCGACCCGCAAAGGCACCTCCATGCCCTCAAGACCCGCCGTGACCTCCTCCGCCAACTTGTACACATCCACCTGCGCCCGACCACACGACGGACACGACACGATCTCCAGACGACGCTGACGCAGATTCAACGACTCCAGAATCTGCATCCCCACCTTGATCTCCTCCGCCGGCGGCGCCGACAAAGAAACCCGGATCGTGTCCCCGATCCCCTGGCTCAGCAGCGCACCGAACGCCACAGCCGACTTGATCGTCCCCTGGAACGCCGGACCCGCCTCCGTCACACCCAGGTGCAACGGATAGTCACACCGCGCCGCCAACTGCCGGTAGGCCTCGACCATCACCACCGGATCGTTGTGCTTCACCGAGATCTTGATATCCCGGAAATCATGCTCCTCGAACAGCGACGCCTCCCACAGCGCCGACTCCACCAACGCCTCCGGCGTGGCCTTCCCGTACTTCTTCAAAAGACGCGCATCCAACGACCCCGCGTTCACACCGATACGAATCGGCGTACCCGCATCCTTCGCCGCCCGCGCGATCTCCTTCACCTTGTCATCGAACTGCTTGATGTTGCCCGGATTCACCCGCACCGCCGCACACCCCGCGTCAATCGCCGCGAACACGTACTTCGGCTGGAAATGAATATCCGCGATCACCGGAATCTGCGACTTCTTCGCGATCGTCGCCAACGCATCCGCGTCATCCTGCGTCGGACACGCCACCCGCACGATCTGACAACCCGACGCCGTCAACTCCGCGATCTGCTGCAACGTCGCCCCGACATCCGACGTACGCGTCGTCGTCATCGACTGCACCGACACAGGAGCATCCCCGCCGACCGCCACCGACCCGACCTGGATCTGACGGCTTTTACGACGCTCGGCCAGCCTGGTCGGCACGGACGGCATTCCCAGTGAAATCGCGGTCATCTGCTGTGCAACCCCAACGTGTGGATCAAGGTGTGGATCAGGTCCCGAGATCGGCGGGCTCCAGCCTTCGAGGTTACGTCACGCCGGGGCACCGGAGCACACCCCACCCCAAGAGTTCACGCGAAGGGGCGGGGGGGGGGGGGGGGGGGGGGGGGGGGGGGGGAGGGAAGGGGGGGGGGGGGGGGGGGGGGGGGGGGGGGGGGGGGGGCGGAGGGGAGAGGGGGAAGTGGATGGTGGTAACAGTTGGCG
>NZ_JBVIHM010000024.1:110753-139407 GCF_055570295.1 Streptomyces sp. NPDC031265
CGTCCCCCCCCCCCCCCCCCCCCCCCCCCCCCCCCCCCCCCCCCCCCCCCACCCCACCACCCCCCCCCCCCCCCCCCCCCCCCCCCCCCCCCCCCCCGCCCCCTACATGCGTACGACTGCATGCGTACGACACGTACGCGACGAGCCCCTAGGAGATCTTCACCGGGTTCACCACGTCCGCGACCAGCACGAGCAGCGTGAAGCAGATGAAGATCCCTGCCACCACGTACGCGACCGGCATCAGCTTCGCCACGTCGAACGGGCCCGGGTCGGGGCGCTTGAAGACGCGCGCGACCGTGCGGCGCAGCGACTCCCACAGCGCGCCCGCGATGTGCCCGCCGTCCAGCGGCAGCAGCGGCAGCATGTTGAAGAGGAACAGGGAGAGGTTGAAGCCCGCGACCAGGAACAGCATCATCGCGATCTGGTTCTCCGGCGGGATGTCCAGGGTGAACACCTCGCCGCCGACCCGGGCCGCACCGACGACACCCATCGGGGAGTCGGCCTTGCGGTCCTCGCCGTTGAAGGCCGCGTTCCACAGGTCCGGGACCTTGGAGGGGATCGCGACCAGCGACTTCACCCCGGAGCGCATCATGTCGCCCATGCGGTCCACGGACTCGCCGAAGGACTGCTGAATGATGCCCGTGGCGGGGCTGAAGCCGAGGAAGCCCGCCGAGGTGGTGCCGGAGGTGTAGTTGCCGGAGCCGTCGATCTTGGCGACATCGTTCTTGATCAGGCTGGCGTGCAGGTCGAGCGGCTTGCCGTCGCGCTGGACCGTGATGGTGGCCGGGCCGATGGTGTCGCGGATGTGCTTCTGCAGCGCCGACCAGTCGCCGACCTTCTCGCCGTTGAACGCGACGATCTTGTCACCGGCCTTCAGACCGGCCTGCTTGGCCGGGGCGACCGGGTCGGAGGCCTTGCAGCTGTCGCGCTGCTCCTTCTGCGAGATCACGCAGTCGGAGACCTTGCCCACCTGGGTGGTCTGGGTGTTGACGCCGAACGTCATCATCACGCCGAAGAAGATCGCCACGGCGAGGATCAGGTTCATGAACGGCCCGGCGAACATCACGATCACGCGCTTCCACGGCTTGCGCGTGTAGAAGAGCCGCGTCTCGTCGCCCGGCTGGAGCTCCTCGAAAGCGGCCGAGCGGGCGTCCTCGATCATGCCGCGCCAGGGCGAGGTGGAGCGCGCGGTGATCCGCCCGTCCTCACCGGGCGGGAACATGCCGATCATGCGGATGTATCCGCCGAGCGGGACCGCCTTGATGCCGTACTCGGTGTCGCCCTTCTTCCGCGACCAGATGGTCGGGCCGAAGCCGACCATGTACTGCGGCACCCGGATGCCGAACATCTTGGCCGTGGAGAGGTGGCCCAGCTCGTGCCAGGCGATCGAGACGAGCAGGCCGACCACGAAGACGACTATGCCGAGAACCGTCATCAAAATCGTCATGCGCGCGCCTCCGCTGTCGCCTTCACCGCTAGTTCACGGGCCCGTGCCCGTGCCCAGGTCTCCGCTTCCAGGACGTCCGAGACCGTGAGGGAAGTTCCCTCGGCGGGGGTGCCGTGCTCGGCGACGACCTCTGTGACCGTATCCATGATTCCGTTGAAAGGCAGCCGTCCCGCGAGGAAAGCGTCCACGCACTCCTCGTTCGCGGCATTGAACACCGCCGGCGCCGTTCCGCCCAGCTCCCCCACGTGCCGGGCGAGTCCGACCGAGGGGAAGGCCTCGGTGTCGAGCGGGAAGAACTCCCAGCTCGACGCCTTGGTCCAGTCGAAGGCCGGGGCCGCGTCGGGCACCCGCTCGGGCCAGCCGATGCCGATGGCGATCGGGCCGCGCATATCGGGCGGGGTGGCCTGTGCGAGCGTGGAGCCGTCGGTGAACTCGACCATGGAGTGGACGTACGACTGCGGGTGCACGACGACCTCGATCCGGTCGAAGGGGATGTCGTACAGCAGGTGCGCCTCGATGACTTCGAGGCCCTTGTTGACCAGGGTGGCCGAGTTGACGGTGATCACCGGGCCCATGGCCCAGGTGGGGTGGGCCAGCGCGTCGCGGGGGGTCACATCGGCGAGCTCCGCGCGCGTACGGCCGCGGAAGGGGCCGCCGGAGGCGGTGACCACCAGCTTCCGTACGTCGGCGCGGGTGCCGGCGGCGAGGGACTGGAAGAGGGCGGCGTGCTCGGAGTCGACCGGGATGATCTGGCCGGGCTTCGCGAGCGCCTTCACCAGCGGGCCGCCGACGATCAGCGACTCCTTGTTGGCGAGCGCCAGGGTGCGGCCGGCCGTCAGGGCGGCCAGGGTGGGCGCGAGGCCGATCGAGCCGGTGATGCCGTTGAGGACGGTGTGGCAGTCGGAGCCGGCGAGCTCGGTGGCCGCGTCGGGTCCGGCCAGGATCTCCGGGACGGGCTGGGAGCCGTACTGCTCCTTCAGCGCCTCGCGCAGCGCGGGCACCGCGTCCGGCCGGGCGACCGCGACCGTGCGGACCCGCAGCCGGCGCGCCTGCTCGGCCAGGAGCGCGACCCGTCCGCCCGACGCGGCGAGCGCGGTGACGCGGAACCGGTCGGGGTTGCGCAGCACCAGGTCGATGGCCTGGGTGCCGATGGACCCGGTGGAGCCGAGGACGACGATGTCCCGGCGGCCTTCGGCGGGATCGAAGGCGATGTGCGGGTCGGCGAGGGGGGCTGGGCTGTCGCTCATGCCCCCATTCTTGCCGCATCCGCTGTGCGTCGGGACAGCACTCCCCCGCGCCGGGCCCGCGCGGCGCGGTCCGGGGGCCGCCGGGACACCGGGGAGCGGGGCTCCCCGGTGTCCCAACTGCCCGGCGGATTCAGCGGATCGGGCGGTGGACGTTGTCCCGTTTCGCCGGTCCGGGTGTCGCGTCCGCGATCCACGGGCCGTCGCCGGAGGGGTCGACGACGCCCTCCTCCAGCCAGGTGTACGAACCGGCCAGGACGCCGGTGACGACCCTGCGGTCCAGGTCGTCGGTGTTGGCCCAGAGCCGCTCGAAGAGCTCGTCCACCCGGATCCTGGCCTGGCGGCAGAAGACGTCGGCCAGCTGGTGCGCCTCGCGGCCGTGCTCGCCGGTGGTGCGCAGCAGCTCCGCCCGTACGCAGGCGGCGCTCATCGCGAACAGTTCGGCGCCGATGTCGACGATCCGGCCGAGGAAGCCCTGTTTGGTCTCCATCCGGCCCTGCCAGCGCGACATGGCGTAGAACGTGGAGCGGGCCAGCTTGCGGGCGGACCGCTCCACGTACCGAAGGTGCTGGGCAAGGTCGCCGAACTCCTGGTAGGAGTTGGGGAGTTGGCCGGGACCGGAGAGCAGTTTGGGCAGCCAGCGGGCGTAGAAGGCGGCGGCGTTGGCGCCCGCCTTCGCCTTCTCCGGCAGCTTCTTGTCGGGGTCGATCAGGGCCCCCGCGACGGACAGATGGGCGTCGACGGCCTCCCGGGCGATCAGGAGGTGCATGATCTCGGTGGAGCCCTCGAAGATCCTGTTGATGCGCAGATCGCGCAGGATCTGCTCGGCCGGTACGGCCCGCTCGCCGCGGGCGGCCAGCGAGTCGGCGGTCTCGAAGCCGCGTCCGCCGCGGATCTGGACCAGCTCGTCGGCCATCAGCCAGGCCATCTCCGACCCGTACAGCTTGGCGAGCGCGGCCTCGATGCGGATGTCGTTGCGGTCCTCGTCGGCCATCTGCGAGGAGAGGTCGAGCACCGCCTCCAGGGCGAAGGTGGTGGCCGCGATGAACGAGATCTTGCTGCCCACGGCCTCGTGCTGGGCGATGGGCCTGCCCCACTGTTCGCGCACCGCCGACCACTCGCGGGCGATCTTCAGACACCACTTGCCCGCGCCGACGCACATCGCGGGGAGCGAGAGGCGGCCGGTGTTCAGCGTGGTCAGGGCGATCTTCAGACCGGCGCCCTCGGGGCCGATCCGGTGCGAGGCGGGGACGCGGACCTGGTGGAAGCGGGTCACGCCGTTCTCGATGCCGCGCAGGCCCATGAAGGCGTTGCGGTTCTCCACGGTGACGCCGGGCGAGTCGGCCTCGACGACGAAGGCCGTGATGCCGCCCTTGTGCCCCTCGGACTTCGGCACCCGGGCCATGACGACCAGCAGGTCCGCGACGACGCCGTTGGTGGTCCAGAGCTTCACCCCGTCGAGGACGTACGCTCCCCCACTCTCGAATTCGCTCGAGCGGGAGGTGCCCCCAGCCTCCGGGACCGCCGAGGTGGCGAGCCGGGCCGGGTCGGAGCCGACGTCGGGCTCGGTGAGCAGGAAGGCGGAGATGTCGGTACGGGCGCAGCGCGGCAGGAACGTGTCCCGCTGCTCCTGGGTGCCGAAGAGTTTCAGCGGCTGCGGTACGCCGATCGACTGATGCGCCGAGAGCAGCGCGCCGATCGCGGGGCTGGCGGAACCGGCAAGGGCGAGCGCCTTGTTGTAGTACACCTGGGTGAGGCCGAGGCCGCCGTACTTGGTGTCGATCTTCATCCCGAGGGCGCCGAGCTCCTTGAGCCCGTTGATCACCTCGTCGGGGATCTTCGACTCGCGCTCGATGAGGGCGCCGTCGATCTTCGTCTCGCAGAAGTCCCGCAGCTTGGCGAGGAACGCCTCGCCGCGGTCCACGTCGTCCGTGGCGGGCAGCGGATGCGGATGGATGAGGTCGAGCCGGAAACGCCCGAGGAAGAGTTCCTTCGCGAAGCTCGGTTTGCGCCAGTCCTGCTCGCGCGCGGCTTCGGCGACCCGGCGCGCTTCGCGCTCCGAGACCTTCGGTGTGCCGTGTGGTGCGGTCATTGAGGGGTTCTCCTCGCCGCGACGTGTGCGGGGCGCGCACGCACCCCGTTACCGGACAGTGCTACTCGACCGTATGTACCCGATTCCGGGCGGCCCGACCACCCCTGGGACGCGAAACGGCCGGAGCCCGCTGGTGGGCTCCGGCCGTCTGCGTACGTCCGTCCGTACGTCCTAGAGGGCGAGGCCCGTCAGGACGAGGACGCGCTCGTACGTGTAGTCGTCCATCGCGTAGCGCACGCCCTCGCGGCCGACGCCGGAGGCCTTGGCGCCGCCGTACGGCATCTGGTCCGCGCGGTAGGAGGGGACGTCGCCGACGATCACGCCGCCGACCTCCAGGGCGCGGTGGGCACGGAAGGCGGTCTGCAGGTCGTGCGTGAAGACGCCCGCCTGGAGGCCGTACTTGGAGGAGTTGACGGCCGCGAAGGCCTCGTCCTCGCCGTCCACCTTGTGCACGGTGAGGACCGGTCCGAAGACCTCCTCGCAGGCGAGGGTGGTGTCGGCCGGAACCTCCGTGAGGACGGTCGGCGCGTAGGCCGCGCCGTCGCGCTTGCCGCCGGCGAGCAGCTTGGCGCCCGCCTGCACGGCCTCGTCGACCCAGGACTCGACGCGCTTGGCGGCGTCCTCGCTGACCAGCGGGCCGACGTCGGTGGACGCGTCGGACGGGTCACCGGTGACCTGCGCCTCGACGGCCGCGACGATCTTCGGCAGCAGCCGGTCGTACACGGTGGCGTCCGCGATCACGCGCTGCACGGAGATGCAGGACTGGCCGCCCTGGTAGTTGGAGAAGGTGGCGATACGGGTCGCCGCCCAGTCCAGGTCCGCTTCGCTCGCGAAGTCGGCGAGGACGACAGCCGCGCCGTTGCCGCCGAGCTCCAGGGTGCAGTGCTTGCGCGGCACCGAGTCCATGATCGCGTAGCCGACCTTGTCGGAGCCGGTGAAGGAGATGACGGGGAGGCGCTCGTCCTGCACCAGGGCCGGCATCTTGTCGTTGGCGACCGGCAGGATGCTCCACGAGCCGGCCGGCAGCTCGGTCTCGGCGAGCAGCTCACCGAGGATGAGACCCGAGAGCGGGGTGGCCGGGGCGGGCTTGAGGATGATCGGCGCGCCGACGGCGATGGCCGGGGCGACCTTGTGGGCGCACAGGTTCAGCGGGAAGTTGAACGGCGCGATGCCGAGGACGACGCCCTTGGGGAAGCGGCGGGTCAGGGCGAGCCGGCCCACGCCGCCGCCGTCGGTGTCCAGGCGCTGGGCCTCGCCGCCGTTGAACCGCCGGGCCTCCTCGGCCGCGAAGCGGAACACCGACACGGCACGGCCGACCTCGCCGCGGGCCCACTTGATGGGCTTGCCGTTCTCGGCGGAGATGAGCTGGGCGATCTCCTCGGTGCGCTCGGCGAGGCGCTTCGAGACGTGGTCGAGGGCCGCGGCGCGTACGTGCGCGGGGGTCGCGGCGAACTCGTCGACCACGGCGTGCGCGGCCGCGACGGCCTCCTCGACCTGAGCCTCGGTCGGCACGCTCACCTCGCCGACCAGCCGCCCGTCCCAGGGAGAGGTGACGTCGAAGCTGTCCTCACCGGTGGCCTGGCGGCCGGCGAGCCAGAAGGCGTGGGTGGAAGTCATGACGAATCCCGGCCCTTCCGAGGTAGTGGGTCTACTGTCCCTCCCACCGTAGGCCGGACCGGCCGGGTCGGCGTTTGTCCGGGGTGGAGTGGTGGGGGTGGGGGGTGCGCCGGTTTGGAGGGCGGGTCGTCTGGCCCGGCGTTCGTCTGCGGGCCGTGGGTGGCTGATTGCGCAGGTCCCCGCGGAGCCCTCCCGGGGGGTGCGGGGTTCGCCTGCGGGCCCGGTGGGGGCTGGTCGCGCAGTTCCCCGCGGAGCCCTCCGGGGAGGAGTGCGGGATTCGCCTGCGGGTCCGGTGGGGGCTGGTCGCGCAGTTCCCCGCGCCCCTTCTTGGCCCGGTGTTCGTCTGCGGGCCGTGGGTGGCTGATTGCGCAGGCCCCCGCGGAGCCCTCCCGGGGGGTGCGGGATTCGCCTGCGGGCCCGGTGGGGGCTGGTCGCGCAGTTCCCCGCGCCCCTGAAGGCAGAACGGGGCCCGGCCAAAATTCAGCCCCTCCGGCGTTTGAGGAGCGGGGGCCGGGGCGGAGCCCCGCAGCGGCGGCGGGGGCGCAACCCAGGTAGCCCACCCACCCCTGCGCCGGGGTCCGGGGCGGAGCCCCGTAAGCGGGGTGCAGGGGCGGAGCCCCGTAAGCGGGGTGCAGGGGCCGCAGCCCCGCCCGGGGTCCGGGGGCGCAGCCCCCGGGAGAACCGCCTCAACCCCCCACCCACCCCCGGAGGGTTAAGGGAACGGGCGGGGTGGGGAAAGATCACCCGCCCTGCGAACCCGCCTTCAGCGCCAGCCAAAGCTCCATCCGCACATCCGGATCGTCCAGGGACCGCCCCAGGATCTCCTCCACCCGCCGCATCCGGTACCGCAGCGTATGCCGGTGCACCCCCAGGTCCGCCGCCGCCGCGTCCCACTGACCGTGCCGCGACAGCCACGCCCGCAGCGACGCCACCAGATCCCCCCGCCCGGTCGCGTCGTGCTCGTACAGCGCCCGCAGCATCCCGTCCGCGAACGCCCGTACCGCGTCGTCCGCGAGCAGCGGCACCAGCGAGCCCGCCACCAGCTCCTCGTGCTCGACCAGCGGCCGGCCCCGCCGCCGCGCCACCGACAGCGACTGCTCGGCCTGCTTGTACGCGGACGCCGCCGCGATCGGCCCGGCCGGGGCGGACAGGCCGATCACCAGCTCGGCGCCCTCCTCCGGCTCGAAGGAGACGCAGGCGGCCACCGCGTCGCCGCCGTCCGCCGCCAGGACCACGAGCCGGTCGCCCTCGGGGACGACCAGGACCGCCTCGCCGGAGCGCGCCGCCGCCGACTCCATCGCCTCGGCGAGCGCCCCGAGGTCGGCCGACTCCCCCTCGGCTTCCGCGATGGCGAGCCGGAAGGGGGCATCGAGGAGCCCGCCGTACAGATCGCCCGCCACCGCCCGGGCATGGTCCTGCTGCCCGGAGAGCAGCATCCGCAGCACCGCCGCGCCCAGGCGCTGCTCGGCCAGTTGCAGCGCCCGGGACCGCTCGGTGGTCAGGGTCAGCAGCGCGACCGCGGAGTGCACCGCGTACCGCTCGGCGGTACCGAGCGGCGCCCCCGTGCCGACCGCCAGCGCTCCCCGCACCCGCCGCCCGGTGCCGAGCGACTGGAGCTCGACGCGGTCGTCCGAGCGGTCGTCGGAGCCGCCGACCACGGCGCTGGCCGGGGCGGCCCGGTCGCGCAGCCGGGCCACGTCGGCGGTGAGCCGGGCCGCCCGGCGCCCCGCCCACTCCGGCTGCACCGCGACCACCGCGCCCGCCGTGTCGTACAGCGCGGCCCATCCGTCCACGTGCGCCGCGAGCCGGGCGAGCAGCTCGCCGGGGCCCGCGAGCGCGGCCCGCGTCAGCTCGCGCTGGGCTTCGAAGCCCGCCGTGACCGCCCGGTACTGGTCGGCCGAGATGGCCGCGGAGACGGCCTTGGAGATCGCCAGGAACGGGGTGCGGCGCGGCACCTCCAGAAGGGGGAAGTCCTCCTCGCGGGCCGCGTCGAGCAGCGCGTCGGGCACCGTCTCGTAGTTGACGCCGACGGCGAAGCCGAGCCCGACGACTCCGGCGCCGGAGAGCCTGCGCACATAGCGCCGCATCGCCTGCGGGTCCTCGGCGTCCAGTGTCATCGCGGTGATGAGGAGGAGCTCGCCGCCCTCCATGTACGGGACGGGGTCGGCGAGCTCGCTGACGTGCGCCCAGCGCACCGGCGTGTCCAGCCGGTCCTCGCCCGCGCGCACGGTGAGTTTGAGCGCCGAGTGCTGGACGAGGGAGGCGAGGGTGGGCGGCATGGGGGGATTCGACGACCTTCGAGGGTACGAGGGGAAATACGCCGTCCCGTATGAACGGCGCACCTCGATTCTGCCAGGACGGCGAGGTCACGGCGCCCGCCGTGACCCCGCCGCGTTGCCCGTCTCAGCCCCGCAGGTCCACCAGGAGCGGCGGCGCGTGCTCGCCCCCGACGTCGGTGAGGGAGAGCACCGCGTGCCCGGCGGGCACCTGGTGGGCGAGCTGGGAGGCGGACCAGCGTTCCCGCTCGACCTTGCGCACGGTGACCGCGTCCCGGGTCACCGGCTTGCCCGTGGCCAGCTTGCGCAGCGAGTGCAGCGCCCGGGTCAGCGGCTGGTCGGCGAAGACCGCGTGCTTGGCGACCTCCGTCGTCTCGACCCACTCGGTGCCCCACAGCTGCGACAGGAGCTGCCCGTCCCAGGTGGTGACCCCGCAGAACGCCATGTGGCAGCCGACCGCCGCGAGCAGCGAGGTGTGCAGCCGTTCGGGCACGTCACCGAGCGCGCGCAGGGTGAGCACCACCCCGGCGTTGGCCTGGCGCAGCCGTTGCAGGGCCCGGACGGAGCCCGCGGTCACCGCGTGCGTGGCGTCGTCCAGGACCAGGCAGGCGAACAGGGAGCGGTCCTGGCGGGCCACCGCGTTCGTCGTGAACTGGGCGAGCAGCAGCCGGTTGAGGAGCCGCGTCGCCTCCGGGTGCGCCCGCTCGGGCAGGTCGACCCGCACCCGTACGGGATGTTCCAGGGCGCGCAGCGAGAACGGGCGGCTGTGGCCGGTGGTGTCGAAGAAGGCGGCGAAGGCGGGCCGGTCCAGACAGGCGAGGCGGTCCGCGAGGACGAGGCCCGGGTCGCCGGGGATGTCGGCCTGCCGGGCGCGCGCGTCCAGTTCGCGGTGGAGCGCGGGGTGCGCCCGGCGGTCGAGGTCGGCGCGGAGCTCGTCCAGCGCGCCGCCCGAGCCGTCCAGGAGCTCGCGCAGCCGGGGCACCGAGGGGAAGCGGCCGTACGCCGCCCGGTAGGGCCCGAGGAGCTGGGCGAGCGCGGTCGCGGCCCGGCGGACGTCGGCGTCGGGCAGGTCCCCGGCGCAGGCCTCCGCGAGCAGGGCGGCGGCCTCGTCGGGGTCGACGGTGCCGCCGTAGAGGTCCAGGTCGTACGCGGAGGCCGGGTCTCCGGGCCGCACGATCACGTCGTAGGCCTCGTCCGCGCCCAGCGGCGTGCCCGCGGCGCCGACGGCGACCACGGCGGCCTGCCCGGCGAGCGCCTGGAGCGCCAGCGACTCCACCACGGGCCGCACCAGATAGCGGGTCTTGCCCGCGCCGGAGGGGCCGAGGGCGAGCAGCGAGGTGCCGAGCGCCGCCGGGTCGACGGCCGCGCCCGCGCCCCGGCGGGCGGGCGGGTTGTTCCCCAGGTCCGCGAACCGGCCGATCCGCACCTGGGAGGTGAGCAGGTCGTGGGTGGCGGCGCGGGCGGGCAGGTCGCGGTCGCCGGAGGGGTGCAGGCACGCGCGTGAGCCGTCGCGGAGCACCGCGTCCGTGAACGCGGGGAGCCGGGCCGGGTCGGCGACCACCGACGTCCAGGCGCGGCGGACGCGGGCGCAGTCCACGTCGTTCATCCGGCCGCTCTCCGCGTCGGCGGCCAGCCGGTCGGCGGCCGCGTGCTGCCCGGCCTCGCGCAGCTGGGGCCAGTCGGCGGGGGTCCGGTCGGCGGGAGCACCGGCGGGTGCGGCCGTCGCACCCGCCGGGTTCCGGCCGGTGCGCTCGCGGAAGAGCCCGAGCCAGTCGCCCGCCCGGCCGCAGACCCACAGCGCGGCCACCACTACCACTACGTGGTAGACGGTGGTCACCGTGTCGGTGGCGTCCTTGGTGGCCACCGGGTCGTCGCTGAAGATCCACGCGTGCGGCACCACGCCGAAGGCCAGCGAGTAGAACGGCAGCCAGTCGTCGGCCCAGATCACGAACCATGCCAGGGCGACGGCGACCAGTGCGGTGCGCACCGCGCGGGCGGGCTGCGGGTGGTCCACCGCGTACCGCCTGAAGACCTCGCGCCAGTTGCCGAAGTGGCCGAAGACGTAGATGACCGCGGCCGCGACCAGGCTGTTGTAGGCGGCGAGCGCGGTCAGCGCGGCCGGGGGCCTGCGGTGCAGCCCCCACCAGTCGGACGGTGTGAACAGTTCGAGCGGCACCATCCGGTGCGGGACGTAGCCGTTGCGCCACAGCGACCACACCAGGACGGCCGCCAGCAGCGCGATCACCGCGCCGCTGAGCAGCGCCCGGTCCGGCACCCGGTGGACTGCGTCGATGGGGCGCGGCCGGTGCCCGTACCGCCACAGCCCCGGCTCGGCGGCCGCGCGCGGGGTCCGCAGCCACTCGCCCAGCGGCGGGCGCCCGGGGGGCCGGGCGGGCTGCGGCGGGAAGGCGGGCGGCAGCGCCGGGACGGGCGGCGGCGCGGCAGGGCGCGGCACCGACCGCGCCTCGGTGCCCCGTGCGTCGTGCGTGCCTTCGGTGTCCATCGGCCCCTTGCCCCCTGACAGCCAGGTCCGTAACGAGGTTCAGGCGTAAATCTAAGCGGAGTTACGGGGTGTGATGCGGAACCCGCGCCCCTTTTAGGGCCGCGGGTCCCGTCCCTATGGGGGCGCGGGGAACCGCGCGACCAGCCCCCACCGGCCCGCAGCCGACCACGCACCCCGCGATGCGCCCGGCGCTATGTCCGCCGCGGACAAGGAAACACACCCACCACTCCCCAACGGAGCATGCCCGCACCCCACGCCGGGCCCTAGCCTGCGAAGAAAGCCGAGAAGCGTCCGAAAACACCCCCCGATCACCCAGGGAGCCCCTCATGAGCGCGATTCCGCAGGAGCGCCGCATCGTCACCGCGATCCCCGGCCCCAAGTCGCAGGAGCTGCAGGCCCGCCGCCTCGCCGCGGTCGCCGCCGGCGTGGGCTCCACCCTGCCCGTCTTCACCGCGCGCGCGGGCGGCGGCATCATCGAGGACGTCGACGGCAACCGTCTGATCGACTTCGGTTCCGGCATCGCCGTGACCTCGGTCGGCGCCTCCGCCGAGGCCGTCGTGCGCCGCGCCGCCGCGCAGCTCGCGGACTTCACCCACACCTGTTTCATGGTCACGCCGTACGAGGGTTACGTCGAGGTCGCCGAGGCCCTCGCCGAGCTCACCCCGGGCGACCACGCCAAGAAGTCCGCCCTGTTCAACAGCGGCGCCGAGGCCGTCGAGAACGCGGTCAAGATCGCCCGTGCGTACACCAAGCGCCAGGCCGTCGTCGTCTTCGACCACGGCTACCACGGCCGTACCAACCTGACGATGGCACTGACCGCCAAGAACATGCCGTACAAGAACGGCTTCGGCCCGTTCGCGCCCGAGGTCTACCGCGTCCCGGTCGCCTACGGCTACCGCTGGCCGACCGGTCAGGACAACGCCGGTGCCGAGGCGTCCGCCCAGGCCATCGACATGATCAACAAGCAGATCGGCGCCGACAACGTCGCCGCGATCATCATCGAGCCGGTCCTCGGCGAGGGCGGCTTCATCGAGCCCGCCAAGGGCTTCCTGCCCGCGATCGCGCAGTTCGCCAAGGACAACGGGATCGTCTTCGTCGCCGACGAGATCCAGTCCGGCTTCTGCCGCACCGGCCAGTGGTTCGCCTGCGAGGACGAGGGCATCGTCCCGGACCTGATCACCACCGCCAAGGGCATCGCGGGCGGTCTGCCGCTCTCCGCCGTGACCGGCCGCGCCGAGATCATGGACGCCGCGCACGCGGGCGGCCTCGGCGGCACCTACGGCGGCAACCCGGTGGCCTGCGCCGGCGCCCTCGGTGCGATCGAGACCATGAAGGAGCTCGACCTCAACGGCAAGGCCAAGCGCATCGAGGAGGTCATGAAGGGCCGCCTGTCCGCCATGGCCGAGAAGTTCGACATCATCGGTGACATCCGCGGCCGCGGCGCCATGATCGCCATCGAGCTGGTCCAGGACCGCGCCACCAAGGAGCCGAACGCGGCCGCCGCCGGGGCGCTCGCCAAGGCCTGCCACGCGGAGGGCCTGCTTGTCCTGACCTGCGGCACCTACGGCAACGTCCTGCGCTTCCTGCCGCCGCTGGTGATCGGCGAGGACCTGCTGAACGAGGGCCTCGACATCATCGAGCAGGCCTTCGCCGCGCTCTGATCACCGGGCCGGAGGTCCGGCCTGTGAAGAACGTGTGGGGGGCCGATGGCGGGATGGAGATCCGGCTGTCGGTCCCCCACCCGCTGCCGTACGGTTTCTGCAGATGAGAGAAACACCTCGCCCGCAGGAGACTGCGGGCGGCTCCAGGGCGGCGCGTCCCCAGCCTCGTTCTGGTCGTGCCCTGGCGCACACCACCGGTGCTTCTGGCTCCGGAACTCCTCACCGATCGGATGGCCGTCCGCCCCACACCCCCCGGGGCGCACGGCACACCGGTCAAGGCGGCCGCCCCGGAACCTCCCCCCCTGTTCCGGGGCGGCCGGCTTTCCTCTTCACGGCCTTCGCCGCCCTCGCGGCGCTCTGCTCTCTCCTGACCTGGCAGGTCGTCGCCGACGGCCCACTGCGCCGGCTCGACGAGCGCGTCGGCGGCCACCTCGCGTGCCGGGGTCCTCAGGACGTGGCCCAGGTCCTGGCCGATCTCGGCTCGATGCCGGTCGCCCTGCCGGTGCTCGCGCTCGCCCTCGGGTACGCGGTGTGGCGCGGCGCCCGCCTGGACGCGCTGATCGCGGCCGTCTCGATGGCCCTGGTCCCCGCACTGGTCGTGCCGCTGAAGATCTGGACCGACCGCGCGGGCCCGCTCACCTCCGACACCGGCTACTACCCGTCCGGCCACACGGCCACCGCGATGGTGGCGTACGGCGGCGCGGCCCTGCTGCTCGCCCCGTACACCGCCCCGCGCCGCGCATGGATGATGCCCGCCGCCGCGGGCGTGCTCACCGCGGCGACGGGCATCGGTCTGGTGCTGCACGGCTACCACTGGCCCCTGGACGTGCTGGCGAGCGGCTGCCTGTGCGGGCTGCTCCTGCTGCTCAGCTCCATGGGTATGCGTCGAAGTTCTTCGAGAACTCCCCGCCGCTGAACCGGTCCCAGTTGACGGACCAGGTCATCAGGCCGCGCAGCCCCGGCCGGCTCCCATGGGTCTGGTACGAGCCGCAGTTCGCCTTCTTGGTGAGGCAGTCCAGCGCCTTGGTGACCTCGGCGGGGGCGGTATAGCCGTTGCCCGCGTTGGTGGACGCGGGGAGGCCGATGGCGACCTGGTCGGGGCGCAGGGCCGGGAACATCCGGCCGGTGTCGCCCGCCACCGGGAAGCCGGTGAGCAGCATGTCGGTCATGGCGATGTGGAAGTCCGCGCCGCCCATCGAGTGGTACTGGTGGTGGTCAGCTGCTGCCAGGACGGGGCGGACTGGGTCCAGGTGCTGACGTCGGTGGTGCCGGTGCCGGAGGCGCCCAGATAGACGTGGCTGCCCTGCACCCACGAGCTCAAGGTGTACGTGGAGTCGGGTTTGACCGTGACGGTCTGGGAGCACTGGGCGTTGTCGCTCCCGGCCGGGGTGGCCTTGAGGGCCTTGGCGCCGCCGTGCACGGGCGAGGCGACCGCCGTACCGCTGCCCGCCGTACGGCTCCAGCCGTCGAGCGCGGCCTCGAAGCCGCTGTTGCGGGCCAGTTCGGTGTCGGCGGCGGCGCGAGCGGTCTGCGCGGAGGCGACCAGGGCGCCCGCGGCGAGGACGGCCGCCGTGACGGCGGCGAGGAGTCTGGGGGGCTGGAGGTTCTGGCAAGGCGTCCGGTGCGGTCCACGACGTCCTCCGGGCATGGGGGGATCGGATCCGGCAATGGCGGAGATGAGGCCGAGCCCGCCACAATGCGGTCCAGACCAATCGGGTTGTCAAGACCTCTGGCAGTACCGCACTCAGTCCCGTCCCTCCCACCCTTCCCACGCGATCCTGGCCGCCGCCTCGTGCATCGCGAGTTCGAGCAGCGCCGGGTCGGTGAGGGTGCCCGAGCCGTCGGGCGGGACCAGCCAGCGCACCCCGCCGCTGATCCGGCCCGGGTACGGGACCACGACCCAGGTCCCCCGACCGGCCCCGCGCACCCCGGTGCCGAGCCGGCGCGCGGCCGTGCCGGGGGGGCACGAAGAACCCCGGGCGCGCGTCGCCGAAGTCGGCGAGGACGGGGCCCGGCCGGTCGCCGAGCCGGAGCAGTACGTCGAGCGCGAGGTGCCCCAGTTCGCCCGGCAGGATCAGTACGTCCCAGCGCCAGCCGGCGGGCAGGAGGGCGACCCCGAGGGGGTTGCGCTCCCACTCCCACCGGCAGGCGTCGGGATCGGGCGCCGCCGACGCCAGCCATTCCACCGCTGTCTTCGGCCCCGAGCCATTCATCACCCGGTCTTCCTTCCGTGAGCGCGGACTTGCGTTCACGTGTGGAGAGCGGGGTGGGGCCCGGCTATGACGCGGGTTTCGCTACTTAACGGTAGTGAACCCGGGTCACACCAAGATCGCCGTTGTTCGCCGGGCGCTCCGCGGGGGGCTTGGAGCTTCGGCTGCGGACCGTGCGTGGCTGGTCGCCCCCACGCGGCGGAGCCGCATACCGCCGCAGCCCCGCGCCCCCAGGGGGTGGAGACATCCACTCAGCTGTCGAACCCCAACCCCGCCCTGTCCATCGCCTTCAGCCACAGATTGCGGCGCCCGCCGTTCGCGTCGGCCCGGGCCAGCGCCCACTTGGTGATGCCGATCCCCGCCCAGGCGACCGGCTCCGGCGGGAACGGCAGCGGCTTCTTGCGGACCATCTCCAGCTCCGTACGCTCGGTGCGCTCCCCCGCCAGCAGGTCGAGCATCACGTCCGCGCCGAAGCGGGTCGCGCCGACGCCGAGGCCGGTGTACCCGGCGGCGTACGCGACCTTGCCGCCGTGGGCCGTGCCGAAGAACGCCGAGAACCGCGAGCAGGTGTCGATCGCCCCGCCCCAGGCATGGCTGAAACGCAACCCCTCCAGCTGCGGGAAGCAGCGGAAGAAGTGCTCGGCCAGCTTGAGATAGGTGGCGGGCCTGTCGTCGTACTCGGCCCGCACCTTCCCGCCGTACTTGTAGATCGCGTCGTAGCCGCCCCACAGGACGCGGTGGTCGGCGGTGATCCGGAAGTAGTGGAACTGGTTGGCCGAGTCACCGAACCCCTGCCGGTTCTTCCAGCCGATCGCGGCCAGTTGCTCCGCGCTCAGCGGCTCGGTCATCAGCGCGTAGTCGTAGACCGGGACGGTGTACGCGCGCACGCGCTTGACCAGGGACGGGAACACATTGGTGCCGAGCGCGACCCGGCGGGCGCGGATCCGCCCGTACGGGGTGCGCACCGCCATGCCCGGCCCGGCCGCGACCAGATCGAGGCCGGGGGTGTGTTCGTAGATCCGTACGCCGAGTTCCAGACAGGCGCGCTTGAGGCCCCAGGCGAGCTTGGCGGGGTGCAGCATCGCCACACCGCGCCGGTCCCATAGCCCGCCGAGGAAGGTCGGCGAGTCGACCTCGGCCCGCACCGCGTCCCCGTCGAGCAGTTCGAGGCCCTCGAAGCCGAGCTCCACCGCCTCCTCGTACATCTCGTGCAGTTCGTCGAGCTGGTGCGGCTCGGTGGCCACGTCGATCTCGCCGGTGCGCTCGAAGTCGCAGTCCAGGGAGTAGCGGGCGACGGCCGCCTCGATGGCGTCGAGGTTCCGCGCGCCCAGCCTCTCCAGACGGGGCAGCTCGTCCGGCCAGCGGGCGAGGCCGTTGCCCAGGCCGTGGGTGAGGGAGGCGGCGCAGAAGCCGCCGTTGCGGCCCGAGGCCGCCCAGCCGATCTCCTTGCCCTCGATGAGCACGACATCGCGTCCGGGGTCGCGCTCCTTGGCCAGGAGCGCGGTCCACAGTCCGCTGTAGCCGCCGCCGACGACGAGCAGATCGCACCGCTCGTCGCCCGCGAGGGCGGGGTGGGCGCCGGGCCTGCCCGGGTCCTCCAGCCAGAAGGGGACGGGCTGGGCGTCCGTCAGTGAATGGGCTGCCGCACTGCGCATGGCTCGGGTGACGGCCATGACTTCCAACTCCCTCAAAGGGTTCGGTCGGTTACTGCTCAGGCTTTCGCACTGTTGCCGCGCCGGTTCGCGACGAGCTGGCCGGCGACGACCACCACTACGGCGATGACGAACATGGCCGTACCGATGACGTTGATCTGCACGGGCGTGCCGCGCTGTGCCGAACCCCAGACGAACATGGGGAACGTCACGGTGGAGCCCGCGTTGAAGTTGGTGATGATGAAGTCGTCGAAGGAGAGCGCGAAGGCGAGCAGCGCGCCCGCGACGATCCCGGGGGCGGCGATCGGCAGGGTGACCCGGACGAACGTCTGGACCGGCCCCGCGTACAGATCGCGCGCGGCCTCCTCCAGCCTCGGGTCCATCGACATCACCCGCGCCTTGACCGCCGTCACCACGAAGCTCAGACAGAACATGATGTGGGCGATGAGGATGGTCCAGAAGCCGAGCTGCGCGCCCAGGTTGAGGAAGAGCGTCAGCAGCGAGGCGGCCATGACGACCTCGGGCATCGCCATCGGCAGGAAGATCAGCGAGTTGATCGCGCCGCGCGCCCGGAACCGGTAGCGGACCAGCGCGAAGGCGATCATCGTGCCGAGCACGGTCGCGCCGACCGTCGCCCAGGTGGCGATCTGGAGCGAGAGCGAGAGCGAGCCGCACATGTCGGCGACGCCGCACGGGTCCTGCCAGGCGTCGGTGGAGAACCGCGTCCACGAGTAGTTGAAGCGCCCGTTCGGCTTGTTGAACGAGAACACCATCACGACGACGTTCGGCAGGATCAGGTACGCGAGGGTCACGAGCCCCGCGATGGCGATCACATTGCGTCGGAGCCAGCGCATCAGACCAGGTCCTCCGTCCCGGCTCGGCGGATGTAGACGGTGACCATGACCAGGACGATCGCCATCAGGATGAACGACAGGGCGGCGGCCGTCGGATAGTCGAGGACCCGCAGGAACTGCGACTGGATCACGTTGCCGACCATCTTCTGGTCGGTGGAGCCGAGTAGTTCGGCGTTGACGTAGTCGCCGCTCGCCGGGATGAAGGTGAGCAGCGTGCCCGAGACGACGCCCGGCATGGAGAGCGGGAAGGTCACCTTGCGGAACGTGGTCGCCGGGGTCGCGTACAGATCACCGGCGGCCTCGTGCAGCCGCGAGTCGATCCGCTCCAGCGACGTGTAGAGCGGCAGGATCATGAACGGCAGGAAGTTGTACGTGAGGCCGCAGACCACCGCCATCGGCGTGGCCAGGACGCGGTTGCCCTCGGTCCACCCCAGCCAGCTCGTCACGTCGAGCACGTGCAGCGAGTTGAGCGCGTGCACCACCGGGCCGCCGTCCGCGAGGATCGTCTTCCAGGCGAGGGTGCGGATCAGGAAGCTGGTGAAGAACGGCGCGATGACGAGCACCAGGATCAGATTGCGCCAGCGCCCCGCCTTGAAGGCGATCAGATACGCCAGCGGATAGCCGAGCAGCAGGCAGAGCAGCGTCGCGGTTCCCGCGTAGAGCAGCGAGCGCACGAACTGCGGGTAGTACTCCTTGAAGGCGTCCCAGTAGGTCTGGAAGTGCCAGGTGACCTGGAAGCCCTTCTCCAGGGAGCCGGTCTGCACCGAGGTGGAGGCCTGGTAGACCATCGGCAGCGCGAAGAAGACGACCAGCCACAGCAGGCCGGGCACCAGCAGCCAGTAGGGCACGAGGCGCTTGCGCACCGACGCCTTGCGCACGGGGAGGTCGGCGGCCGGGGGCGCCTCGGTCAGGGCGCTCACGCGGCGTCCTCGACCTTCTCCACGCCCGCGTCGATCGCCTGCGCCGCGTCGAGGCCGAAGGTGTGCGCCGGGTTCCAGTGCAGGACGACCTCGGCGCCGGGCACCAGACGGGTGTCGCGCTCGATGTTCTGCTCGTACACCGCCAGCCCCCGGCCCGCCGGGGAGTCGATGACGTACTGGGTGGAGACGCCGATGAACGACGAGTCGATGACGCGTCCGGGAACCCGGTTGCGGCCTTCCGCTATCGAGCCCTCCTCGTCCTTGTGGGCGAGGGAGATCTTCTCCGGGCGCACGCCCACGAGGATCTTCCCGCCGCCGGTGGCCGGCGCCGAACATCGCCCGCCGGGCAGCCGCAGCTTGGTCCCGCCTGCGGTGACCAGGACGTCGTCACCGCTCTTCTCGACGACCTCGGCCTCGATGAGGTTGGAGGTGCCGAGGAAGTTCGCCACGAACGTGGTCTTCGGGTTCTCGTAGAGGTCGGCGGGGGCGCCGAGCTGTTCGACGCGGCCGCCGTTCATCACCGCGACCGTGTCGGCCATGGTCATGGCCTCCTCCTGGTCGTGGGTGACGTGGATGAAGGTGATGCCGACCTCGGTCTGGATGCGCTTGAGCTCCAGCTGCATCTGGCGGCGCAGCTTGAGGTCGAGGGCGCCGAGCGGCTCGTCGAGGAGCAGCACCTGCGGGTGGTTGATGAGCGCGCGGGCGACCGCCACGCGCTGCTGCTGGCCGCCGGAGAGCTGGTGCGGCTTGCGCTTGGCGAAGTCGCCGAGCTGGACGAGCTCCAGCATGTCGTCGACCTGCTTCTTCACCGACTTGATGCCCCGGCGGCGCAGCCCGAAGGCGACGTTCTCGGTGACGTCGAGGTGCGGGAAGAGCGCGTACGACTGGAAGACGGTGTTCACCGGCCGCTTGTAGGGCGGCAGATCGGTGACGTCCTTGTCGCCGAGGAAGACGGTCCCGGTGGTGGGCTCCTCCAGTCCGGCGATCATGCGCAGCGTGGTGGTCTTGCCGCACCCCGAGGCGCCGAGGAGGGCGAAGAACGAGCCCTGCGGGACGGTCAGTTCGAGCGGATGGACGGCGGTGAAGGAGCCGTACGTCTTGCTGATCCCGGTGAGGCGGACGTCGCCGCCGTCGTTCTTGTCGTCAGTCATGGGTTGCGATCCCAGGGGTGGAGAGGGACGAGGGAGAGTGGGGAGCGGGGGCCCCTGCTCTTCAAGAGCTTGGGGGAGGGTCAGGCGCCGATGAGCTTGGCGAACTTCTCCTCGTACTTGGTCTCCTCCTCGCTGCTGAGCGAGCGGAAGGAGTGCGCCTTGGCGGCCATGGCCTTGTCGGGCAGGATCAGCGTGTTCTCGGCCAGCTTGGGGTCGATCCTGGTGAGCTCGTCGCGCACGCCGTCGACCGGGCACACATAGTTGATGTACGCGGCGAGCTGGGCCGCGACCGTCGGCTCGTAGTAGTAGTCGATCAGCCGCTCGGCGTTGGACTGGTGCCGGGCCTTCGCCGGGATCAGCAGATTGTCGCTGGAGAGCATGTATCCGGCGGCGGGGATCGCGTACTTGATGTCGGGGTTGTCGGACTGGAGCTGGGTGACGTCCCCGCCCCACGCCACGCACGCGGCGAGGTCGCCCTTGTCCAGGTCACCTGTGTAGTCGTTGCCGGTGAAGCGCCGGATCTGCTTCTTGTCGACGCCCTTCTGGAGCCGCCCGATCGCCGCGTCGTAGTCGGCGTCGGTGAACTTCGCCGGGTCCTTGCCCATGTCGAGCAGGGTCATCCCGACGGTGTCGCGCATCTCGGTGAGGAAGCCCACCCGCCCCTTGAGCGAGGGGTCGTCGAGCAGCTGGGTGACCGAGTCGACGGTCCGCCCGCCGGTCGCCTTGGAGTTGTAGGCGATGACGGTCGGGATGCCGGTCCAGGGGTACGAGTAGGCCCGGCCCGGGTCCCAGTCGGGGGTGCGGAAGGGCGCGGAGAGGTTGGCGAAGGCGTGCGGCAGGTTCGAGGCGTTGAGCTTCTGCGCCCAGCCGAACCGGATGAGCCGCCCGGCCAGCCAGTCGGTGACGACGATGACGTCCCGGCCGATGTCCTGGCCGGCTGCGAGCTGCGGCTTGATCTTGCCGAAGAACTCGACGTTGTCGTTGATGTCCTCGGTGTACTTGACCTGGATGCCGGTCCGCTTGGTGAACGCGTCCAGCGTCGGCCGATGCTTCTTGTCGTCGCTGACGTCCATGTACTCGGTCCAGTTGGAGAAGTTGATCACCTTCTCCTTGGCCGAGTGGTCCGTCGACGCGGGGGCCTGGCCGTCCGCCTTCTTGGCGGCCGGGATACCGCACCCGGCGAGGCCGCCGACGGCAAGTGCGCCGAAGCCCGTGGCCCGCATCAGCGAACGGCGGGTCAGGGCGCCCCGGCCGCTGGTCAGGCTGCGCTGTATGGCGGCCAGTTGGGCCCCGGACAGGCGGTCCGGCTCGTACTGCTCCATGCGCTGTGTGCCCTTTCGGGTGGAGGTGGCGGCCGCTGGTCGGACGGCCGCCACGCGGCGGCGCCGCTGATCGGATGCTTTATCGGTCCCCGAAGATCGTGCGGTGCCAGTCCTTCGCGGCGACCGCCGTGTTGTCGTACATCACATGCTTGACCTGCGTGTACTCCTCGAAGGAGTAAGCCGACATGTCCTTTCCGTAGCCGCTCGCCTGGTAGCCGCCGTGCGGCATCTCGCTGATGATCGGAATGTGGTCGTTGACCCAGACGCACCCGGCCTTGATCTCCCGGGTGGCGCGGCCCGCCCGGTAGACGTCCCGGCTCCAGGCGGAGGCGGCGAGACCGTACGGGGTGTCGTTGGCGAGCCGGATGCCCTCGTCGTCGGAGTCGAAGGGAAGGACGGTGAGCACCGGCCCGAAGATCTCGGACTGGACGACTTCACTGTCCTGCGGGGCACCGGCGATGAGCGTGGGCAGATAGAAGGCACCCTCGCTCTTCGGGGCCGCGCCGCCGGTGACGATCCGGGCGTAGGAGCGGGCGCGGTCGACGAAGCCGGCGACCCGGTCGCGGTGGACGTGGCTGATCAGCGGGCCGAGGTCGGTGGCCGGGTCGAACGGGTCCCCGACCCGGACGCTCGCCATCAGGTCCGCGACCCCGGCGACGAACGCCTCGTAGAGCGGACGCTGTACGTACGCGCGCGTGGCGGCGGTGCAGTCCTGGCCGGAGTTGATGAGCGAGGCGGCGACCGCGCCGTGGACGGCGGCTTCGAGGTCGGCGTCGTCGAAGACGACGAAGGGCGCCTTGCCGCCGAGCTCCAGATGGGTCCGCTTGACGGTCGCGGTGGCGATCTCCGCGACGCGCTTGCCGACGGCGGTGGACCCGGTGAAGGAGGTCATGACGACATCGGGGTGCCCGACGAGGTGCTCCCCGGCATCGCGCCCGGCGCCCGAGACGATGTTGACAACCCCGTCGGGAATCCCGGCGGCACTGGCGGCCTCGGCGAAGAGCAACGAGGTGAGTGGGGTGATCTCGGCGGGCTTGAGGACGATGGTGTTGCCGGCCGCGATCGCCGGGAGCACCTTCCAGGCGGCCATCTGGAGCGGGTAGTTCCAGGGCGCGATGGAGCCGACGACCCCGATGGCCTCGCGGCGGACGTACGAGGTGTGGTCGCCCGAGTACTCCCCGGCGGACTGCCCCTGGAGGTGGCGGGCGGCCCCGGCGAAGAACGCGGTGTTGTCGACGGTCCCCGGGACGTCGAACTCCCGGCTGAGCTTGATCGGCTTGCCGCACTGGAGCGACTCGGCCTGCGCGAACTCCTCCGCGCGGTCGGCGAGGACGGCGGCGAAGCGGTGCAGGGCGTCGGAGCGCTCGGCGGGGGTGGCGCCGGCCCAGCCCGGGAAGGCGTCCTTGGCGGCGGCGACGGCGGCGTCCACGTCTCCCGTGCCGGCCAGCTCATAGGTGTGGACGACGCGGCCGGTGGCCGGGTCGACGACATCCTGCTTGCGCCCGGAGGTGCCGGGGGCGAACCGCCCGCCGATGTACTGGGCGCCGCCTTCGAAACGGTCCTGCGCCGGGAAGCGACTGCTGTTGCTGTTGCCCATCTCGCTCACGGCCTCCGTAGCTCCAGCTCGATTTGAGTGCCGATCCTGACAGAGCGGCACCCGACCAACAAGTGATTCCGTTGTTGCCTTTTGGTTACGCGACGGAATCTGTCGACCATGTGTCGGGTCCGGCTGTAAATACCCGTACGGAGTGTCAGTGGCGGATGCCAGACTCGCGTGTATGGAGAAGATCGACAATTTGATCGCGCAGGTCAAGGATGGTGAAAGGGTCAAGTTCCTCCACTTCTGGGGCCACACGCCCCGGCGCGACGGGACGCTCGGCCCGAGCTGTTTCAGCCAGTGGTGGCCGTCGCCGTTCGAGGCGGACGGCGTGGCGTACGCGACGGCCGAGCACTGGATGATGGCGGCCAAGGCGCGCCTGTTCGGCGACGCGGCGGCGGAGCGCGCCGCGCTCACCGCGACGAGCCCGGCGGCGGCGAAGAAGGCGGGCCGCCTGGTCCGCGACTTCGACGACGAGGTGTGGAAGCGGGAGCGGTACGGGATCGTGGTGGCGGGCAGCCTCCACAAGTTCGGCCAGTCCCCCGAGCTGAAGGCCTACCTCCTGTCCACGGGCAACCGGGTCCTGGTGGAGGCCAGCCCCCTGGACCGCATCTGGGGCATAGGCCTGGCGGCGGACGCGCCTGAGGCGGAGGACCCGTCGAAGTGGCGGGGGGAGAATTTGCTGGGGTTTGCGTTGATGGAGGCGCGGGGGAGGTTGGGGGACGCGGGCGCTTAGGGCGCGCGGCGGGGGGTGTGTGGGCTTCGCCTGCGGGCCGGTGGGGGCGGGTCCCGGTTCGGGTTCACCTGCGGGCCGGTGGGGGCGGGTCCCGCAGTCCCGGTTCGGCTGCGGGCCGGAGGGGCCGGGCAGCTCCCGCTCACCTGCGGGCCGGTGGGGGCGGGTTCCATTTCGGGTTCACCTGCGGGCCGGTGCGGGCGGGTCCCGGTTCGGGATCACCTGCGGGCCGGTGCGGGCGGGTCCCGCAGTCCCGGTTCGGCTGCGGGCCGGAGGGGCCGGGCAGCTCCCGCTCACCTGCGGGCCGGAGGGGGCGGGTTCCAGTTCGGGTTCACCTGCGGGCCTGGGACCGGGTCACGCAGTTCCCCGCGCCCCTTGCGGCAGAACGGGGCCCGGGCAAATTCAGCCCCTCCGGCGTTTCATGAGCCGGAGGCAGGGAGCGAAGCTCCCGCCCCTTCAGGGGCGCGGGGAACTGCGCGACCAGCCACAGACGATCTGCAGACGAACGGAGTCCGGGCGGAGCCCCGAAGCGGGGTGCAGGGTGCAGGGGTGAGGGATGCAGGGGCGCAGCCCTGCCCGGGGGTCGCAGGGGCGCAGCCCCGCCAGGGGGTCGCAGGGGCGCAGCCCCGCCAGGGTCCGGGGCGGAGCCCCGAAGCGGGGTGCAGGGGCCGCAGGCCCCGCCAGGGGTGCGGGGGGTGGAGCCCCGCCAACGGGGTCCGGGGGCGCAGCCCCCAGGAGACGCCTCCACCCCCACCCACCCCCGGAGGGTTTAGGGGAGGGGCGGGGTGGGGCCCCCACCCCTCACAACCAGCGACGTCGCGAACGGGTCGTCGTACGTCGACGAGTTGTCCGAGTCACCGTCATTCATGACCGCCCAGATCATCAGCCCGAGGAACACCCCGCTGACCACGATCCCGACCGCCCCCAGGATGATCCCGGCCAGCGCCTGCCCCCCGTTCGTCGCCTGGCCCCGCTTGGCCCGCCCCCGCCCGAGGAACCCGAAGATCAGCGCGAGGACGCCCAGGATGATCCCGAGGCCCCACATGCAGAACAGCACGACGGAGACGATGCCGAGGACCAGCGCGGTGGTGCCGAAGCCGTTGAGCGGGGCGCCCATGCCGGTCCAGCCGGGGTGCCCGTAGCCGTAGGACGCGTAGTCGGGATAGCCGGGGTACGCGGGGTAGCCGTAGCTGCCCGGGACCGCCTGGCCGGGACCGCCCGGCGCGGTCGGGGGCGGCGGCACCGGCCCACCCCAACCGGGCCCGCCCACTGGACCAGGACCAGGACCAGGCCCCGCCGCGTCCGCCGGCTCCGCCCCGGCCGCCGGCAGAGACGTCACCGTCGGCTGGTCATGCACCGGCTGCACCGGGTGCCCCGGCCGCACCGGCTTCTCCAGCGGAACCTTCCGCTCAGGCGGTGCCCACGGGTCCACGGGCTCGGCGCCCCCGGACGGCTGATCGCGGTTGTCTGACATGGGCCTCCCCCATCGTGGTTCCGACATGCTAAAGCTCCCGCCCTCGGCGGGATCCGGGGGATCCACGGGATCCGGGGGACCCGCCCGGCCTAACATGATCCCCGAAGAGCGAAGCCGACAGCCTGCGGAGGAAACCATGACCGACCTGCACCCGTTCATCGCGGGCCTGCCCAAGGCGGAGCTCCATGTGCACCACGTCGGCTCGGCCTCCCCCCGTATCGTCGCCGAACTGGCCGCCCGCCACCCCGACTCGAAGGTCCCCACCGACCCCGAGGCCCTCGCGGACTACTTCACGTTCACCGACTTCGCGCACTTCATCGACGTCTACCTCTCCGTCGTCGACCTGATCCGCACCCCGGAAGATGTGCGGCTTCTCACGTACGAGGTCGCCCGTGACATGGCCCGGCAGAACATCCGGTACGCCGAGCTGACCATCACCCCCTTCTCCTCCACCCGCCGCGGCATCGACGAGCGCGCCTTCATGGACGCGATCGAGGACGCCCGCAAGGCGGCCGAGAAGGAGCTCGGCACGGTGCTGCGCTGGTGCTTCGACATCCCGGGCGAGGCCGGTCTGGAGGCGGCCGCCGAGACGACCCGGCTCGCCACCGCCGACGGCATCCGCCCCGAGGGCCTGGTCTCGTTCGGCCTCGGCGGCCCCGAGATCGGCGTACCGCGCCCGCAGTTCAAGCCGTACTTCGACCAGGCGATCGCCGCCGGACTGCACTCGGTGCCGCACTCGGGCGAGTCCACCGGCCCGCAGTCGATCTGGGACGCCCTGCGCGACCTGCGCGCCGAGCGCATCGGCCACGGCACCAGCGCCACCCAGGACCCGGACCTCCTCAGGCACCTCGCCGACCACCGGATCGCCCTGGAGGTCTGCCCGACGTCCAACCTGGCGACCCGCGTCGTCGCCGACATCGACCGGCACCCGATAAGGGAGATGGTGCAGGCGGGCGTGCTCGTCACCGTGAACAGCGACGACCCGCCGATGTTCGGCAGCGATCTCAACAACGAGTACGCGGTCGCCGCCCGCCTCCTGGAGCTGGACGAGCGCGGCGTGGCCGGCCTCGCCAAGAACGCGGTCGAGGCGTCCTTCCTCGACGAGGCGGGCAAGACGAGGCTCGCGGCCGAGATCGACGACTACACCACCAAGTGGCTGGCGCCGTAACGCCCGACGACAATGGGCCCATGCGCACCGTGACTGCCGTGGCCCACCGCGGCGACCCGTACCGCGTCCGCGAGAACACGCTCCCGTCGATCCACTCGGCGCTGGAGCGTGGCGCGGACGCGGTCGAGATCGATGTACGGCTCACCCGCGACGGCGTCCCCGTACTGCTCCACGACGACACGCTGGAGCGGCTGTGGGGCCACGACCGCCCGCTGTCCTCCCTCGTGTACGAGGACGTGCGCGAGCTGACCCGATCCGGCGTCCCGACCCTGCGCGCGGCCCTGACGGCGGCGGGCGCCCACCGGGTGATGATCGATCTGCCCGGTGCGACGGAGGCTGCGGTGCGCGCGGTCGTGGGGATGGTGCGGGAGTGCGGGGCGGGCGACCGTGTGTACTACTGCGCGGGCGCCGCCACCATGCTGAAGGTCCGCGCCGCCGACCCGTCCGCCGAGACCGCCCTGACGTGGACGAGGCCGGTCCCGCCCCGCCCCGAGCTGATCGCGGCGGTGAAGCCGCGCTGGCTCAACTACCGCTTCGGGCTGATGAGTCCGGAGCTGGCCGCGCGGATCCACCGCGACGGGATGCTCGTGTCCGTGTGGACGGCGGACACCAGGCGGACCATGCGGCGGCTGATCGGGCAGGGCGTGGACGCGGTCACCACGAACCGGGTGGACGCGCTGCGCGCGGTCCTGGCGGAGGGCACGGGTGGGACGGGGGCCGGCTGACCTTCGGCCCGCCGACCCGCCCCTGACTCACACCGGCGCCGGTGCCCCTGTCGCGGTCGGCGCCGTCAGCGCCTCCAGCTCCTTGATCTTCCGGCGTACGACGTACAGCGGGATCACCCCGAACACGCCGAACGACATGTCGATCACCGACCACCAGAAGGGGATCCCGCGCACTGGCCCGCAGATCAGCGCCAGCGGGATGATCCCGGCGCAGGCGATCATCCCGAACTCGATCACCCAGATGTTGCGCACCGGATCGCGGTAGGGCCCGTAGAAGGCGACGGCGATCACGAGGTGTGCGAACGCCAGCCAGTCCGTTCCGTAGAGGACGAAGGGGTACTCCGCGTCCGTCGCGTCGAGCCCTTCGCGCACCCTGTCGATCCAGCCCGTCAGGCCCGGGAACCAGTCCCCCGCCGGTGTGGAACGCAACAGGCTCTGTGTCCAGTGCAGTTCGTGCACCAGCGGGAACGCGGTCAGTCCGCTCAGTACGAGGCCGACGATGAAGACGACAAGCCACAGGCGTATGCGCCGCACGAGGACAGCTCTTCGCTCGCTCATGACCGCAGCCTACGCTGCGGTTTGAACGTGTTCAAATCTGATCCCCGACCCCCTAGAGCCCCACGATGGCGTTCCACCTCCTCGCGAACTCCACCCGCTCCTCCGACGTGATGTCCCGGGCGATCGCGAGCCGTTGGCGCATCTCGGCGTCCGGGAAGACCAGCGGGTCCTCGGCGAGCTCCGCGCGGTCCTTGTCCTTGGAGGCCGCGAGGACCTCGCGGGCGGCCGGGACCGGGCAGACGTAGTTGACCCAGACCGCCAGCTCCGCCGCCACGTGCGGGTCGTAGTAGTAGTCGATCAGCGCTTCCGCGTTGGCCTTGTGGCGGGCCAGGTTGGGGATCATCATCGACTCGGCCCACAGCTCGGCGCCCTCCTCGGGCACCACGAACTCGATGTCGGGGTTGTCCGCCTGGAGCTGGATCACATCGCCCGAGTACGCCTGGCAGGCGAGCACGTCGCCGGTGGAGAGGTCCTTGATGTAGTCGTTGCCGGTGAAGCGGCGTATCTGCTTCTTGTGCACCTGCTTCTCGACCCGGTCGCACATCCGGTGGAAGTCGTCGGCCGTCCACCGCGTCACATCGACGCCGTCGCCCCGCATCAGCAGCGCGAACGACTCGTCGAGCCCGGACAGCAGCGTCACCTTGCCCGCCAGGCGCGGGTCCCACAGGTCACCGGTGTGCTTGAGCTCGCGGCCGAGCTTCTTCTTGTTGTACGCGATGCCCGTGATCCCGGACTGCCAGGGCACACTGTGCAGCCGCCCCTCGTCGAAGGCGGGCGAGGTCAGCTGCGGATCCAGGTACTTGGCCACGCCGGGCTGGCGGGAGCGGTCCATCTCCTGCACCCAGCCGAGCCGGACGAACCGGGCCGCCATCCAGTCGCTGACGACGACGATGTCCCGGCCGGTCGCCTGATGGTTCATCAGGGCCGGACTGATCTTCCCGAAGAACTCGTCGTTGTCGTTGATCTCCTCGGTGTAGGTGACGGAGATCCCGGTGGCCTTGGTGAACGCCGCGAGGGTGGGCCGCTTCGACTTGTCGTCCTCGTCGGTGTCGATGTACAGCGGCCAGTTGGCGAAGGTGAGCCGGTGGTCTTCGGCCGAGCGGTCGCTCGCCGCGCGCTCGCCGGGTCCGACGTACGCCGCGGGCACTCCGCAGCCCGCCAGCGCGGTGGCCAGGGCGCCACCGCCGAGCGCGCGCAGCAGTTGGCGGCGGGAGAGGGGGTTCATGGGGGTCGCTCGCACCCCGGAAGGATGCCGGGGCGCGGCGGTACGGGGCAATGGACGCTGCGTACAGCCGTACGCGGCAGGCCCGACACCCTGTCGACCGTAACGGCCCCCGCACACACGTGTGGTGGGGGGGGGGGGGGGGGGGGGGGACAAAGAAGGGGGGGGGGGGGGGGGGGGGGGTCCTGCTGCGGGCGCACCCGTTGGGGGGGGGGGGGGTGGTTTTAG
>NZ_JBVIHM010000024.1:139417-143183 GCF_055570295.1 Streptomyces sp. NPDC031265
CTCGCCCCGCCGGTCTCCTCCCCGCTGTTTTCTCTCGTCCCGGCTACGACCTCCTCCTCCTCCCTCCCTCCCCCCCCCCCCCCCCCCCCCCCCCCTCTCCCCCCCCCCCCCCCCCCCCCCCCCCCCCCCCAAGTCCGGGCCGTGCCGGGGGAATCAGCCCTCGTACGACGTCATCACGTGCTTGATGCGGGTGTAGTCCTCGAAGCCGTACGCCGAGAGGTCCTTGCCGTAGCCGGACTTCTTGAAGCCGCCGTGCGGCATCTCCGCGACGAGCGGGATGTGCGTGTTGATCCAGACGCAGCCGAAGTCCAGGTACTTGGACATGCGCATCGCACGGGCGTGGTCCTTCGTCCAGACCGAGGAGGCCAGTGCGTACTCGACGCCGTTGGCGTATTCGAGGGCCTGCTTCTCGTCGGTGAAGGACTGGACCGTGATGACCGGGCCGAAGACCTCGTTCTGGATGATCTCGTCGTCCTGCTTGAGGCCGGAGACGACGGTCGGGGCGTAGAAGTAGCCCTTGTCGCCGACCCGGTGGCCGCCCGCCTCGACCTTGGCGTGCGCCGGGAGGCGGTCGATGAAGCCGGTGACCTGCCCCAGCTGGTTGGCGTTGTTCAGCGGGCCGTACAGCACGTCCTCGTCGTCCGGCTGGCCGGTCTTGGTGTCGGCGGCGGCCTTGGCGAGCGCGGTGACGAACTCGTCGTGGATGGACTCGTGGACCAGGACGCGCGTCGCGGCCGTACAGTCCTGGCCCGCGTTGAAGTAGCCCGCCACCGCGATGTCCTCGACGGCCTTGGCGATGTCGGCGTCCTCGAAGACGACGACCGGGGCCTTGCCGCCGAGCTCCAGGTGGACGCGCTTGACGTCCTTGGCCGCCGACTCCGCGACCTGCATGCCGGCCCGTACGGAACCGGTGATGGAGGCCATCGCGGGCACCGGGTGCTCGACCATCGCACGGCCGGTGTCGCGGTCGCCGCAGATGACGTTGAAGACGCCCTTGGGGACGATCGCGCCGATGATCTCGGCGATCAGGACGGTGGAGGCGGGGGTGGTGTCCGAGGGCTTGAGGACGACCGTGTTGCCGGCGGCGAGGGCCGGGGCGAACTTCCACACGGCCATCATCATCGGGTAGTTCCACGGCGCGACCTGCGCGCAGACACCCACCGGCTCACGGCGGACGATCGAGGTCATGCCCTCCATGTACTCGCCGGCCGAGCGGCCCTCCAGCAGCCGGGCGGCGCCCGCGAAGAAGCGGATCTGGTCCACCATCGGCGGGATCTCTTCGCTGGCAGTGAGCGCGAGCGGCTTGCCGGTGTTCTCGGACTCGGCCGCGATCAGCTCCTCGGCGCGCTCCTCGAAGGCGTCCGCGATCTTCAGCAGGACCCGCTGGCGCTCGGCCGGCGTGGTGTCGCGCCAGGCCGGGAAGGCCACGGCGGCGGCGGCCATGGCGGCGTCGACGTCCGCCTGGCCGGAGAGCGGCGAGGTGGCGTACGCCTCGCCCGTGGCCGGGTTGACCACCTCGATGGTCCGCCCGTCGGCAGCATCGCGGAACTCTCCGTCGATGTAGTTGCGCAAACGACGCAGTTCGGTGGTCACTTCGCTGGCCTCCCGGTCCGATGTCCGATGGGTGAGACAACCCACCCTAGTCGGTCCAGTGTCGCTTTCGACAGACCCGCCGCCCGGCAACTTCGGATTCAGTGCTTCTGAGGTCACGGAACAACGAATTTCATCGCTTTGGGGTTGCGGGACAGACGAGTCGGGTGCACAGTGGCTCCGTGGCCAGTCGAAGCGCAGACCCCAGGACCGGGAACGGATCGTCCCCGTCGATCGATGCCGTGTCCCTGGCGATCATCGAGCAGCTCCAGGAAGACGGGCGCCGCCCGTACGCCGCGATCGGCAAGGCCGTGGGCCTGTCCGAGGCGGCCGTGCGCCAGCGCGTGCAGAAGCTGCTCGACCAGGGCGTGATGCAGATCGTCGCCGTCACGGACCCCCTCACCGTGGGGTTCCGGCGCCAGGCGATGGTCGGCATCAATGTCGAGGGAGACCTCGACCCCGTCGCCGAGGCGCTGACGGCCATGGCCGAGTGCGAGTACGTGGTGATGACCGCGGGCTCCTTCGACCTGATGGTGGAGGTCGTCTGCGAGGACGACGACCACCTGCTGGACGTCATCAACAAGCGGATCCGCGCCCTCCCCGGCGTGCGCTCCACCGAGAGCTTCGTCTACCTCAAGTTGAAGAAGCAGACCTATATGTGGGGAACCCGATAGCCGTGAGCAAGGACCTGAGCCAGACCGCCTACGACCACCTGTGGATGCACTTCACCCGCATGTCGTCGTACGAGAACGCGCCCGTTCCCACCATCGTGCGGGGCGAGGGCACCTACATCTACGACGACAAGGGCAAGAAGTACCTCGACGGTCTCTCCGGCCTGTTCGTCGTCAACGCCGGCCACGGCCGCCACGAGCTCGCCGAGACCGCCTACAAGCAGGCGCAGGAGCTGGCCTTCTTCCCGGTGTGGTCCTACGCCCACCCCAAGGCGGTGGAGCTGGCGGAACGTCTCGCCAACTACGCCCCGGGCGACCTCAACAAGGTCTTCTTCACCACCGGCGGCGGCGAGGCCGTCGAGACTGCCTGGAAGCTGGCGAAGCAGTACCACAAGCTCACCGGCAACCACACGAAGTACAAGGTCATCTCGCGCGCGGTCGCCTACCACGGCACCCCGCAGGGCGCCCTGTCGATCACCGGTCTGCCCGCGCTGAAGGCGCCCTTCGAGCCGCTGGTCCCCGGCGCGCACAAGGTGCCGAACACCAACATCTACCGCGCCTCGATCCACGCCGACGACCCGGTGGCCTTCGGCCGCTGGGCCGCCGACCAGATCGAGCAGGAGATCCTCTTCGAGGGCCCCGAGACGGTCGCGGCGGTCTTCCTTGAGCCCGTCCAGAACGCGGGCGGCTGCTTCCCGCCCCCGCCCGGCTACTTCCAGCGCGTGCGCGAGATCTGCGACAAGTACGACGTGCTGCTCGTCTCCGACGAGGTCATCTGCGCCTTCGGCCGCCTGGGCACGATGTTCGCCTGCGACAAGTTCGACTACATACCGGACATGATCACCTGCGCCAAGGGCATGACCTCGGGCTACTCCCCGATCGGCGCCTGCATCATCTCCGACAAGCTCGCGGAGCCGTTCTACAAGGGCGACAACACCTTCCTGCACGGCTACACCTTCGGCGGCCACCCGGTCTCCGCGGCCGTGGGCCTGGCCAACCTCGACATCTTCGAGCGCGAGGGCCTCAACCAGCACGTGCTCGACAACGAGAGCGCCTTCTTCGACACCCTCAAGAAGCTCCACGACCTGCCGATAGTCGGCGACGTCCGCGGCAACGGCTTCTTCTACGGCATCGAGCTGGTGAAGGACAAGGCCACCAAGGAGACCTTCACCGACGAGGAGACCGAGCGCGTCCTGTACGGCTTCCTCTCCAAGGCGCTGTACGACAACGGCCTGTACTGCCGCGCCGACGACCGGGGCGACCCGGTGGTCCAGCTGGCCCCGCCGCTGATCTCCAACCAGGAGACCTTCGACGAGATCGAGGGCATCCTGCGCCAGGTCCTGACGGAGGCCTGGACGAAGCTCTAGCCGTCCCCCGGATCGTCCCCGCGATTCGTCTGAACGCACCGGCCCGGGGGGGGGGGGGGGGGGGGGGGGGGGGGGGGGGGGGGGGGGGGGGGGGGGGGGGGGGGGGGGGGGGGGGGGGGGGGGGGGGGGGGGGGGGGG
>NZ_JBVIHM010000025.1:0-44469 GCF_055570295.1 Streptomyces sp. NPDC031265
ACCCAGATGGCCGACCAACTCGACCAGGCCATCGAACAGCGCGGCAAGGGCGACCTCACCACCCTCCTCACCGGCAACGACACCTGGACCGTCACCGGTTAGGACCACCATGGGGGCAACCTGAATCAGTACGGGTGCCCGGCCGGGGAGTCTGCGCGGGCCCCCGGGCGGGCACCCGTACTGATATGCCCATGGACCGTCTCGCGTACCGTGTCAAACGGCGGCTGCTCGGCAAACCGCTCACCACCGAGCGCATCGGCGCCGAGAAGCTGGACAACCGCACCGCGCTCGGGGTGCTGGCGTCGGACTGCATCAGCTCGTCGGCGTACGGTTCCGAGGAGATGCTCCGGGTCCTGGTGCCCGTGGTCGGGGCGGCGGCGTTCAGTCTGCTGATGCCCGTGACCGGGGCGATCCTCTTCGTCCTGGTGCTTCTGACGCTCTGTTACAGCGATGTCGTCACCATCTACACGCGGGCCGGCGGCTCGTACGTCGTGGCGCGCGAGAACTTCGGGCCGGACGTCGCGCAGATCGCGGCCGTGGCGCTGCTCGTCGACTACATCGTGACCGTCGCCGTCCAGGTGTCGGCCGGGACCAACGCGATCATCTCGCTCGCGCACCTGCTGGGCGGCGGCTGGACCGGCATGGACCACCTCCAACTGCCCATCTCCGTCGGGGTGGTCCTCTTCCTCGCGTACGGGAACCTGCGCGGGGTGCGCGAGGCCGGGCGGCTGTTCGCGCTGCCCGCCTATCTGTTCATGGCGGCCATCGCACTGCTGCTGGCCGTCTCCGCCGCTCGCGGGCTCAGCTCCGGGCTGCCGCGCGCCGATCTGCACGCGGCGGGGGCGATCCCGGTCGGCAGTGCGGGCAGCGGCTGGCTGTACGGGGCGTCGCTGTTCATGGTGCTGCGGGCGTTCGCCAACGGCGGGTCGTCGCTCACCGGGCTGGAAGCGATCTCGAACGGCATCTCGGCGTTCCGCGAGCCGCAGGGCCGCAACGCCCGCCGCACGCTGATCACGATGAGCTGTGTCCTGGGCGTGCTGGTGCTCGGTGTGTCGACGCTCGCGCACTTCACGCACGCGGTGCCGTACAGCGACGGGACCCCGACCGTCATCGCGCAGGAGGCCCACTTCGCGTTCGGCGGCGGGGCGCTGGGCACGGCCGGGCTCGTCTTCGTACAGCTCGCGACCGCGCTGATCCTCTACACCGGCGCCAACACTCCGTTCACCGGCTTCCCCTATCTGGCCAGCTTCGTGGCCGAGGACCGGTTCCTGCCGCGGCTGTTGACCCGGCGCGGGCACCGGCTCGCGTTCTCCAACGGGATCATCTCGCTGACCGTCGTCGCGATGGCGCTGCTGCTCGTGACCCGCGCCAACGTCGACAAGCTGGTGGCGCTGTACGCGATCGGGGTGTTCACCGCCTTCACCATGGCCGGAGCCGGGCTCACCGCGTACCACCTGCGGCGGCGCGAGCGGCACCGGCGACTGAAGGTCTCCGTCAACGGGCTGGCGGCCGTGGTGTCGGCGGCCGTCGTGCTGATCTTCGCGGTCACCAAGTTCACCGAGGGCGCCTGGCTGGTGGTCGTGGTGTTCCCGCTGGGGGTGTGGGCGCTGACGCGGATCAACCGGGAGTACCGGCGGGAGGCGGCGGCCCTCGACACCCTTCAGGCGCCCGGCGCCGATCTGCCGCACGGCCGCCGCCATCTGGTGTTCGTGCTGGTGGAGACGCTCGACCTGGCGGCGCTCAAGGCGCTGCGGTACGCGCACGAGCTGCGGCCCGACGAGACCCGGGCGGTCCACTTCGCGATCGACGAGCCGCACGCGCGGCGGCTCTCGGCGCAGTGGGAGGCGACGGCGGCGACCACGGTGGCGCTGGAGCTGGTGGAGTGCCCGGACCGGCGGCTGCGGCACGCCATGAAGGAGCTGGCGGCCCGGACGACCGAGGACGGCCGGACCTGGCTGACGGTGCTGGTCCCGCACCGCACGTACACCGGATTCCTCGGCAGGCTGCTGCACCGGGGCACCGGCGAGGCGATGGCCAAGGCGCTGGAGCAGCTGCCGTCGGTGGCGGTGACGGTGCTGCCGTTCGACGTGTCGCGGGCGCTGCGGTCGCTGGAGGCGGGGCGGGAGCCGCAGCGCGACTAGGCATCACGCCCGCCTGGCCTCCCGGGCCGTGTCGTAGACGGCGCGCGCCTCCTGCACCTGCTCCATCCGCACGCCGGTCCACTCGGCGAGGGCCCGTACGCGTTCGGCGGCCTCGCGGCCGAGGGGGGTCAGCGAGTAGTCGACGCGCGGCGGGATGACCGGCTTGGCGTCGCGGTCCACGAAGCCGTCGCGCTCCAGCGTCTGGAGGGTCTGGGCCAGCATCTTCTCGCTGACCCGGCCGACGTGCCTGCGCAGCTCACTGAACCGGTACGACCGGTCGAGCAGCGCGAGGAGGACCAGGACGCCCCAGCGGCTGGTCACGTGCTCCAGGACGAGCCGGTGCGGACACATCGCCTCGCGGAGGTCCTCTGAGGACCGGGTACTTACTGCCATACCAGTACCTTACTTCAAAGTGGGTACTTACGAAAGGTTAGCGCCAGCCGTACGGTGAGTGGCACGGGGTCCGCACGGGAACCCAGAGCCAAGGAGTCAGCAGCCATGAGCATCGTCGTCACCGGAGCCACCGGAGCCCTCGGCCGTCTCGTCGTCGACGAGCTGCTCGCCGCGGGCGTGCCCGCGAGCGGGATAGCGGCCGTCGTACGCAACAAGGAGAAGGCCGCCGGGCTCGCCGAGCGCGGTGTGGAGCTGCGCGTGGCCGACTACAGCGCGCCCGAGACGCTGGCCGGGGCCTTCCGCGCCGGTGACCGCGTGCTGCTGATCTCCGGCAGCGAGGTCGGGCAGCGGGTGGCGCAGCACGCCGCCGTGATCACGGCGGCGAAGGACGCCGGGGTGGCGCAGCTCGCGTACACCGGCATTCTCGGCGGACCGGAGGCCGACTTCCGCCTCGCGGACGAGCACAGGGCCACCGAGCAGCTGATCCTCGACTCGGAGCTGCCGTACACCTTCCTGCGCAACGGCTGGTACACCGAGAACTACACCGCCCACCTGGAGCCGGTCCTGGCGCACGGGGCCGTCGTCTCCAACGCGGGCGAGGGCCGGGTGGCCTCGGCCGCCCGCGCCGACTACGCGGCCGCAGCGGCGGCGGTGCTGACCGGCGAGGGCCACCTGGGCCGGACGTACGAGCTGAGCGGCGACGTGGCATGGTCCTTCGCGGAGTACGCGGCCGAGGTCGCGCGGGCGACCGGCAAGGAGATCGCGTACCAGGCCGTCGCCCCCGAGGTGCACCTCGGCATCCTCACGGGCGCGGGCATCCCGGCACCGTTCGCCGAGATCCTGGTCGACGTGGACCTGGCGATCGGGCGGGGGCGGCTGGCGGGCACGTCCGGCGAGCTGTCCCGGCTGATCGGGCGGCCGACGACGCCGATCTCGGAGACGATCGCGGCGGCCACCGCGGGGGCCGTGGCCTGACGGGATCCGGCAGCGGAATCGGGCCACACCACGGTCAGGACCGTTTTCGGATATAGGGCATGACAGGTGCGGACACCTGGCGCTACCTTCGATCACGTCGACGTGCGCGCGTCGACGTGCGCGCAGGGAGGGCCCATGGCCGAGGAACCGAGTACCGCCGCCGGTGAAGAGCGGACAGGACTGCTCTACGGGATCGGTGCCTACGGGATGTGGGGGCTGGTCCCGCTCTTCTGGCCGCTCCTGAAGCCGTCCGGCGCGATCGAGATCCTGGCCCACCGGATGGTGTGGTCCCTCGCCGCCGTCGGCGTCGCGCTCCTCGTACTGCGCCGCTGGGCGTGGATCGGCGAACTCCTGCACCAGCCGCGCCGGCTCGCGCTCATCGGCCTCGCCGCCGCCGTGATCACGGTCAACTGGGGCGTCTACATCTGGTCGGTGAACTCCGGCCACGTCGTCGAGGCGTCGCTCGGCTACTTCATCAACCCGCTGGTCACCATCGCGATGGGCGTACTGCTGCTCAAGGAGCGGCTGCGGCCGGTGCAGTGGGCGGCGGTGGGGATCGGCGCGGCGGCGGTGGTCGTCCTGGCGGTGGGCGCCGGCCGGCCGCCGTGGATCTCACTCACACTCGCGCTGTCGTTCGCCACGTACGGGCTGGTGAAGAAGAAGGTGAACCTCGGCGGGCTGGAGTCGCTGGCCGCCGAGACGGCCATGCAGTTCCTGCCGGCGCTGGGGTATCTGGTGTGGCTCGGGACGCGGGGGGAGGCGACCTTCGCGTCCCACGGCGCCGGGCACGGGGCGCTGCTCGCCGCGACCGGGGTCGTCACGGCGGCGCCGCTGGTCTGCTTCGGCGCGGCCGCGATCCGTGTCCCGCTGTCGACGCTGGGGCTGCTGCAGTACCTGGCGCCGGTGTTCCAGTTCGGCCTGGGCATCCTGTACTTCCACGAGGCGATGCCGGCCGAGCGGTGGGCCGGGTTCTCGCTGGTGTGGCTGGCGCTGACGCTGCTGACGTGGGACGCGCTGCGGACGGCGCGACGGGGGCGGGTCGCACTGGCGGCGGCTGGGCGGCGGGTTGAGCCCCTCCCCGCCCCTTCCCCAAACCCTCCGGGGGTGAGGGTGGGGGAGGAGTAGGGGTTTCTTCCCGGGGCTCCGCCCCGGGACCCCCGTTGCGGGGCCCTGCGGCCCCTGCACCCCGCTTTCGGGGCTCCGCCCCGGATCCCGTTCGCCTGCGCGTCGTCTGTGGCTGGTCGCGCCCACGCGGCGGAGCCGCACATGTCACGGCCCCGCGCCCCTGAAGGGGCGGGGGCTACACCCCCTGCCCAGCTCCTCGAACGCCGGAGGGGCTGATTTGCCCGGCCCCCCTCCTGCCGCTTTCAGGGGCGCGGGGAACTGCGCGACCAGCCCCCACCGGCCCGCAGACAAACGGGTCCCCGGGGCGAAGCCCCCGCCCTCCCAGGGCTTGAGGGGACGGGCGGGGTGGGGGAACAATCCGGCCACCGTCCGCCCACCGAACACCCATGTCCGGAATACGTTCTTGACGGTGAGTGAAACTCTCCCTGAACATCAGGCTCGCGTTTCCGTACCATCCCCGAACGGAATACGGAGCCCCCACATGCGCACCAAGCACTCCAAGCACCGCAGAAGCGCCCTCGCGGCCGCGACCCTCGCCGTCACCACCCTCGGCCTCGGCCTCGCCGCGCCGGCCGCTCAGGCAACCGCCACCGCCGCCGCACCCGACATACCCCTCGCCAACGTCAAGGCGCACCTCGCCCAGTTCCAGCAGATAGCCAACGCCAACGGCGGCAACCGCGCCCACGGCCGGGCCGGTTACAAGGCCTCGCTCGACTATGTGAAGGGCAAGCTGGACGCGGCCGGGTACACCACCTCCGTCCAGCAGTTCACCTCGTCCGGCGCCACCGGCTACAACCTGATCGCCGACTGGCCGGGCGGTGACACCACGCAGACCGTGATGACCGGCGCGCACCTCGACTCGGTGACCGAGGGGCCCGGCGTCAACGACAACGGCTCCGGCTCGGCCGGGGTCCTGGAGACCGCGCTCGCCGTCTCCCGCGCCCAGCTCAAGCCCGACAAGCACCTGCGGTTCGGCTGGTTCGGCGCGGAGGAGCTGGGCCTGGTCGGCTCGAAGTACTACGTGAACAGCCTGTCGTCGGCCGACCGCGGCAAGATCTCCTCCTACCTCAACTTCGACATGATCGGCTCGCCGAACCCGGGTTACTTCGTGTACGACGACGACCCGGCCCTGGAGAAGGTCTTCAAGGACTACTTCGCGACCCTCTCCATACCCACCGAGATCGAGACGGAGGGCGACGGGCGCTCCGACCACGCGCCGTTCAAGAACGCCGGCATACGCGTCGGCGGCCTCTTCTCCGGCGCCGACTACACCAAGACCTCGGCCCAGGCCCAGAAGTGGGGCGGCACGGCGGGCCGCGCGTTCGACGCCTGCTACCACTCCTCCTGCGACACCAGCGCCAACATCGACGACTCCGCGCTCGACCACAACAGCGACGCCATCGCGTACGCACTGTGGCAGCTGTCCGCGGGCACCACGCCCCCGCCCACCGGGGACGCGCACGAGAACACCACCGACGTGACCATCCCGGACTCCCCCGGCGCGGCCGTGACCTCGTCGGTCTCGGTCACCGGGCGTACGGGCAACGCGCCCGCCGCGCTCAAGGTCGGGGTGAACATCGTCCACACCTACAGCGGCGACCTGGTGGTCGATCTGATCGGCCCGAGCGGCAAGGCGTACCGGCTGCACAACTCGTCGTCGGACTCCACGCCGAACATCAACACCACGTACACCGTGAACGCGTCCACCGAGACGGCGAACGGGACGTGGAAGCTGAAGGTGCAGGACAAGGGGCCGCAGGACACCGGCTACATCAACAGCTGGAAGCTGACCTTCTGACAGCCCGTCCCCGGACCCTGGCCCTGACCCCGGGGCCACCACTCCCGCAATGAGCATGCGCGTGCATATACTGCACGCGCATGCTTTTCTCTGGAGGGGACCATGGCCCGCAACTTCCTTTTCCTGCTCGGCAGTACGCGCTCCGGCGGCAACACGGAGGCGCTGGCCAGGCTGGCCGCCGAGCAGCTGCCGAGTGATGTCTCGCAGCGCTGGCTGGACCTCTCCCGGCTGCGGCTGCCCGAGTTCACCGACCGGCGCCACGACGGCGAGGGCCTGTACGCCGACCCGGCCGGGGACGCCGCGACCCTGCTCGGCGCGACCCTGGAGGCGACCGACCTGGTCATCGCCTCACCGCTGTACTGGTACGGCGTCTCGACCCCGGTCAAGCACTACCTCGACCACTGGTCGGGGTGGATGCGGGTGCCGGGTCTGGAGTTCCGGCCGCGGATGGCCGGGCGCACCATGTGGGGCGTGACGGCGCTGGCCACCGCCGACCAGTCCGTGGCCGATCCGCTGGTGGGGACCCTGCGCCACAGCGCCGCGTATATGAGCATGCGGTGGGGCGGCGTACTGCTCGGCTCCGCCAACCGGCCCGGCACCGTCGGGCAGGACACGGAGGCGACGGTCCGCGCCAAGACCTTCTTCAGCTCGGAGACGGTGCTCGCAACGCACGCATGACGTGCGCCACCAGCGAGGCGATCCTGTCAGGGGCGTGGAACGGCCGCTTCAGCGCATGCCGGTAGTACAGCGGCCCGTACAGCATCTCCACGGCCAGCTCCAGATCGGCGTCCGGCGGCAGCTGGCCCTGGCGCTGTCCGGCGCGCAGCCGCTCGTGCACCAGCGCGACGCGCGGGCCGACCAGCTCCTCGTTGACGGCCGCCGCCAGCGCCTCGTCGTGGAGCAGCTCGGAGAGGATGCCGGTGTACGCGGGGCCGATCACCGGCGAGGTGAAGACCCGCATCACGCTGGTGACATGCGTCACCATGTCCGTGTCGATGTCCCCCGTGTCGGGCAACGGCGAGGTGCTGACCACGGCCTCGATCACGGCCTCCAGGAGCACCGCGCCCTTCGTCGCCCACCAGCGGTAGATCGTCTTCTTGCTCACGCCCGCACGGGCGGCGATGCCCTCGATCGTGACGCGTCCATAGCCGTTTTCCGCGCAGAGTTCGAGGGCCGCGGAGAGGATCGCGCGGCGCGATCTCTCGCTCCGGCGCCGGGGGTTGGGGGCGGGGCGTGGCGACTCGGTCACGAGGCGAGTCTACGAGGACGGTCCGTAGCGTATTGACAGCGGAATGGTCTGATCCAAGAATGTGCCAAGGAAACGGCACGTGTCGTGTCGAGCCGCCACGGGGGTCGGCTCGCACGACCCGTCCCTTCCGTCGTCGTCCCGGGCCCGTTTTCAGGCCGTGATGTCCTTCGCCGTGAAGCGCGCCCAGGCGGCCGAGCCGAACACCGCCACGTACAGCGCCTGCAGCTCCAGGTTCTTCACCAGCTGGTCCCAGTAGACCGGCACCCGCAGCAGGTCCGCGAAGGACAGCCAGTAGTGCGGGAACAGATACGGGTGTATCGCGTGCAGCTGGGGGATCTGGTCCAGGATCTGCACGGTGATCAGCAGGCCGACCGTCGCCGCCATCGCCGCGACGCCGCTGCCGGTGAGGGTGGAGATGAACAGGCCGAGCGCGGCCACGCCGGTCAGCGACAGGGCCACCACCCCGGCGATCGCGAGCGCGCGTACCAGTCCGTCCGCGAACGTTATCTGCGTGCCGGAGATGGTCGTGACCTCGCCGAGCGGGAAGAGCAGCGCGCCCACGGCGAGCGCGGACGCCGCCACGACCAGGGTCGCCAGCAGGCAGAACGCGAGCACCGACGCGTACTTGGCGAGGAGCAGCCTGGTCCGCCCGGCCGGGGCGACCAGGAGGTAGCGCAGGGTGCCGCTGTTGGCCTCGCCCGCTATCGCGTCGCCCGCGACCACGCCGATCGCCATCGGCAGGAAGACGGGGAGGGTCGCGGCGAGTCCCGCGAAGACGAGGAAGAGCCCGTTGTTGGTGACCTGCGAGATGAAGGCCGGGCCGTCACCGCCGCTGGGGCCGGCCGTGCCGCCGTCGCTCGTCTCGATCTTCACGGCGATGCCGATCAGGACCGGGACGGCCGCGAGCACCCCGAGCAGCGCGAGGGTGCGCCACCGCCGCACGACGGTGACCAGCTCGGACCGGAAGAGCCCGAGCGCCCAGAGGGGGCTGGGCCGCCGGCCCCCGGAGCCCGGCCTGTCAGGAGCGGCCTGGGCCTCTGTGGCCGCCGCCGTCTCCACCCCTGTGGCGGACCCGGCCTCTGTGGTCTGTGCCGCGTCGGGGGCGGCCTGGGCCTCTGTGGCCTGCGCGGCCTCGGCCGTCTCCGCCTCCGTGGCGGACCGTGCCTCTGCGGTCCGTGCCGCGTCCGGGCCCGGCGGGGGCGCCGACGTGGGCACGTCCTCCGTTGCGTTCACCTCAGCCCGCGACATCGAACCCCTCCCCCGTCAGTGCCACGAACGCGTCCTCCAGCGAGGCCCGTTCGACCCCGAAGGCCCTCACCCGTACGCCGCCGTGCACCAGCGCGGCATTGAGCTCCGCCAGTTCCACGTCGTCCGGCGGGACTTCGCCCGTCACGCGGTCTCCGTCCACGGTCACGTCCGCGACCCCGCGCTCCTTGAGCAGCCGGGCCGCGTCGGCCGGGTCCGGGGTGGTGACGGCGAGCCGGCCCCGGTTGCCCGCCGAGAGCTCGGCGACCTCGCCCTGGACGACCAGACGGCCCTGGGTCATCACCGCCGCGTGCGTACAGACCTGCTCGATCTCGTCCAGCAGGTGCGAGGAGAGGAAGACCGTCGTGCCGTCGGCGGCGAGCTCCCGCACCAGGGCGCGGATCTCCCGCATGCCCTGCGGGTCGAGGCCGTTGGTGGGCTCGTCCAGGACCAGCAGCTTGCGCGGCTGGAGCAGAGCGGACGCGAGCCCGAGCCGCTGCTTCATGCCCAGCGAGTACGCCCGCGCCTTCTTGCCGGAGGCAGCGGCGAGCCCGACCCGCTCCAGGGCGTGGGCGACCCGGCTCGCGCGGGTGCGGGGGTCGGCGGTCGGGTCGGCCGAGTCGTACCGTACGAGGTTGTCGCGGCCGGACAGGAATCCGTACAGCGCTGGGCCCTCGATCAGGGCGCCCACCTGCGGCAGGACCGTGCGCCCCGCGCGGGGCATGGGGCTGCCGAGGACTCGGGTCGTGCCGGAGGTCGGCTCGATCAGGCCCATCAGCATGCGGATGGTGGTCGTCTTGCCCGAGCCGTTGGGGCCGAGGAAGCCGAAGATGCTGCCGCTGGGGACGGTGAGGTCCAGGCCGTCCACGGCGAGTTGGCCGCCGCGGTAGCGCTTGCTGAGACCGTGGGTCTCGATCACCGATGGAGAGTTCCCCACCCCGCCCCTTCCCGTAACTGGTGCTTGGCCCCGGCCCCCTCGGCCGGTCAGCGCTGAGATTTCAGGGGGTTGCGAGGGGGGACCCGGGTCCCCCCTCCCCCTGACTACTTCGCCGCGTTCGCCGCGTTCACCAGCGCGTCCTTGTTGACCGCGCCCACGAACACCTTGCCGTCGTCCGTCACCAGCGCGTTGACCAGGCGGGTCTTGTAGACCGTGCCCGAGCCGAACCTGCCCGTGACCTTGTCGCCCAGGGAGTCGAGGAACTTCCGGGCCTCCGGCGGGACATCGCCCTTGCCGCCCTTGCCGGAAGGTGCGGTCGGGATGCCCTTACCTCCTGGAACGTCGAGGCGGGCGATGGAGTTCCAGCCCTTCCCGATGACGTTGAGACCCTTGAACTCGCTGCCGGAGCCCTTGAACCCCTTGTCGCCCCGGCCCGCGTGCGCCTTGCCGTCGTCCTGGGTGACCTTCGCCCCCTTGGGCGGGGTGAAGTCGAACGTCGAGGCGGACGGCTTGCCGAAGTCGACCTTGGTGAAGCCCGCGTCGATCACGGCCTTGCCCCCGCCGGACGGCGCGAGCGTGAACTTCAGCGGCACCCCGTTCTTCGCGTCCACCGCGATCCGGATCGCGCCGATGGTCGAGCCGGACTGCTTCGGCTTGATCACCAGCTGGTAGGCGTCCCGGCCCGCCACGTGGGACGTGCCGTCGACGGTGACCGAGGTGGTCGGGTCGACCGCCTTCAGGGCCTGCTCGGCCATCGCCTTGGGCGTGGTCGGCAGGGCATCCGGGGCCTTGCCCGAGCGGCCGTGGCGCTTGGCCGCGTCGCCCCCGAGCTCCTTCTTGCCGTCGCCGGCCCGCTTCGAGTGGTACACCTCGTTCGAGGCGCTGTCGTACGCCCACACGTCGTCCCCGGTGTGGATGACGCTGTACTCCGACGCGTTGTCGAGCACCGACAGCTTCTGCTTGTCCGGGCCGTCGGCCGCGACCCGCAGGGTGTGCGAGCCGGAGGCGAGCTCCATCAGCTTGCTGTCGGGCGAGGCGGACGAGCCGCCCTTGCCCGCGCCCCCCTTGGGGGCGAACGAGCCGAGGCCGCCGAAGGACGGCAGACCCAGGTCCGTCTTGATCTTCACCGTGCCGGAGAGCTGCTGGGCGTCCGACGCGGCGATCTTCTCGATGAGCTGCTGTGCGCTGATCTTCGGCAGATCGGGGTCACCTGAATCCGCGAGCGCCGGGACCAGCCCGATGGTCGCGGCCGCCACCCCCGCCACCGCGACCGGGACCAGATACCGGGCGGCCTTGCGGCGGCCCGCGACGAGGTCCCTGGCCTCCTCGGTGGTGTGTGCGCTGTCGTTCGGTGCCATGTGTGCCTTACCTCCGTGGTCGGCGGCGTCCGTCCGTAGTGCTGCGCTCTGTCCACCCCGCGCCGCCATTCTCACCCGAATTGGTCAGGAGTGGTGTTCTCAATCTGACCAAATCAGCCGCCGTCAGGCGTCACCCCTCGGGAGCAACCTCGTGTACCTCTCTGGGATGACAACGGCACGCGAGACCTCCCCCGACCAGTAGGGGTTGTACGTCGCGTACCTGTCAGAAGCGCCAACTCCGCCGAGGCCAGGCGGGATTGCCTCCCACCACCGCCAACGACCCTCGGCGCGCTCCGGACTGAGCCGCCTTCAGGAGCTGCCCGTACGCCGAGACACCGCCACCGCCGCCCGCCCCCACGGCGGCGGCATCCGCGAACCGCTCCCCTCCTCGCGGTGCACATTGCTCCGCCAGCTATGCCACCGTTTGCGCAGCGTCACCAGGCATCCAATAGTGTGACCTGGGTCACACTATTGCCAGATCGGGTGTTCGAGTCGCTTTGGGCCGGAATCCGTACACCTGAGTGAGAGCAACCGGCACCACAAAAGGGGATCGCCATGCTCACCGTCCACCGCATCGCCGTCGGCGCTGCCGCCGGGACAGCCGTCCTCGCGCTGGCCGCCACGGGGTGCGGAAGCAGCAACAGCAGCAGCAAGACCGAGAAGCCGTCGACCACCACGACGGCCCCCGCGACCCCGAATCCGGCCGCCCCCACCCTCAGCGCCGCCGACGTCGACAAGGTAGGCACGGTCGTCACCGACAGCAACGGATACGTCCTGTACCGCTTCGACGAGGACACCGCGAAGCCGTCCCACTCGAACTGTCTGGCCGCCTGCGCCGCGATCTGGCCCCCGGCCCCCGCCACCGACGCGCTGACCGTCAAGGGCATCGACAAGGCCCTGGTCGGCAAGGTCACCCGCCCGGACGGCAGCGCCCAGCTGACCCTCGCGGGCTGGCCGCTCTACCGGTACGCCAAGGATGACGGGCCTCGCGAGGCGTACGGGCAGGGCGCCGGCGGCACCTGGTTCGCGATCACCCCGACCGGGGCGAAGGCCACGGCCGACACGGGCGGAGGCACGACCTCGGGCGGCGTCATGACACCGCCGGGCGGCTCCGGCTACTAGGAACGGGTACCCGTAACGAGTACCGGAACAGGAACCGGACGGGTACCGGGACCGGCGGAGACGGCTCCTAGCCCGCCCGGTGCACCACCGCGTCGCACAGCTCCTCCAGAGCCGACTTCGCGTAGCACCCCGGCAGCGGCGCCAGCGTGGCGCGGGCCTCCTCCGCGTACCGCACGGTGTCCCTGCGGGCCTGTTCGAGCGCCGGGTGCACCCGCAGCCGGCGCAGCGCCTCGGCGTGCCGGGCGTCGTCCGTCAGGTCGCCGTCGAGCAGCGCGACGAGCTCCAGGTCCTCCGGGCGGCCGTGCTGGGCGGCGTGCGCCCGCAGGTGCAGGACCGGCAGCGTCGGGATGCCCTCACGCAGGTCGGTGCCGGGGGTCTTGCCGGACTCGTGCGAGTCGCTGGCGATGTCCAGGACGTCGTCGGCCAGCTGGAACGCGGTGCCGAGCCGCTCGCCGTACTGCGTGAGGATGTCGACGACCGACTCGTCGGCCCCCGACATCATCGCGCCGAACCGGCCGGAGACGGCCACCAGCGAGCCGGTCTTGCCCGCGAGCACGTCGAGGTAGTGGTCCACCGGGTCGCGGCCGTCGCGCGGACCGGCGGTCTCCAGGATCTGGCCGGTGACCAGCCGTTCGAACGCCTCGGCCTGGATGCGCACGGCCTCCGGGCCCAGGTCGGCCAGTATGTGCGAGGCGCGGGCGAACAGGAAGTCGCCGGTGAGGACCGCGACCGAGTTGCCCCAGCGGACGTTGGCGCTGGGCACCCCGCGCCGCACCTCGGCCTCGTCCATGACGTCGTCGTGGTAGAGCGTCGCCAGATGCGTGAGCTCGACCACCACCGCCGAGGGCACGACACCCGGCGCGTAGGGGTCGCCGAACTGCGCGGAGAGCATCACGAGCAGTGGCCGGAAGCGTTTGCCGCCCGCGCGCACGAGGTGCTGCGCGGCCTCCGTGATGAAGGGGACCTCGCTCTTGGTGGCGTCGAGCAGGCCCGCCTCGACTGCCGCCAATCCGGTCTGGACATCGGCTTCAAGAGCCTGGTCCCGCACGCTCAGCCCGAACGGCCCGACGACGGTCACGAGGGGTACTCCTGTCTGCTGACGATCACACGGATTGTCGATGTGTCGCTGCCTTCACTCAAGTCAGCGTATCCGGTCGCTGTTCGATCACCGCTGGCGCCTTCCCGTCACCCCTCGCGCACAGCCCGATGGACCCCGGTATGTTCGTGATCAGCTCATACGATCAGGAGTAGGCCTTTTGTCCGGAACGATCACCGACACCGCGACCGACCCCGGCGCCGAGCGGCCGCCGCCCCGGGACGACCACGCCTTCCTCGGCCACCCGGAGGGGTTGCTGACGCTCTCCGGCCCGGAGGTGTGGGAGCGGTTCTCCTTCCTGGGGATGCAGGCGATCCCGGTCCTCTACTTCGGCGACCCCGTGGCGCACGGCGGCATGTGCCTGGACGCGGCCACGGCGGCCTCGGTCTCGGCGGCGTACGGAACGCTCGTCCATCCCGTCCCGGTCGCGGGCGGCCGGCTCGCGGACCGCATCCTCGGCTCGTACCGCGCGGTCCTGTACGGCGGCGTCCTGATCGCCTGCGGCCACTACACGATGGCCGTCCCCGCCCAGGCGGCGACCTGGGCCGGACTCGGCCTGATCAGCGCCGGTACGGGCCTGCTCAAGCCGAATGCGGCCTCGTTGGCGGGCAAGCCCTACCGCACCTGCGGAAAGGTCTCCAACGCCGCCCACTTCGGCGTCAACGGCGCGATCGCGGTGGCCCCCGGCCTCGCGGTGATCGCGGCCGCGCCCTGGCCCAAGCGCACCATGCACCCCGTCCACTGAGGTCCTGCGAGGCTGCCATGCGGATCCGAACCGACTTCCCGTACGAGACCACCCGAGTGGACGTGCGCATTCCGCTCCCCGACGGGACGCTCCTCTACGCCCGGATCTGGCGCCCGGTGACCGACGAGCCCGTACCGGCGCTGCTCGAATACCTGCCGTACCGGCTGACCGACTGGACCGCGCCGCGCGACTGGCAGCGCCATCCCTGGTACGCGGGGCACGGCTACGCCTCCGTGCGCGTCGATGTGCGCGGGCACGGCAACAGCGAGGGCCTGCCGGGCGACGAGTACGACGCGCGGGAGCTCGCGGACGGGGTCGCGGTCGTCGAGTGGCTCGCCGCGCAGCCCTGGTGCGACGGCAAGGTCGGCATGTTCGGGATCTCCTGGGGCGGCTTCAACTCCCTTCAGATCGCGGCCCTCGCGCCCGAGCCGCTCAAGGCGGTCGTCACGGTCTGCTCGTCGGACGACCGCTATGACAACGACGTGCACTACATGGGAGGTTCCGTCCTCGCCGTGGGCATGCACGCCTGGGCGGCGACGATGCTGGCGTTCACGGCGCGCCCGCCGGACCCCGCGTACGTCGGCGACCAGTGGCGGGACATGTGGCTGACGCGCCTGGAGTCCATGGAGCCCTACATCCACACCTGGCTGGCGCACCAGACCCGCGACGACTACTGGAAGCACGGCAGCGTCCGCGAGGACTACGGGGCGATCGGCGCCGCGGTGCTCGCGGTGGGCGGCTGGCACGACCCGTACCGGGACACCGTGCTCCGGCTGGTGGAGCACCTGCCCGCCGACCGGGTGCGCGGGCTGATCGGGCCGTGGTCGCACGAGTACCCCGACCGGGGGCTGCCGCCGGGGCCTGCCATCGGCTTCCTCCAGGAGACGCTGCGCTGGTGGGACCACTGGCTCAAGGGCAAGGACAGCGGGGCCATGGAGGAGCCGCTGCTGCGCTCCTGGATCAGCGAGTCGCACCGGCCCGCCACGGTGTACGAGGAGTTGCCCGGCCGCTGGGTCGGCGACCCGGCGTGGCCCTCGCCGCACGTCACCCCCGTCCCGTACGCGCTCGGGGGCGCCCCGGTCCGGGTCGACTCGCCGCAGCACACCGGCCTGGACGCGGGCCGCTTCTTCCCCTTCGGCAACGAAGGCGACCTGCCGCCGGACCAGCGCGCCGAGGACGCGTACTCGGCGGCGTTCGACTTCGCGGTGCCGGACGACGGGCCGCCCCTTGAGATCCTCGGGCGCCCGCAGGTGACGCTGCGGCTGCGCATGGACGTCCCGTTCGGGCAGGCGATCGCGCGGCTCTGCGACGTGGCGCCGGACGGCTCGTCCACGCTGGTCACCCGGGGCGCGCTCAATCTGTCCGCGCGCGAGAGCCGGGACCGCGCGGACGCCTGGCCGCTGGGCGCCACCCAGGACGTGACGTTTCTCCTCAACGGCATCGGCCACAGCTTCCCACCGGGCCACCACGTCCGCCTCGCGGTCTCCTCCGCGTACTGGCCGTGGATCTGGCCGCAGGCGGACTCGGTGGGCTTCACGATCGACCCGGAGGGCAGCTCTCTGAGCCTGCCGGTCCGGGAGCGGACGGCCGACGCGATCGCCTTCGGGGAGCCCGAGCAGTCGGCGCCCCTCGGTGCGGTCTCCCCCGCCTCGCTGGACGAGCCCCGCCCGGAGCGCCTCGTCGTCCGCGACGTCGCCAAGGGCGAGTGGCGCCTGGAAGTGGACCCGCGCCGCGGCGGTACGCGGGTCCACCCCGACGGCCTGGAGTTCACCGAGGACGCCCTGGAGACGTACACGATCGACGAGGCGGACCCCCAGTCCGCGCGCACCCGCTCGGACTGGACGATCCGGCTGCACCGGCCGGAGCTGGCCTGGGACGTCACGATCACCACGCGGTCCGAGATCGCCTGCGACGCGGCGGACTTCCTCACCTCGGACGAGGTGGTGTGCCGGGACGGCGGGGAGGTCGTCTTCCACCGGACGTGGGAGAAGCGCATCCCCCGGACGGCGGGCTGACGCGGCGCCCCGGCCGCTTCAGCCGCCCGCCGCCACCGACGCCGCGAGCCGGGGCGAGGCGTACTCCGTACCGCACACGAACCGCATCACCGGCCCGAACGACGACGCGGCCGGCAGCCCCGTGAAGTACAGGCCGGGCACCGTCGACCGGTACCCGGCGTCCAGGACCGGCGCGCCCCGCGAGGTGGACAGCTGGGTGCGCACGCCCGGGCCGAGGTAGTCGAGGGCGGCGACGTCCATGCGGTAGCCGGTCGCCGCCAGCACGTGGTCGGCGGCCAGTTCGCGCTGGGCGCCGGCGGCGCCGCTCAGCGTCAGGACCGGGCGGCCGGACTCGACGCGCGCGCGGACCACGCGGCGGCCGTCGGTCACCGCGACCCTGCCGGTGAACCGGTCGCGCAGCCACCACGCGCCCAGCGGGCCCAGCACCCTGCGCACCAGGTAGTGCCGGGTGGGCGCGGGCAAGTGGCGGAAGTGGGTGGCGTGGTACGAGAACGCGTACAGCGACCAGGCGCGGCCGAACGGCGAGTCGGGGCTGAGCCGAGGCTGCTGGTCGGGCGCGGCGCCGAAGCGGACGGCCCCGGTCCGGCGCGCCACGATCCGTACGCTCGCGCCCGCCTCCGCCATCAGCACCGCGCTCTCGATGGCCGACTGGCCGGCGCCCACGACCAGCACCTCGCGCCCGGCGAAGCGGGAGAGGTCGGCGTGCTGCGAGGCGTGCGAGACGAGGCCGGTGACGGAGGGGCCGTCGGGGACCACGGCGGCCAGCTCGCGCGGCATCCGGGCCAGTCCGGCGAGCCCGGTCGCGACCACCACCGCGCGCGCCTCGAAGGCCTCGCCGGAGTCCAGCTTCAGCTCGAAGTGGCCCGCCCGGGTGCGGTCCACGGAGACCACCCGTACGTCCTCCAGATCGGGCAGCAGCTTCTGGGCGAACCACTGCCCGTACGCCGCGAAGTCCTCCACCGCGATGAGGTCCCAGTCGGACTCGTACCGCCGGATCCCGGTGTCGGCGCAGAAGTCGACCAGGGTGTGGCCGGGTTGGGGCGCGTCGATGCTGGAGGCGGACGGCGTCGACTTCAGGACCATGCCCGCGGGCATGTGCGCGCGCCAGCTCACCATGGGCGAGCCGAAGACGCGGACCGGGAGGCCGCGCCCGCGCAGATGCGCGGCGGTGGACAGACCGTAGGGCCCCGCCCCGATGACAGCTACCGGACGAATCACGTGAAGGTCCCCTCCCCAGGGTGGTACGCGCAAGTGCTGGCCGTGCCTGTTCCGCTGGTCCCGCCGGGCTACTCGGCGATCGCGCGGCGGGAGCTCCGCCACAGCTGGTAAAGGTGCTCGGCCCCCGGTCGTACGAAGCGGGCGAGCATGGTGAAGAACGGCCTCGGGTCGTCCCGGGCGAGCCACGCCAGCTCGGTGCCACGGGGGCGCGCGGGCGCGTGCGGGGTGGTGTAGCCGCTGCGCCGGTAGGCGAGCAGCGCGGGCAGGTCGATGTTCTCCACTACATAGCGCCGCCCCGCCCGCTGTTCGCCCTCGGGGACCGCGCGGCCGGTCAGGTGCAGATGCTGGGCGCGGACGACGTCGATGCCCGCCTCGCTCTCGAAGAGGCGGAACTGAGCGCCCATCCGCGGGTTGAAGTCGAGCAGCTTGTACCGGCCGTCGCGCCGGTCGAAGCGCAGGTCGAGGTCGACGATCCCGCTGAAGCCGATCCGCTTCACGAACTGCTCGGCCAACAGCGCGAGTTCGGGGTTGTCGACGACGTACGCGGTGGCGGTCATCCCCGCGTGCGGCGGCCAGGAGCGGACCTTGACGCCGGTGAACATCGCCAGCGGCGTCGCGTTCTCGTCGAAGTAGGCGTGGACGATCCAGTCCTCGGCCTCCTCGCGCGGCAGGTACTCCTGGAGGATCACCCCCGGCCGTTCGCCCCACTCGCGGGCGAGGGCGAGCAGGTGCGCGGCGCTCTCCACGCGGGTGGTGCCGCGCACCGCGGGCCGCTCGCGCCGGACGAACGCCTCGCGGTTCTTGGCGACCAGCGGGAAGCGGGCGTGCCGGGCGAAGTCCTCGATGTCGTCGTACGTGTCGGGGAAGGCGGCCGCGGGCGAGGGCACCCCGTGCTCGACGCACAGCTCGTGCAGTCCGCGCTTGCTGGCCAGCCTGCGGGGCAACTCGGGGGCCACGGGCGGGAAGAGGAAGTGCCCGTCGAGCTCCTTCTGATGCTCGGCGATCAGCACCGCCGCCTCCTCGTCGGTCGGCACGAGGACGGTCGGCCGGCCGATCCGCCGCCCGATCCGCAGCAGCCCGTCGACCAGGGCGTCCGGGTCCTCGCGACCGGTGGTGGGCCAGGCGAAGGCGTGGCGCAGATAGCGGGAGCGCGCCGCGGGTGTCCAGCGGTCCTCGGTGATCGCGTACATCGGCACGCCGAGTCTGCCGAGGCTGCGGATGGCGCCGACGCCGCCGTGGTGCAGCGGATAGCTCCCGATCTTCACGATCAGTGCGGGCACGGTCCGGTCGGCCGTGAACAGGGCATTACTGCTCGACACCAGTCCCCCCTCAGGACGCACGGCCCCCTCGCCGCGTTCGTGTCCCGGCAAGGACGGTAAGGGGGAATCTCCCCCTCCGGACGGGAAGTTTCCGGACATTACGAACTCTTTAGGCACTGCCTACGCAACCATCGCCGACGTAACGTGTCCTCCACACCCGTGGAAAGCGAGGCAGGCACAGATGTCCGAGCAGAGCCCGCTCGACCTGGCCGAGGGCGACCCCTTCGGCCCGCACAACCTTCCGTACGGCGTCTTCTCCACGCCCGACGCGCCCGAGCACCGCCGCGTCGGCGTCCGCATCGGCGATCACGTCCTGGACGCGGGAGCCGCCGCGCACGCACTCGGCTCCCCGTACGCGGCACTGCTCGCCCGGCCTTCGCTGAACCCGCTGCTCGCGGCCGGGCGCACGGCCTGGCGCGATGTACGGCGCGCGCTCACGGCGTGGGTCACCGTCCCCGCGCACCGGCCCGACATAGAGCCCCTGCTGCACCCGCTGGACACGGTCACCCTGCATCTGCCGTACGAGGTCTCGGACTACGTCGACTTCTACGCGAGCGAGCACCACGCCACCAATGTGGGCCGGATCTTCCGGCCGGACGGGGACGCGCTCACCCCCAACTGGAAGCACCTGCCGATCGGTTACCACGGCCGGTCCGGCACGATCGTGGTCTCCGGTACGGACGTGGCGCGCCCGCACGGGCAGCGCAAGGCGCCCACCGACCCGGCGCCGGTGTTCGGCCCCTCGGTGAAGCTGGACATCGAGGCGGAGGTGGGCTTCGTGGTGGGCACCCCGTCCGCCCTCGGCCGGCCGGTGGACCTGGCCTCCTTCGAGGACCACGTCTTCGGCCTCTTCCTGCTGAACGACTGGTCGGCGCGGGACATCCAGGCGTGGGAGTACGTGCCGCTCGGCCCGTTCCTGGGCAAGTCCTTCGCCACGTCGGTCTCGGCGTGGGTCACTCCGCTGGAGGCGCTGACGGCCGCGCGGGTGGCCCCGCCCGCGCGGGACTTCCCGCTGCTGCCCTACCTCGACGACGCGGACGCCGAGGTGCCGGGCGGCTTCGACATCCGCATCGCCGTCGCGCTCAACGGGCAGCTGGTGGCCGAGCCGCCGTTCGCGGGCATGTACTGGACGGCCGCCCAGCAGCTCGCCCACATGACGGTGAACGGCGCGTCGCTGCGGACGGGCGACGTGTACGGCTCGGGGACCGTCAGCGGCCCCGAGCGCGACCAGCGCGGCTCGTTCCTGGAGCTGACCTGGAACGGTACGGAGCCGATGGAACTCCCCACCGGCAAGCGCACGTTCCTGGAGGACGGCGACGTCGTCACGATGACGGCGTGGGCCCCGGGGCCGGACGGGGTCCGGGTGGGTCTCGGCGAGGTCACCGGCCGGATCGTGGAGGCCTGACGGGCGTGGGGGGGGGGGGGGGGGGGGGGGGGGGGGGGGGAAGGGGGGGGGGGGGGGGGGCGGGGGGGGGGGGGGGGGCCCCCCCCCGCCCCCCCCCGCGGCTACTCCTGCTCCCCCAGCGCCTCCAGCACACCCTCCCCGTACGTCGCCAGCTTCTTCTCGCCCACCCCGGCGATCGTGCCCAGCTCCTCCACCGAGCCGGGGCGGGCGACGGCGATCTCCCGCAGGGTCGCGTCGTGGAAGATCACATACGCCGGGACGCCCTGCTCGCGGGCCTGCGCGGCCCGCCACGCGCGCAGCGCCTCGAAGAGCGGGGCCGCCTCCTCCGGGAAGTCGGCCGGGGCCGCCTTCGCCTTGGCCGCACCCCGTGCGCGGGGCGCGCGCTCCGGCTTCGCCGGTTCCGAGCGGAACCTGACCTCGCGCCGGCGCCCGAGGACCTCGCCGCTGGTCTCCGTCAGGACCAGCGTCCCGTACTCGCCCTCCACCGCCAGCAGGCCCTGGGCGAGCAACTGCCGCACCACGCCCCGCCACTGCGCCTCGGAGAGGTCCTCGCCGATACCGAACACCGACAGCGCGTCGTGGTCGAACTGGATCACCTTCGCCGTCTTGCGGCCGAGCAGGATGTCGATGATCTGGCCCGCCCCGAACTTCTGGCGCCGTTCCCGCTCCAGCCGTACGACGGTGGACAGCGCCTTCTGCGCGGCCACCGTGCCGTCCCAGGTCTCGGGCGGGTTCAGACACGTGTCGCAGTTGCCGCAGCGGTCGGCCGGGGCCTCCTGGCCGAAGTAGCCGAGGAGCTGGGCGCGGCGGCACCCGGCCGTCTCGCAGAGCGCCAGCATCGAGTCCAGATGCGCGGCCGCCCGGCGCCGGAACGCCTCGTCGCCCTCGCCGCTCTGGATGAGCTTGCGCTGCTGGACCACGTCCTGCAGGCCGTACGCCATCCACGCCGTGGACGGCAGGCCGTCGCGGCCCGCGCGGCCCGTCTCCTGGTAGTAGCCCTCGACCGACTTGGGCAGGTCCAGATGGGCCACGAACCGGACGTCCGGCTTGTCGATGCCCATGCCGAACGCGATGGTCGCCACCACGACCAGCCCGTCCTCCCGCAGGAAGCGGGACTGGTGCCGCGCGCGCGTGCCCGCGTCGAGCCCCGCGTGGTACGGCACCGCCGCCACCCCGTTGTCGCTCAGGTACTGCGCGGTCTTGTCCACGGAGGCGCGCGAGAGGCAGTAGACGATGCCCGCGTCCCCGTCGTGCTCCTCCTTCAGGAAGGTCAGGAGCTGCTTCTTGGGGTCGTTCTTCGGCACGATCCGGTACTGGATGTTCGGCCGGTCGAAGCTCGCCTCGAAGTGGCGCGCGTGCGGCATCGCCAGGCGGTCGGTGATCTCCCGGTGGGTGACCCGCGTCGCCGTCGCCGTCAGCGCGATGCGCGGCACGTCCGGCCAGCGCTCCCCCAGCAGCGAGAGCGCCAGGTAGTCCGGGCGGAAGTCGTGGCCCCACTGCGCCACACAGTGCGCCTCGTCGATCGCGAAGACCGAGATCTTGGCCCGCGAGAGCAGGTCGAGCGTTGCCTCCACGCGCAGCCGCTCGGGGGCCAGATACAGCAGGTCGAGCTCGCCCGCGAGGAGCTCCGCCTCCACCGTGCGGCGCTCGTCGAAGTCCTGGGTGGAGTTGATGAACCCGGCCCGCACACCGAGCGCCCGCAGGGCGTCCACCTGGTCCTGCATCAGGGCGATCAGCGGCGAGACGACGACGCCCGTACCCGGTCTGACCAGGGCCGGGATCTGGTAGCAGAGCGACTTTCCGGCGCCCGTCGGCATGAGCACCACGGCGTCCCCGCCGGCCACCACGTGCTCGATGACCGCACCCTGGTCACCGCGGAAGGTCTCGTAGCCGAAGACCCGGTTCAGCGTCCGCAGCGCCTCGCTCTCACCCACCGCAGCCTTCTCGTCCGTCCCGATCATCGCTCTGTCCCCGCCCGTCGTCCTCGTAACTCCGCCACCCCTGCCACGATAGGTGCCCGGGCCGACAGGCCCGGCCGAGGCGGTGCCAGATTTCCCCAGTACGGGCAAGAAACCCAAGGTCAGGGGCGGTAAAAAGTTATCCACAGGGGGCAGTGCAAAGCCCCGGCACCACCCACACGTGCCAGGGCCATGCACCCCTGAGGGGCGCGGGAAACTGCGCGACCAGCCACAGCGGACCCGCAGCCAAACCGAACCGCCTCCGCAGAGCGTCAGCGCACGAACACCCCCGCCTGACTGGCCAGATCCAGGAAGTACTGCGGCGCCACACCCAGCACCAGCGTCACCGCGACACCGACGCCGATCGCCGTCATCGTCAGCGGCGACGGGACCGCCACCGTCGGCCCGTCGGCCTTCGGCTCGCTGAAGAACATCAGCACGATCACCCGGATGTAGAAGAACGCCGCGATCGCCGACGAGATCACACCGACCACGACCAGCGGGCCCGCGCCGCCCTCCGCCGCCGCCTTGAACACGGCGAACTTCCCGGTGAAGCCGGACGTCAGCGGGATGCCCGCGAAGGCGAGCAGGAAGACCGCGAACACGGCCGCCACCAGGGGCGATCGGCGCCCGAGCCCGGCCCACTTGGACAGGTGCGTCGCCTCGCCGCCCGCGTCGCGCACCAGCGTGACCACCGCGAACGCCCCGATCGTCACGAACGAGTACGCCGCCAGGTAGAACAGCACCGACGAGATGCCGTCCGCGTTGGTCGCGATGACACCCGCCAGGATGAACCCCGCGTGCGCGATCGACGAGTACGCGAGGAGCCGCTTGATGTCGGTCTGGGTGATCGCGACGATCGCGCCGCCCACCATCGTGACGATGGCGACGCCCCACATCACCGGCCGCCAGTCCCACCGCATCCCGGGCAGCACCACGTACAGCAACCGCAGCAGCGCGCCGAAGGCCGCGACCTTGGTGGCGGCCGCCATGAAGCCGGTGACCGGGGTGGGCGCGCCCTGGTAGACGTCCGGCGTCCACATGTGGAACGGCACGGCGCCGACCTTGAACAGCAGCCCCATCAGGAGCATCGCGCCGCCGATCAGCAGCAGCGCGTCGTTGCCCATCGTGCCCGCGAGCGCCGGGTCCACGGTCTGGACCGTGCCGTCGACGACGTCCGCGATGGTCGCGTACTGGACCGAGCCCGCGTAGCCGTACAGGAGCGCGATGCCGAACAGCAGGAACGCCGACGAGAAGGCGCCGAGCAGGAAGTACTTCACTGCCGCTTCCTGCGACATCAGCCGCTTTCGGCGGGCCAGCGCACACAGCAGGTACAGCGGGAGGGAGAAGACCTCCAGCGCCACGAAGAGCGTCAGCAGGTCGTTGGCCGCCGGGAACACCAGCATCCCGGAGATCGCGAAGAGCGCCAACGGGAAGACCTCGGTGGTCGTGAAACCGGCCTTGACCGCGGCCTTCTCGCTCTCGCTTCCCGGTACGGACGCGGCCTGCGCGGCGAAGGAGTCGACCCGGTTGCCGTGCACGTCGGGGTCGAGGCGGCGCTCCGCGAAGGTGAAGATCGCGACGATCGAGGCGAGGAGAATGGTGCCCTGGAGGAAGAGCGCCGGGCCGTCGACGGCCACCGCGCCCATCGCCGCGATGTGCGCCTTCGTCGTGCCGTATCCGTCGGCGGCGAGCCCGACGACCGCGGCGAAGGCGGCGGCGAGCGCGACGACGGAGAGGAACACCTGGGCGTAGTAACGGCTCTTGCGCGGGACGAACGCCTCGATCAGCACGCCCACCACCGCCGCGCCGATCACGATCAGCGTGGGCGAAAGCTGTGCGTACTCGATGTGCGGCGCGGGGATCTTGTCCACCTTGCCGTCGGCCGCCGTCGTCCACAGGCTGTGGACAGCTGCTGCTGTGCTCACTGGGCCGCCTCCACCACGGGCTTGGGGTCCTTCTTGTGTACGTCTGTCATGGTGTGCTGCACCGCAGGGTTGACGATGTCGGTCAGCGGCTTCGGGTAGACCCCCAGGAAGACCAGGAGCGCGATCAGCGGGGCGACCACCAGGAGCTCGCGGACCTTGAGGTCCGGCATGCCCTGCACCTCGGCCTTGACCGGGCCGGTCATCGTCCGCTGGTAGAGCACCAGCACATAGAGCGCGGCAAGCACGATGCCCAGCGTGGCGATCACGCCGATCGCCGGATAGCGGCTGAACGTGCCCACCAGGACCAGGAACTCACTGACGAAGGGCGCGAGCCCCGGCAGCGACAGGGTCGCCAGACCGCCCACCAGGAACGTGCCCGCGAGCAGCGGGGCCACCTTCTGCACCCCGCCGTAGTCCGCGATCAGACGCGAGCCGCGGCGCGAGATCAGGAAGCCGGCCACCAGCATCAGCGCGGCCGTCGAGATCCCGTGGTTGACCATGTACAGCGTGGCGCCGGACTGGCCCTGGGTGGTCATCGCGAAGATGCCCATGACGATGAACCCGAAGTGCGAGATCGACGCGTACGCCACCAGGCGCTTGATGTCCCGCTGGCCGACCGCGAGCAGCGCCCCGTAGATGATGCTGATCACGGCGAGGACCATGATCACCGGGGTGGCCCACTTCGACGCCTCCGGGAAGAGCTGGAGGCAGAAGCGGAGCATCGCGAAGGTGCCGACCTTGTCGACGACCGCCGTGATCAGCACGGCGACCGGGGCCGTGGCCTCGCCCATCGCGTTCGGCAGCCAGGTGTGCAGCGGCCAGAGCGGGGCCTTCACCGCGAAGGCGAAGAAGAAGCCGAGGAACAGCAGCCGCTCGGTGTTGGTCGCCATGTCCAGCGAGCCGTTCGCGCGCGCGGCCGCGATCTCGTCCAGCGAGAACGTCCCGGCCACCACGTACAGCCCGATCACCGCGGCCAGCATGATCAGGCCGCCGACCAGGTTGTAGAGCAGGAACTTGACCGCCGCGTACGACCGTTGGGTGGCCGCCGCCTCGTCCCCGTGCTCATGGGCGCGGTCGCCGAAGCCGCCGATGAGGAAGTACATCGGGATCAGCATGGCTTCGAACAGGATGTAGAAGAGGAAGACGTCGGTGGCCTCGAAGGAGAGCACCACCATCGCCTCGACGGCGAGGATCAGGGCGAAGAAACCCTGGGTGGGCCGCCAACGATAGTTCTCGGTCTCCTTGGGGCCTCCCCTGCTCGAACGGAGTTGAGAGCTTGGGGAAGGATCCGCGTCGTGCCAGCCCGCGACGATGATGAACGGGATCAGCAGGGCGGTGAGCGCGATCAGCGCCACCCCGATGCCGTCCACGCCCAGCTCGTAGCGGACACCGAAGTCCTTGATCCAGGAGTGGGACTCCGTCAACTGATAGCGGTCACCGCCCGGTTCGAACCGTACGAGCTGGACGGCGCCCAGGACCAGTGTGCCGAGCGACACCAGCAGCGCCAGCCACTTGGCGGCGGTCCGCCGCTCGGCCGGGACGGCGGCGGTGGCGATCGCGCCGACCGCCGGGAGCGCCGCCGTCGCGGTAAGGAGGGGGAACGACATGCCTTACACCGCCCTCATCAGCAGGGTGGCGGCGATGAGCACCGCCGCACCTCCGAACATCGAGACCGCGTACGAACGGGCGAAGCCGTTCTGCAGCTTGCGCAGTCGGCCGGAGAGCCCGCCGAACCCCGCTGCGGTGCCGTTGACCACTCCGTCGACCAGGGTGTGGTCGACGTACACCAGCGAGCGGGTGAGGTGCTCGCCGCCGCGGACCAGGACCACGTGGTTGAAGTCGTCCTGGAGCAGGTCGCGGCGGGCGGCCCGGGTGAGCAGCGAACCGCGCGGGGCGACGACCGGGACCGGCTTGCGGCCGTACTGCGCCCAGGCGAGGCCCACGCCGACCAGCAGCACCACGATGGTGGCCGCGGTGACGACGCCGGCGCTCACCGGCGAGTCGCCGTGCGAGAAGCTCGTGACCGGCTCCAGCCACTTCACGAACGCCTCGTTGATGCTGAAGAGCCCGCCCGCCAGGACCGAGCCGAAGGCCAGGACGATCATCGGGATCGTCATGGTGCCGGGCGACTCGTGCGGGTGCGGCTCGGCGTGTGCGCCCCGGGTCTCGGCCGCGGGCTCCACGCCCGGCTCCGCCGGCGACGGGGTCGGCGCCTTGCGCCAGCGCTCTTCGCCGAAGAACGTCATCAGCATCACGCGCGTCATGTAGTACGCGGTGATGGCCGCGCCGAGCAGGGTGACCGCGCCGAGGATCCAGCCCTCGGTGCCGCCCTTGGCGAACGCCGCCTCGATGATCTTGTCCTTGGACCAGAAGCCGGACAGGCCCGGGAAGCCGATGATGGCGAGGTAGCCGAGGCCGAAGGTGACGAAGGTGACCGGCATGTACTTGCGCAGGCCGCCGTACTTGCGCATGTCGACCTCGTCGTTCATCCCGTGCATCACGGAGCCCGCGCCGAGGAAGAGCCCGGCCTTGAAGAAGCCGTGGGTGACCAGGTGCATGATCGCGAAGGCGTAGCCGATGGGGCCGAGGCCGGTGGCGAGGATCATGTAGCCGATCTGCGACATGGTCGAGCCCGCCAGGGCCTTCTTGATGTCGTCCTTCGCGCAACCGACGATCGCACCGAAGAGCAGGGTGACCGCACCGACGATCACCACGACCGTCTGGACGTCCTGCACCTGGTTGAAGATGGCGCCGGAGCGGGTGATCAGATACACGCCCGCGGTCACCATCGTCGCCGCGTGGATCAGGGCCGAGACCGGGGTCGGGCCCTCCATCGCGTCACCGAGCCAGGACTGCAGCGGCACCTGCGCCGACTTGCCGCAGGCCGCGAGCAGCAGCATCAGGCCGACCGTGGTGTTGCGGCCCCAGCCGGTTTCGCCGACCTGGTTGAAGACCGTCGAGAAGGCGAACGAGCCCCAGGTGGTGAACATGACCATGATGGCGATGGACAGGCCCATGTCGCCGACCCGGTTCACCAGGAACGCCTTCTTGGCCGCCGTCGCCGCGCTGGGCTTGTGCTGCCAGAAGCCGATGAGCAGGTAGGACGCCAGACCGACGCCCTCCCAGCCGACGTACAGGAGCAGGTAGTTGTCGGCGAGGACCAGGAGCAGCATCGCCGCCAGGAACAGGTTGAGATAGCCGAAGAAGCGGCGGCGGTTCTCGTCGTGCTCCATGTAGCCGATCGAGTAGATGTGGATCAGCGTGCCCACACCGGTGATCAACAGGACGAAGGTCATCGACAGCTGGTCGAGCTGGAAGCCGACGTCGGCCTGGAAGCCCTCCACCGGGACCCAGCTGAACAGGTGCTTGTGCACCGCCCGGTTGTCGGCCGAGCGGCCGAGCATGTCGGCGAAGAGTGCCACACCGAGGCCGAAGGACACGGCGGCGAGCAGCGTGCCCAGCCAGTGTCCGACGGCGTCGAGCCGCCGCCCGCCGCACAGCAGGACGGCCGCTCCTAGCAGAGGCGCCGCGATGAGCAGCGCAATCAGGTTGTCCACGATTCAGCGACCCCTTACAGCTTCATCAGGCTGGCGTCGTCGACCGAGGCCGAGTGGCGGGAACGGAAGAGCGACACGATGATCGCGAGCCCGACGACGACTTCCGCCGCGGCGACGACCATCGTGAAGAAGGCGATGATCTGGCCGTCGAGGTTGCCGTGCATCCGGGAGAAGACCACGAACGCGAGGTTGCAGGCGTTGAGCATCAGCTCGACGCACATGAAGACCACGATCGCGTTCCGCCTGATGAGCACGCCGGCCGCGCCGATGGTGAACAACAGGGCGGACAGGTACAGGTAGTTGACGGGGTTCACTTCGCGGCCTCCTCTTCACGGCCGAGCCGCTCGGCGGAGCGCTGCTCCAGCGCCTTCAGGTCGGACAGCGCCTCGCTGGACACGTCGCGGATCTGGCCCCGGCCGCGCAGTGTCTGGTTGACGGTGAGCTCGGACGGGGTGCCGTCGGGCAGCAGGCCCGCGATGTCCACCGCGTTGTGCCGGGCGTAGACACCCGGGGCCGGCAGGGGCGGCAGGTGCTTGCCGTCGCGGACGCGCTGCTCGGAGAGCTCGCGCTGGGTCTTGGCGCGCTCGGTGCGCTCGCGGTGCGTGAGCACCATCGCGCCGATCGCCGAGGTGATCAGCAGGGCGCCGGTGATTTCGAAGGCGAACACGTACTTGGTGAAGATGAGGGCCGCCAGGCCCTCCACGTTCCCCCCCGCGTTGGCCTGCTTCAGTCCGTCGAAGTGCTTCAGGGAGGCGTTGGAGATGCCCGCGATGAGGAGCACCCCGAAGCCGATCCCGCAGACCGCGGCCCAGATGCGCTGGCCCTTGATGGTCTCCTTGAGCGAGTCGGCGGCGGTGACACCGACCAGCATCACCACGAAGAGGAAGAGCATCATGATCGCGCCGGTGTAGACGACTACCTGGACGATGCCCAGGAAGTACGCCCCGTTGGCGAGGTAGAAGACCGCCAGGATGATCATGGTCCCGGCCAGGCACAGCGCACTGTGCACGGACTTCTTCATCAGTACGGTGCACAGCGCGCCGATGACGGCGACGGTGGCAAGCACCCAGAACTGGAACGCCTCCCCGGTGGAGGTCGTCGTGGCGGAGACGGCGAGCTGCATCATGCGTCCACCTCCTCGGACTGTTCCCCGTCGGCGGGCTGCTCGCCCCTGGAGACGGCGACCTGGCGGACCGTGCCGGGCGCGGCCTCGGTGACCAGGCCCCGGTAGTAGTCGCCCTCGGTCATGCCCGGGTAGATGGCGTGCGGCGAGTCGACCATGCCCTCTTCGAGCCCGGCGAGCAGCTGCTCCTTGGTGTAGATGAGGTTCGCGCGGCTGCTGTCGGCCAGTTCGAACTCGTTGGTCATCGTCAGCGCGCGCGTGGGACACGCCTCGATGCACAGCCCGCACAGGATGCAGCGGGCGTAGTTGATCTGGTAGACGATTCCGTACCGCTCGCCCGGCGAGTAGCGCTCCTCGGCCGTGTTGTCCGCGCCCTCCACGTAGATCGCGTCGGCCGGGCAGGCCCAGGCGCACAGCTCGCAGCCGACGCACTTCTCCAGGCCGTCCGGGTGCCGGTTGAGCTGGTGGCGCCCGTGGAATCGGGGGGCCGTGGTCTTTGGCTGTTCCGGATACTGCTCGGTCAGCCGCTTCTTGAACATGGCCTTGAAGGTCACGCCGAAGCCGGCCACCGGGTTCAGGAACTTGGCCTCGGACGAAGCCCCGGGCTCCCCCGAAGTCTCCGCCGGTTCCGATGACTCAGACACCCTCGTCCTCCCTTCCGTCACGGTCACTCTCAGTATCGGACCCACCACTGACAACCAACTCCCGCTCGTACCTCGGGCGTCGGCGCGGCACCGGCGGAAGGGTCTGTCCGGGCAGCGGTGGCACCGGGAATCCGCCCGCCATCGGGTCGAACGCGGGTGGCCCGTCCTCGGCCGCCGACTCCTCCTGGCGGCCCCGGAAGACGTCCGCGACCAGCGAGATCAGCAGGACCGCGACGACCGCGCCCCCGACGTACAGCACGATCTTGGAGAAGTCGTGGCCGTCGTTGCGCAGCGCGCGCACGGTCGCCACCAGCATCAGCCAGACGACCGAGACCGGGATGAGGACCTTCCAGCCGAGCTTCATCAGCTGGTCGTAGCGGACACGGGGCAGCGTGCCGCGCAGCCAGATGAAGAAGAAGAGCAGCAGCTGGACCTTGATGACGAACCAGAGCATCGGCCACCAGCCGTGGTTGGCGCCCTCCCAGAAGGTGGACACGGGCCACGGGGCCCGCCAGCCGCCCAGGAACAGGGTGGTCGACACCGCCGAGACGGTGACCATGTTGACGTACTCGGCCAGCATGAACAGCGCGAACTTGATCGACGAGTACTCGGTGTTGAAGCCGCCGACGAGGTCGCCCTCGGACTCGGGCATGTCGAAGGGGGCGCGGTTGGTCTCGCCCACCATGGTGACGACGTAGATGATGAAGGAGACCGGCAGCAGCACGATGTACCAGCGGTCGTGCTGCTGGGCGACGATCTCCGAGGTCGACATCGACCCCGAGTAGAGGAAGACCGAGGCGAACGCGGCGCCCATCGCGATCTCGTACGAGATCATCTGCGCGCACGAGCGGAGCCCGCCGAGCAGCGGGTACGTCGACCCGGAGGACCAGCCCGCGAGCACGATCCCGTAGATGCCGACCGAGGCGCACGCGAGGATGTAGAGCATCGCGATCGGCAGGTCGGTGAGCTGCATCGTGGTGCGGTGGCCGAAGATCGACACCTCGTTGCCGGACGGCCCGAAGGGGATCACGGCGATCGCCATGAAGGCCGGGATGGCGGCGATGATCGGGGCCAGGACGTAGACGACCTTGTCGGCCCGCTTGACGACGAGGTCTTCCTTGAGCATCAGCTTGATGCCGTCGGCGAGGGACTGGAGCATCCCCCAGGGGCCGTGCCGGTTGGGCCCGATGCGCAGCTGCATCCAGGCGACGACCTTGCGTTCCCAGACGATCGAGAACAGCACGGTCACCATCAGGAACGCGAAGCAGAACACGGCCTTGAGGGCGATGAGCCACCAGGGGTCGCGGCCGAACAGGGAGAGGTCCTCGGCCGCGAGGAAGGTCGGGGTCACGCTCGCACCTCCGGTACGTGGACGGCGGCGCCCGGTGCCGCGGGGCGGACGGGGTAGTCGGTCACGGCTGCACCTCCGGTGCGGCGGTGGCGGCGTCCTGCGCCGCCGGGCCGATACGGACGACCTGGCCCGGGACCGCGCCCGTGTCCGCGTACACGCCGGTGCCGGTCGAGTTGAGCGGCAGCCACACCACCCGGTCGGGCATCTCGGTGACCTTCAGCGGCAGCCGGACCGCGCCCGCGGGGCCGCTCACCTCCAGCAGGTCGCCGTCCTTGACGCCGGTCTCGGCCGCCGTGGCCGCCGAGAGCCGGGCGAGGGCCGCGTGCCGGGTCCCGGCCAGCGCCTCGTCGCCCTCCTGGAGGCTGCCCAGGTCGAGCAGCAGCCGGTGGCCCGCGAGGACCGCCTCGCCCTCGGCGGGCCGGGGCAGCACATGCGCCGTCTCCAGCGGCTCGGTGGCGCGTGGTCCGCCCCAGTGGCCCAGACCCCGCAGCTCCGCGCGCGCGGCGCGGTTGTCGGGGAGCGCGAGGTGCACGTCCATGGCGTCCGCCAGCATGTGCAGCACGCGCGCGTCGGCGGGCGCCAGACGCCGGATCACCTGCTCGGGCTTCAGCGCGGCCTCGAACATCCGCGCCCGGCCCTCCCAGTTGAGGAAGAAGCCGGACTTCTCGGCGACGGCCGCGACCGGGAAGACCACGTCCGCCCGCTCGGTGACCTCGCTCGGCCGCAGCTCCAGTGAGACCACGAAGGCGCCGGCGAGTGCTTCACGCGCGCGTACCGGGTCCGGCAGGTCGGCCGGGTCGACGCCCGCGACGAGCAGCGCGCCCAGCTCGCCGGTGGCCGCGGCCTCCACGATCTGGCCGGTGTCCCGCCCGAAGCGGTGCGGCAGTTCGCGTACGCCCCAGGCCGCGGCGACCTCTTCACGCGCGCGTGGATCGGTGGCCGGGCGCCCGCCGGGCAGCAGCGCCGCCAGGGCGCCCGCCTCGATCGCACCCCGCTCGCCGGCCCGGCGCGGGATCCACACCAGCTCGGCGCCGGTCGCGGCGGCGGCCCGTACGGCCGCGCTCAGCGCGCCCGGCACGGCCGCCAGCCGCTCGCCGACGACGATGACGGAACCGGTAGCCCGCAGGGCCTCGGAGGCGGCCGAACCGTCGCCGTCCAGGCCGGCCCCGCCCGCCAGCGCGTCGAGCCACTCGGTCTCGGTGCCGGGCGCGGCGGGCAGCAGCGTGCCGCCCGCCTTCCGCAGGCCCGGCGTGAGGTGTGTGGCGAGTGAGAAGGTGCGCTGGCCGTGCTTGCGCCAGGCCTTGCGCAGCCGCAGGAAGACGCCGGGCGCCTCCTCCTCCGCCTCGAACCCGACGAGCAGCACCGCGGGCGCCTTCTCCAGCGAGGCGTACGTGACACCCTCGCCGGTGAGGTGGCCGCGCCCGGCGACCTTCGCCGCCAGGAAGTCGGCCTCCTCTGCGGAGTGCACGCGCGCGCGGAAGTCGACGTCGTTGGTGTCGAGGGCGATCCGGGCGAACTTGGCGTACGCGTAGGCGTCCTCGACGGTCAGCCGTCCGCCGGTGAGCACCCCGGCCCGGCCCCTGGCCGCCGTGAGGCCGGCCGCGGCCGCCTCCAGCGCCTCGGGCCAGGAGGCCGGCTCCAGCTCACCGGCCGCGTTGCGCACCAGCGGGGTGGTCAGGCGGTCCGGCTTCTGTGCGTACCGGAAGCCGAACCGGCCCTTGTCGCACAGCCATTCCTCGTTGACCTCGGGGTCGTTGGCCGCCAGGCGGCGCATGACCTTGCCGCGCCGGTGGTCGGTGCGGGTGGCGCAGCCGCCCGCGCAGTGCTCGCACACCGACGGCGAGGAGACCAGGTCGAAGGGGCGCGAGCGGAACCGGTACGCCGCCGAGGTCAGCGCGCCGACCGGGCAGATCTGGATGGTGTTGCCGGAGAAGTACGAATCGAACGGGTCGCCCTCTCCGGTGCCGACCTGCTCCAGCGCCCCGCGCTCCAGGAGCTCGATCATCGGGTCGCCCGCGATCTGCTCGGAGAAGCGGGTGCACCGCGCACACAGCACGCACCGCTCGCGGTCGAGCAGCACCTGCGTCGAGATCGCCACCGGCTTCTCGTACGTGCGCTTCTTGCCCTCGAAGCGGGTGTCGGGGTCGCCGACCTGCATGGCCTGGTTCTGCAGTGGGCACTCGCCGCCCTTGTCGCAGACCGGGCAGTCCAGCGGGTGGTTGATGAGCAGCAGCTCCATCACCCCGCGCTGGGACTTCTCGGCCACCGGCGACGTCAGCTGCGACTTGACCACCATGCCGTCGGTGCAGGTGATGGTGCAGGACGCCATCGGCTTGCGCTGGCCCTCCACCTCCACGATGCACTGGCGGCAGGCGCCGACCGGGTCGAGCAGCGGGTGGTCGCAGAACCGGGGGATCTCGATGCCGAGCTTCTCGGCGGCCCGGATCACCAGCGTGCCCTTGGGGACGCTGATCTCGATGCCGTCGATGGTCAGCGAGACCAGGTCCTCCGGCGGCACCGCCGCCTCTCCGCCGCCGGAGGGAGCGCCAGTCGTCACCGTCATGCGTTCACCTCCGTGGTGCGGTGCGGGGTGTCGGCCCACAGGGTCGACTTGGCCGGGTCGAAGGGGCAGCCCCGGCCCGTGATGTGCTGCTCGTACTCCGCGCGGAAGTACTTGAGCGAGGAGAAGATGGGCGCGGCGGCGCCGTCGCCGAGCGCGCAGAACGACTTGCCGTTGATGTTGTCGGCGATGTCGTTGAGCTTGTCGAGGTCGCCCATGGCGCCCTTGCCCGCCTCGATGTCGCGGAGCAACTGGACGAGCCAGTAGGTGCCTTCGCGGCAGGGCGTGCACTTGCCGCAGGACTCGTGGGCGTAGAACTCGGTCCAGCGGGTGACCGCCCGTACGACGCAGGTGGTCTCGTCGAAGCACTGGAGCGCCTTGGTGCCCAGCATCGAGCCGGCCGCGCCGACGCCCTCGTAGTCCAGCGGGACGTCGAGGTGCTCGTCGGTGAACATCGGGGTGGATGAGCCGCCCGGGGTCCAGAACTTGAGACGGTGGCCCGGGCGCATCCCGCCGCTCATGTCGAGCAGCTGGCGCAGCGTGATGCCGAGCGGGGCCTCGAACTGCCCCGGGTTGGCGACGTGCCCGCTGAGCGAATACAGCGTGAAGCCGGGCGACTTCTCGCTTCCCATCGATTTGAACCAGTCTTTCCCGCGAGTGAGGATCGCGGGAACGCTGGCGATGGACTCGACGTTATTGACAACAGTGGGGCACGCGTAGAGACCGGCGACCGCAGGAAAGGGGGGACGCAGCCGGGGCTGACCGCGACGGCCTTCCAAGGAGTCCAGCAGGGCGGTCTCCTCACCGCAGATGTACGCGCCCGCGCCCGCGTGCACGGTGAGTTCGAGGTCGAGACCGCTGCCCAGGATGTCCTTGCCGAGGTAGCCGGCCGCGTAGGCCTCCCGCACCGCCTCGTGCAGCCTCCGCAGTACGGGGACGACTTCCCCGCGCAGATAGATGAACGCATGCGACGACCTGATCGCGTAACAGGCGATCACAATGCCCTCGATGAGGCTATGCGGGTTGGCGAAGAGGAGCGGGATGTCCTTGCAGGTCCCGGGCTCCGACTCGTCGGCGTTGACAACTAGATAGTGCGGTTTGCCATCGCCCTGCGGGATGAACTGCCACTTCATGCCCGTGGGGAAGCCCGCGCCGCCCCGGCCGCGCAGCCCGGAGTCCTTCACGTACGCGATGAGGTCGTCCGGCGACATGGCCAGGGCCTTGCGCAGCCCCTCATAGCCGTCGTGCCGGCGGTAGGTCTCCAGGGTCCAGGATTCGGGCTGGTCCCAGAAGGCCGACAGAACGGGTGCCAGCAGCTTTTCGGGGCTGCTTCCGTTTCCGTTCCCACTCAGTTCGGCTGCCAAGGTCATCACTCCCCCTCCTCGTCGACCGGGCCCGCCGGGTGCGCGGGGTCGGACGCAGAGGTCTGCTGCGGTGCGTCATGCGAACTCAAGTGCTCGGAGCCGGGCTGCGGTTCGTCGCGGGGGCCCTCGCCGCGCGGGTGGACCACGCGCGGCTGCGGGGTCTCGCCCTTCGCCAGGCGCAGACCGGTCAGGGAGGCCGGGCCCGCGCCGCCGCTCGCCGCGACGGCGCCGGGGCGCTCGTCGGGGAAGCCGGCCAGGATCCGGGCGGTCTCCTTGTAGGTGCACAGCGGAGCCCCTCGGGTGGGCTCCACCGGCCTGCCCGCGCGCAGGTCGTCGACCAGTTGCCTGGCCGACTCGGGGGTCTGGTTGTCGAAGAACTCCCAGTTGACCATCACCACGGGCGCGAAGTCGCAGGCGGCGTTGCACTCGATGTGTTCGAGAGTCACCTTGCCGTCGGTGGTGGTCTCGTCGTTGCCGACACCGAGGTGGCGCTTGAGCTCGTCGAAGATTGCGTCCCCGCCCATCACCGCGCACAGGGTGTTGGTGCAGACGCCCACCTGGTAGTCGCCGGAGGGCTTGCGCCGGTACATCGTGTAGAAGGTGACGACGGCGGTCACCTCGGCGGTCGTGAGGTCCAGCATCTCGGCGCAGAAGCGCATCCCGGTGCGGGAGACATGACCCTCCTCCGACTGCACGAGGTGCAGCAGGGGCAGCAGCGCGGAGCGGCTGTCCGGGTAGCGGGCGATGACCTCCTTGGCGTCCGCTTCGAGCCGGGCGCGGACCTCGGCCGGGAAATCGGGCGCGGGCAGCTGGGGCATGCCCAGGCTCGTCGGCGTGGTCTCGGTCACCGGTCGACGCCTCCCATCACGGGGTCGATGGATGCGACGGCGACGATGACGTCGGCGACCTGGCCGCCCTCGCACATCGCCGCCATGGCCTGGAGATTGGTGAAGGACGGGTCGCGGAAGTGGACCCGGTAGGGGCGGGTGCCCCCGTCGCTCACGACGTGCACGCCGAGCTCGCCCTTGGGCGACTCGACGGCCGCGTAGGTCTGTCCGACGGGAACCCGGAAGCCCTCGGTCACCAGCTTGAAGTGGTGGATCAGGGACTCCATGGAGGTGCCCATGATCTTCTTGATGTGGTCGAGGGAGTTGCCGAGTCCGTCCGGGCCGAGCGCGAGCTGGGCGGGCCAGGCGATCTTCTTGTCGGCGACCATGACCGGGCCGGGCTCCAGGCGGTCCAGGCACTGCTCGACGATCCGCAGCGACTGGCGCATCTCGTCCAGGCGCACCAGGAAGCGGCCGTAGGCGTCGCAGCTGTCGGCGGTGGGGACCTCGAAGTCGTAGGTCTCGTAGCCGCAGTACGGGTCGGTCTTGCGCAGGTCGTGCGGCAGGCCCGCGGAGCGCAGGATCGGTCCTGTCGCGCCGAGCGCCATGCAGCCGGTCAGGTCGAGGTACCCGACGTCCTGCATACGGGCCTTGAAGATCGGGTTGCCGGTGGCGAGCTTGTCGTACTCCGGCAGGTTCTTCTTCATCGTCTTCACGAACTCGCGGAGCTGGTCCACCGCGCCCGGGGGCAGGTCCTGGGCGAGCCCGCCGGGGCGGACGAACGCGTGGTTCATCCGCAGACCGGTGATCAGCTCGAAGACGTCGAGGATGAGTTCGCGGTCGCGGAAGCCGTAGATCATGATCGTCGTCGCGCCGAGCTCCATACCGCCGGTGGCGATGCAGACCAGGTGCGAGGAGAGCCGGTTCAGCTCCATCAGGAGCACCCGGATGACCGAGGCGCGGTCGGGGATCTGGTCGGTGATGCCGAGCAGCTTCTCCACGCCCAGGCAGTACGCCGTCTCGTTGAAGAACGGCGTCAGGTAGTCCATGCGTGTGACGAAGGTGGTGCCCTGCGTCCAGTTGCGGAATTCGAGGTTCTTCTCGATGCCGGTGTGCAGATAGCCGATGCCGCAGCGGGCCTCGGTGACCGTCTCGCCGTCGATCTCCAGGATGAGGCGCAGCACACCGTGCGTGGAGGGGTGCTGGGGGCCCATGTTGACGACGATGCGCTCGTCGTCGGCGCGGACGGCGGTGCGGGCGACCTCGTCCCAGTCGCCGCCGGTGACCGTATATACGGTCCCCTCCGTCGTCTCCCTGGCGGAAGCGCGCGAAGTTGCGCTGTCGGTGTTCATCAGCTGTACGACCTCCGCTGGTCCGGAGCCGGGATCTGGGCGCCCTTGTACTCGACGGGGATGCCGCCGAGGGGGTAGTCCTTGCGCTGCGGGAAGCCCTGCCAGTCGTCCGGCATCATGATCCGGGTGAGGGCGGGGTGGCCGTCGAAGACCAGGCCGAAGAAGTCATAGGTCTCGCGCTCGTGCCAGTCGTTGGTCGGATAGACACTGACCAGCGACGGGATGTGCGGATCGCTGTCCGGGGCGGTGACTTCGAGGCGGATCAGCCGGCCGTGGGTGAGCGAGCGCAGGTGGTAGACGGCATGCAGCTCGCGGCCCTTGTCGCCCAGGAAGTGGACGCCGCTGACGCCCGTACAGAGCTCGAAGCGCAGGGCCGGGTCGTCGCGCAGGGTGCGTGCCACGCGTACGAGGTGCTCGCGCGCGATGTGGAAGGTGAGCTCGTCGCGGTCGACGACCGTCTTCTCGATGGCGTTCTCGGGGAGCAGGTCCTGCTCCTCCAGGGCGCCTTCGAGTTCGTCGGCCACCTCGTCGAACCAGCCGCCGTAGGGGCGGGAGGAGGCGCCCGGCAGGGTCACGGTGCGCACCAGGCCGCCGTAGCCGCTGGTGTCGCCGCCGTTGGCCGCGCCGAACATGCCCTTGCGGACGCCGATGACGTCACCGGTGTCGTCGCGCTGGGCGGGCAGGCCGCCGTTCTCCGGCGCCTCGGGAGTACGGTCGTCGCTCACCGCAGCAGCCCCTTCATCTCAATGGTGGGCAGCGCCTTGAGGGCGGCCTCCTCCGCCTCGCGGGCGGCTTCCTCCGCGTTCACCCCGAGCTTGGAGCCCTGGATCTTCTGGTGGAGCTTGAGGATCGCGTCGATCAGCATCTCGGGCCGGGGCGGGCAACCGGGCAAATAGATATCGACCGGCACAATGTGGTCGACGCCCTGCACAATTGCATAATTATTGAACATTCCGCCCGAGGATGCACAAACCCCCATGGAGATGACCCACTTGGGGTTGGGCATCTGGTCGTAGACCTGCCGCAGGACCGGGGCCATCTTCTGGCTGACCCGGCCCGCCACGATCATCAGGTCCGCCTGGCGCGGTGAGCCGCGGAAGACCTCCATGCCGAAGCGGGCCAGGTCGTACCGGCCGGCGCCCGTCGTCATCATCTCGATGGCACAGCAGGCCAGACCGAAGGTGGCAGGGAAGACGGACGCCTTGCGCACCCAGCCCGCGGCCTGTTCGACGGTGGTCAGCAGAAAGCCGCTCGGCAGCTTCTCTTCGAGTCCCATAGGTGCCCCTCAGCCCCTCAGTCCCATTCCAGGCCGCCGCGCCGCCACACATACGCGTAGGCGACGAAGACGGTGAGCACGAAGAGCAGCATCTCCACGAGCCCGAAAACCCCCAGGGCGTCGAAGGTGACGGCCCAGGGGTAGAGGAAGACGATCTCGATGTCGAAGACGATGAAGAGCATCGCCGTCAGGTAGTACTTGATGGGGAAGCGGCCGCCTCCGGCCGGCGTGGGCGTCGGTTCGATACCGCACTCGTACGCCTCAAGTTTCGCCCGGTTATACCTTTTTGGGCCGATAAGCGTGGCCATGACCACGGAGAAGATCGCAAACCCAGCCCCTAGGGCGCCGAGCACGAGGATGGGCGCGTAGGCATTCACGCTCCTCGCTCCTTCCAGTCGTCCTTGACCGTTGGACCGCACACGGGCACCGCTGCCACCCCCTCGCCGCGCGAAGATCGCGCACATGTGAGGCAGTTCACAAGCCCGACTGCACCGCATCCTATGCCCGGTGGTCTGTGATCTGCGACACGGGGTACGCCAACGGCTTTGTGATCTCCACCACCTGACGAAGGATCATGAAGTCGGATGAGCGGTGATCTTCACACCCGAAGCGGCCGAGTGATCACAAGGCGTAGCATCTACTCCTGTTACCGCTGGTCGCAAGGGGTGCGGCACTATCAAGACATGGGCCCTGCAGGCAAATTGGCGATGGACTCATTCGAGTGATAAAAGGTCGCGGCTCACTCGTGCGGGTGGGAGCCTCCCCGGAGGGTGGACCTGTGCACGCGTTCACGAACTCCGGACCGCCCCGGGGCCGACCCGGATCGGCTCGAAGTGATCTAGAACCAACTCCGGGCCGACCGCCCCCGTCGCCCCGCCCCCGCCTCGCTGATCACGAGCCGGTCACGGGACGGCCGACAGCCGGATACGAAGTGACCTGCGTCACAAGAAATCGTCACGGATTAAACCGGGCTTGGCCAACGGTGTGAACGGATGGTAGGCGACGGGCAATTCGGACTATTTATAAAAACCACATGATCACAGCCGTGATCGCGCATGCCCGGATTGCCCGTTACGGCGTCAATAAGGGCTCAGAGGAACCAGATTCGTTCGTCCCGACCGCAACTGTGGCGCAGCACACGTTTCTTGAAGGGAACCGTGAACCCCTGATAGCGGTTGTCCTCATGTCCCACACCGCTCACATACCCAGCCACCGGAAGCCCCGCCGCAGCGCCTCCAAGCTCGCGCTCCGTGCCGGAGTTGCCGGTGGCGTCCTCAGCACCATCGCGGTGGCAGGCGCCACAGGTCAGGCGCAGGCCGCCCAGCCGGTGACCGAGACCATCGAGATGCCCACGCTCACGACCGGGCTCGCGAGCACCGCCGCCGCTTCCGCCGAGGCCACCCAGCAGGTCGCCACCGACCTCCAGCTGAAGGCCCAGCAGAACGCGGCCGCCTCCAGCGCCGCCAAGGTCGCCAAGAAGGCCAAGGCCGACGCTGACGCCAAGGCCGAGTCGGAGAAGAAGGCCAAGGCCGAGGCCAAGGCGAAGGAGGAGGCCGCCGCGCGCGCCTCCCGCTCCTCCGCGCGCACCACCCTGAGCGCGTCGACCGGTGGCAGCAGCTCCGTCACCTCGTCCTCCACCGCGACGGGTTCGGCCGCCACCATCGTGAACTTCGCGCTGGCGCAGGTCGGCAAGGCGTACGTGTCGGGTGCCACGGGCTCCAGCGCGTACGACTGCTCGGGCCTCGTGCAGGCCGCGTACCGCCAGGTGGGCATCGACCTGCCGCGGGTCTCGCAGGACCAGTCGACGGCGGGCCGCCAGGTCTCGCTCTCCAACCTCCAGGCCGGCGACATCCTGTACTGGGGCGGCGCGGGCTCCGCGTACCACGTGGCGATCTACGTGGGCGGCGGCAAGTTCGTCGGCGCGCAGAACTCCTCGACCGGTGTGGTCGAGCGCGGCATGGACTGGGACCGGCCGACCGGCGCGGTCCGCGTTCTCTAGTCCTGGCGCTCACAGACGCACAGAAGGGCCGGTGCTCCCCGGAGAGGGGGGCACCGGCCCTTCTGGCGATACGAGCCGGACGAACACGTACGAGAGCGCACGAGACCCGCTCAGGCCTTCCTCAGGGCCTCCCAGAGCTTCTCGGGCCTTGGTAGCCACCTTGGCAAGGCCGGATCAGTGATGATCCGGCCTTGAATGATCAAGCTTTGGGAGCCACCTTCGAGAGGCCGTTGATGATGCGGTCCATCGCGTCGCCGCCCGTGGGGTCGGTCAGGTTCGCGAGCATCTTCAGCGTGAACTTCATCAGCAGCGGGTGGGTCAGACCGCGCTGCGTCGCGATCTTCATGACCTTCGGGTTGCCGATGAGCTTCACGAAGGCGCGGCCCAGCGTGTAGTAGCCGCCGTAGGTGTCCTTGAGGATCTTCGGGTAGTTGTGCAGCGCCAGCTCGCGCTGGGCCGGGGTCGCGCGGGCGTGCGCCTGGACGATGACGTCTGCGGCGATCTGCCCCGATTCCATCGCGTACGCGATGCCCTCGCCGTTGAACGGGTTGACCAGGCCGCCCGCGTCGCCCACCAGCAACAGGCCCTTGGTGTAGTGCGGCTGGCGGTTGAAGGCCATGGGGAGCGCGGCGCCGCGGATCGGGCCCGTCATGTTCTCGGGGGTGTAGCCCCAGTCCTCGGGCATCGAGGCGCACCAGGCCTTCAGGACCTCGCGCCAGTCGAGCTCCTTGAAGGAGTTGGAGGTGTTGAGCACGCCGAGGCCGACGTTGGAGGTGCCGTCGCCCATGCCGAAGATCCAGCCGTAGCCGGGCAGCAGCCGGTCCTCGCCGGGCCCGCGCCGGTCCCACAGCTCCAGCCAGGACTCCAGGTAGTCGTCGTCGTGGCGGGGCGACTGGAAGTACGTCCGTACGGCCACGCCCATCGGGCGGTCCTCGCGGCGGTGCAGGCCCATCGCGAGGGAGAGCCGGGTGGAGTTGCCGTCGGCTGCGACGACGAGGGGCGCGTGGAAGGTGACTTCCCGCTTCTCCTCCCCCAGCTTGGCGTTGACGCCGGTGATGCGGCCGGTGCGGTCGTCGACGATGGGGCTGCCGACGTTGCACCGCTCGTACAGCCGCGCCCCGGCCTTCTGCGCCTGGCGGGCCAGCTGCTCGTCGAAGTCGTCGCGCTTGCGGACGAGTCCGTAGTCGGGGTAGCTGGCGAGCTCCGGCCAGTCCAGCTGGAGCCGGACGCCGCCGCCGATGATGCGCAGACCCTTGTTCCGGAGCCAGCCGGCCTCTTCGGAGATGTCGATGCCCATCGCGACCAGTTGCTTGGTGGCCCGCGGGGTGAGCCCGTCGCCGCACACCTTCTCGCGCGGGAAGGCGGTCTTCTCCAGCAGCAGTACGTCGAGTCCGGCCTTGGCCAGGTAGTACGCGGTCGTGGATCCGGCGGGGCCGGCCCCGACGACGATCACATCCGCGGTGTGTTCGGAGAGGGGCTCGGTCACAGCGGGTTCTCCCGAAGACTCGATTTTGCGTGCCGGAAAGCACGGGACTTGTGCAGTCTATGGGTGGCTGTTGATCGTTATCGCGAAGGGTTGCCCCGCTATGAGCTTGTCCGAGGAGAAGTCCCTGCCACCGTCCCTGCCGTCCCCGCCCGTCGTACGGCTGCGCGTGCCGACCGAGGAGGACGCGTACGCATGGCACGAGGTATTCGACGACCCGGAGGTCATGGAGTTCCACGGGGGTGCCGCGGCGGAGCTGTCGGTGTATGAGGAGCTGACGGCGCGGCAGCGCAAGCACGACGCGGAGCGGGGGTTCTGCCTGTGGACCCTCCTTGGGGAGCACGACCAGGTGCTCGGCTTCACCGGGGCGCAGCCGTGGCCGCATGCGTGGGGGCCGGTGGGGGAGGTGGAGATCGGGTGGCGGCTGGCCCGGTCCGCGTGGGGCCAGGGGTACGCGACGGCCGCGGCCCGGGCCACTCTTGAGCGGGTGCGGGCGGCCGGGGTCGACCGTGTGGTGGCGATGGTGGATGCGCGGAACGCGCGGTCTGTGGCGGTTACGCGGCGGCTCGGGATGCGGCTTGCGGAGACGTTCGTTACGCCGGCGTCCGAGCGGGAGGGGTATTGCTTCCGGCTGTCGCTGTGAGCGCCCCCGGATCGCCTCGGCCTTTGCCTGCGGGCCGGTGGGGGGGTGCTCGCGCAGTTCCCCGCGCCCCCCAACCACCTTGATCTTCGCCTGCGGGCCGGTGGGGCCGAGTGCGCAGTTCCCCGCGCCCCTAAGGGGCGGCGGAGCCGCAAATGTCATATCCCCGCGCCCCCAAACCCCCGTGGGTGAGCGTCTTTCGGCCAAGCTGGGCCCCAACCCCGCCAGGGGCGCGGGGAACTGCGCGAACGGCGGCCCACGGCGGCCCGCAGGCAAAAGACCGCACGAGCCATCCGCTTCCCAGGGGCGCGGGGAACCGCGCGACCAGCCCGGCACGGCCCGCAGAGAAAAGACCGCACGACGCCACCCACTTCCCAGGGGCACGGGGAACCGCGCGGTCAGCCAACGACGGCCCGCAGGCACAGCCTCGTAAGAGGAGCGCGGGCTCAGAAGACCGACAAGCCCGTCAGGGTCGTGAAGCGGTCCAGGGCCGCGACCCCCGCCACCGAGTTGCCCCGCGCGTCCAGCCCCGGGCTCCACACGCACAGCGTGCAGTGGCCGGGGACGACCGCCACGATTCCGCCGCCGACGCCGCTCTTGCCGGGGAGGCCGACGCGGTACGCGAAGTCGCCCGCCGCGTCGTACGTCCCGCACGTCAGCATCACCGCGTTGATCTGCTTCGCCTCGCTGCGCGACAGCAGCCGCGAGCCGTCGGCGCGCAAGCCGTGGCGGGCCAGGAAGCGGGCCGCGAGTGCCAGGTCCGCGCAGCTCATCTCGATGGCGCACTGCCAGAAGTAGTGGTCGAGGAGCGTGGGTACGTCGTTGGCGATGTTGCCGTACGAGGCCATGAAGTGGGCCAGGGCCGCGTTCCGGTCGCCGTGCGCCGCCTCCGACTCGGCGACCACCGCGTCGAAGGCGAGCTCCGGGTTGCCGGTCTCCTCCCTCAGGAACTCCAGCAGCTCGCTGCTGGCGTCACCCGTGAGGGTCTGGAGCCGGTCGGTGACGACCAGCGCGCCCGCGTTGATGAACGGATTGCGCGGGATCCCGTTCTCGTACTCCAGCTGGACGAGCGAGTTGAACGGGTTGCCCGACGGCTCGCGGCCGACGTGCTCCCAGAGGCTGTCGCCGCCGCGCGCGAGCGCCAGGGCGAGCGTGAAGACCTTGGTGATCGACTGCGCGGAGAACGGCCGCTGCCAGTCCCCCACCCCGTACACCTTGCCGTCGAGGTCGGCCACTGCCATCCCGAAGCGGGACGGGTCGACGTCGGCGAGGGCGGGGATGTAGGCGGCGGGGGTGCCGCGCCCCACGAGGGGCGCGACGTCGTCCGCGATCTGATGGAGGACGGCCTGGTAGTCCACGGTGGTGTGCTGCTCGCCGGGTTACTGGGGCTTGTGGCCGCGGTGCAGCGCCACCACACCACCGGTGAGGTTGCGCCAGGCGACCTTGGACCAGCCGGCCTGCTGGAGCCGCGCGGCGAGCGCGGGCTGGTCGGGCCAGGCGCGGATGGACTCGGCGAGGTAGACGTACGCGTCCGGATTGGACGACACGGCCGTGGCGACCGGCGGCAGCGCCCGCATCAGGTACTCGCTGTAGACCGTACGGAACGGCTTCCAGGTCGGCTGCGAGAACTCGCAGATGACCACGCGCCCGCCGGGGCGCGTCACCCGGAACAGCTCGCGCAGGGCCGCGTCGGTGTCCTGGACGTTGCGCAGCCCGAAGGAGATGGTGACGGCGTCGAAGGTGTCGTCCTTGAACGGGAGCGCGGTCGCGTCCCCGGCCGTGAACGGCAGGTGCGGGTGGCGTCCCTTGCCCACCTTCAGCATCCCGATGGAGAAGTCGCACGGGACGACGTACGCACCGGTGGCGGCGAAGGGGAGCGACGAGGTGGCCGTGCCGGCGGCGAGGTCCAGGACCTTCTGGGCGGGGCGCGCGTCGACCGCCTTCGCGACCTCCTTGCGCCACAGCCGGGACTGGCCGAGCGAGAGCACGTCATTGGTGAGGTCGTAGTTCGCGGCGACGTCGTCGAACATCGTGGCGACTTCGTGCGGCTGCTTGTCCAGAGTTGCGCGGGTCACCCCTTCATTGTGCCCCCGGGGCTCCGCCCCGCCGCCCACGCCCCCCGTGACGCGCTCGTTCACCTGCGGGCCGTATGCGGCTGGGCGGGGGGGGGGGGGGGGGGCCTCCCCCCCCCCCCCGCCGGGGGGGGCGGGGAGGATACCAACAAACGCAACAGCGCAAAGGAAAACCACGACCAGGGCGTTGTCAA
>NZ_JBVIHM010000025.1:44479-83009 GCF_055570295.1 Streptomyces sp. NPDC031265
CAGTTCCCCGCGCCCCTAACCACCTAGGGGCGCGGGGAACTGCGCGACCAGCACCCACCGGTCCGCAGCCGAATGAGAACCCTCGGAGAGTTTCGGGAAGGGGCGGGGTGGGGCAAATCAACGCGCGCGAAACACGAGCCGACCATCCAGCACCGTCGCCACACACACCCCCGCATCGAAGACCGCGAACCGGGCCGGGTCGGACACCCGGAGGCGCGGCAACGAGTCCCCCGCGGACAGGGACGGCGTCCCAGACGGCCGGGAGGCCCGCGGCAGCACCGAAACCCCCGACCGCCGCACCGCCTCCACCACCGGCCGCGACCGAAGCTCCCCCGCCACCGCCACCACCCCATGCGCCAGCATCCGCTGCACCCCCCGCCGAGCACTCGCCCCCCGGCGCGCCTCGTCCACAGGGAACGCCGGGTCCAGGAGCGGCTCGGCCCCGAGCTCGTCGGCCTCGCGCGGGTCCGGGTGGTACGCCTGGTCCAGGAGCTCCGGCCCGTACGGATTGACCAGGCCGGGCAGCAGCACCCCCGGCCACTGGCGCACCCGCGCCCGCGGGTACGCCGCCGCCAGCTCCTCGTACGGCCCGATCGCGGCCACCAGCGCGCCCTCGACCACGACCGCGTCGCCCACGGCGGGGGCGTGAATCGTCAGCACCGGCGTATCAGTCGTGTGAGTCGCGTCAGCCGCGTCGGTCGTGTCAGCCGCGTCAGTTGGACGCGAGCAGCTTCAGCTCGGGGTGGGCCGTACCGCCCTCGATCGCGGTGGACGAGATGTGCGACATGACGCGCTCGTCGACCGGGTCGTTCGCCGGGTCGTCGTGGACGAGCAGGTGCTCGTACGTCGTGGCGCGCTGCGCCGGGACGCGGCCCGCCTTGCGGATCAGGTCGATGATCTCCATGCGGTTGGAGCGGTGCTTGGCGCCCGCCGAGGAGACGACGTTCTCCTCCAGCATGATCGAGCCGAGGTCGTCCGCGCCGTAGTGCAGCGACAACTGGCCCGCCTCCTTGCCGACGGTGAGCCAGGAGCCCTGGATGTGCGCGACGTTGTCGAGGAACAGGCGCGCGACCGCGATCATCCGCAGGTACTCGAAGACGCTCGCCTGCGTCCGGCCCTTCAGATGGTTGTTCTCGGGCTGGTAGGTGTACGGGATGAACGCGCGGAAGCCGCCCGTCCGGTCCTGTACGTCGCGGATCATCCGGAGGTGCTCGATGCGCTCCGCGTTGGTCTCGCCGGTGCCCATGAGCATGGTGGACGTCGACTCGACGCCCAGCCGGTGCGCGGCCTCCATGATCTCCAGCCACCGCTCGCCGCTCTCCTTGAGCGGGGCGATCGCCTTGCGCGGCCGCTCGGGCAGCAGCTCGGCGCCGGCGCCCGCGAAGGAGTCGAGACCGGCGGCGTGGATGCGCTGGATCGCCTCCTCGACGGAGACCCCGGAGATCTTGGCCATGTGCTCGACCTCGGAGGCGCCGAGGGAGTGGATGACCAGCTGCGGGTAGGCCTGCTTGATGGCGCTGAAGTGCTTCTCGTAGTACTCGACGCCGTAGTCCGGGTGGTGGCCGCCCTGGAACATGATCTGGGTGCCGCCCAGCTCGACGGTCTCCGCGCAGCGGCGCAGGATGTCGTCGAGGTCGCGCGTCCAGCCCTTCTTGGTGTCCTTGGGGGCCGCGTAGAAGGCGCAGAACTTGCACGCCGTGACACACACGTTCGTGTAGTTGATGTTGCGCTCGATGATGTACGTGGCGATGTGCTCGGTCCCGGCGTACCGGCGGCGGCGCACCGCGTCGGCGGCGGTGCCCAGCGCGTGCAGCGGCGCCGAGCGGTAGAGGTCGAGCGCCTCTTCGGGGGTGATGCGTCCACCCGCGGCGGCACGGTCGAGGACGGACTGAAGGTCGGCCTTCTCAGTCACCGGGGTGTCCCTTTCGGCAGGGTTGCGGACGGACCGAGCCAGCCTACGCCAGCGGGGTGCCCCGGCTTCGGCCCGGGGGCCGGGCCGGCGGCCGCACGCCGGTCCGGGCCGCACGCGCACCTTTCCCCGCTCCGCCAAACGCTCCGCCGGCGCCCCGCCGGCGCCCCGCCGGCGCCCCGCGTCGGTCAGCCCGTCTCCTTGACCAGCGTCGCGTACGGCTTGCCCGCGCCCGCCTCCCGCGACTCGTACTTGAGCGTGCCGTCCGCGTTGCGGGTGAAGACCAGGACGGCCGTGCCGCTGGTGCACAGGCCCGCCGTACCCTCGTGCGCCGGGTCGGTGCGCTCCTCGACCGTCACGCGCCGCGCCGTGCCGGAGACCAGCTTCGCCACCCCGAAGCACTCCACGGTCGTCCCCAGGACGCTGATCCTGGAGGAGGTGTGGAGGACGTCCTTGCCGGTGCCGCCTGCCGTGAACACCGCCGTCAGATCGCCGTGCGGCTGCCCGGTCGTGGACTCCGTCATCGGGCCCTTCCAGGTCCCCAGGAACGCCTGCGGCACCTCCGACACCGCCGGGCCGCCCGTCGCACCCGTGCCCGGGTCCGCCGAGGCGCTCGGCCTGCTCGGCGGCGACGCCGCCGAGTCGTGCTTCTGGTCGCCGCCGGTGCCCGGCATCAGGTCGAAGAGGAACGCGCCACCGACCGTCGCGGCCGCCACCGCCCCCGCCACAGCCAGCGCGACCGTGCAGCTCACCCGCCGCCCCCGGCCCCGCTCACCCCGCTCGACGGCCGTGCCGACGGAGAGCGAGACACGGGGCTGGGCGGCGGGCGGCCCGGGCGCACGCGGCCCGGGCACGGCATCGGCGACGGACCCGGTACTGCCGCCCGTACCACCGGGCCCATTGCCGTACGCGTACGAGCCGTGCGCCCCGGACCCGTACGAGCCCTCCACAGCCCCCGCGCCCGCCCCGTAAGACGCGTCCGGCGGCCCGAACACCCCCACCGCGGGGCTGGTGAACGCCACCGGGCCCGATGCCTCCGCGTCCGGCGCCTCCGGTTCCAGGTCGAGCAGGCGTACCGCCGACCGGCTGACCTCCTCCACCAGCGCCCCCGGCAGCCAGCCGCCCGCGACCAGGGCGGCCGCACCGTCCGGGGCGAGCCGCCGGGCGAGTTCGGCGGGGGCGGGGCGGGCCGCCGCCGTCTTGGCGAGGCACGCGTCCACCGCCGCCCGCAGCTCCCCGTCGAGCCGCCCGCCCAGCTCGGGCTCCTCGTGCACCACCTTGTAGAGCAGAGCGGCGGAGGAGTCGCCCGGGAACGGGGGCGCGCCCGTCGCCGCGTACGCCAGGACCGCGCCGAGGGAGAAGACGTCGGCGGCGCCGGTGATGCCCTTGCCGAGGATCTGCTCGGGCGACATATAGCCCGGCGAGCCGATCGAGACGCCGGACGCGGTGAGCGAGGCCGTGCCGTCCGTGGCGCGGGCGATGCCGAAGTCGATCAGTCGGGGGCCGTCGAGGGTGAGCAGCACGTTGGAGGGCTTCACATCGCGGTGGACGAGCCCGAGCGCGTGCACCGCCGCCAGCGCCTCCGCGAGCCCGGCGCCGAGGGCATGCACCGCGTGCTCGGGCAGCGGCCCGTGCGCGGTGACGGCCTGGGCCAGCGAGGGGCCCGCCACATAGCCGGTGGCGACCCAGGGCACCGCCGCCTCGGGGTCGGCGTCCAGGACCGGCGCGGTCCAGGCGCCGCCGACCCGGCGGGCCGCCTCCACCTCGTGGCGGAACCGGGCGCGGAACTGTTCGTCGAGGGCGAAGTGCGGGTGGACCACCTTCACGGCGACCGTGCGGCCCCCGGAGCTGCGGCCCAGATAGACCCGGCCCATGCCGCCCGCGCCGAGTCTGCCGAGCAGCCGGTAGGCGCCGATGGTGCGCGGTTCGCCGGCTTCGAGCGGCTGCATCGCGATCTGCCTTCCCCCATGCCGTCACGTACGGTCGACAGCAGGGTAGAGCGTGACGTGCGCCGGATCACTCGGCCGGGCCGGATCCGGGACGTACGACAGCGAACCGAATCGAACGACCGGTCGTCTCTCTCGGCGGAGTTCGCACGGGAAACCTCACAGTTGGCCGTTAAACGCCCCAGACATCTCGGAGCACCGCATGAATCGCCGTACCACCGCACTGATAGCCGCCGCCGTCCTCGGCTCGGTCGTGCTGGTCTCCGGCTGCTCCGACGAGGGCGAGCCGGTGAGCTTCGACGACCCGGGCGCCTCGTCGACGCCCGCGCCCAGGGGCAGCGGCGCCGCCGACCCCGGGCAGGACAAGGCGCGGGACGAGAAGACCTCCGAGGTCGTGTCCAAGACCCTGCTGCCGACCGGCCCGAAGGCGCAGTTCACCACGCAGAACACGCTGGAGGACGGCACCAAGATCGGCGTGACCACACTGCACGGCAAGAAGTCGGGCTTCACGGGCAAGGTGTGGGTCTGGGCGCCGAAGCAGTACTTCGACCCCAAGTACGCCAAGAGCGGTTTCCCGGTGCTCATAGCCCTGCCGGGCGGCAACGGCTACCCCAAGAACTACTGGATGGGCACCGACCTCAAGCTGCAGAGCAGCATCACCGAGTGGTCCAAGGCGGGCAAGGGCGTTCCGTTCGTCGTGGTGATGCCGGTCCTCAACCCGGACGCGAAGTACTACTACGACGGCAGTGACATACCGGGCCACCCCAAGATGGGCACCTGGATGACCGAGGACGTGCCGGACTTCGTGAAGGCGAACTTCCGCACCTTCAAGTCCCGCGACGGCTGGGCGTTCATGGGCTCCTCCTCCGGCGGGTTCGTCGGCCTGAAGTCGGTACTCAAGCGCCCCGACCAGTTCAAGGCCGTGATCGCCTCGGGCCCCGACACCGTGCCGGACTCCCCGCTGTGGGCCGGCCACGAGGCCGAGAAGCAGGCGAACAACCCGGAGAAGCTCGCCCAGGACCTGATAGACAAGAACGGCCCCGAGGTCGACCTCGCCTTCCAGATAGGCACCAAGGAGGGCGGCATGGCGAACCTGAACGGCTTCATCGCCAAGTACGGCAAGGGCCCGGTGAAGACCCATCTCCAGGTGATCCAGGGCGGCAAGCACAACGCCCACACCTACATCAAGGGGATGGGCGACGGGACCATGCAGTGGATCAGCAGCCGGCTCCAGGCCCCGATCCCGTCGTCCTGACGCCCGCCCGGGCGGGCGTCGCTAGCGGGTGAGCAGCTCCACCGCGACATCCGCCGGGAATCCGGTGGTCGGCCCGGTCCTGCGGGCGAACTCCCGTACGCCCTGCAGCTGCTCGGCCCCGAAGCGGAAGTCCAGCGTCGTGAAGTAGCGCTCCAGGAGCTCCGCGTCGAAGACCTCCCAGCGGGCGGCCTGCTCGGCGACCTTGGCGACCTCCTCCAGGGAGAGGTCGCGGGAGGCGAGGAACGCCTCGTGGACCTCGCGTACGACCTCGGGCTCGCGGGCCAGGTAGTCCCTGCGGGTCGCCCACACGGCGAAGACGAACGGCAGGCCCGTCCACTCCTTCCACATGGACCCCAGGTCGTGGACCTGGAGGCCCAGGCGCGGGGCGTCGTGCAGCGAGGCGCGCAGCGCGGCGTCCCCGATCAGCACCGCCGCGTCCGCCTCCTGCATCATCAGGCCGAGGTCGGGCGGGCACGTGTAGTAGTCGGGCTCGACCCCGAACCGCTCGGAGAGCAGCAGCTGCGCCAGGCGTACGGAGGTGCGCGAGGTGGAGCCGAGCGCCACCCGGGCGCCGTCGAGCCGCTCCAGCGGCAGCTGCGAGACGATCACGCAGGACATGACCGGCCCGTCGCAGCCGACCGCGAGGTCGGGGAAGGCCACCAGTTCGTCGGCGTTGCGCAGGAACTCCACGAGGGTGACCGGAGCGATGTCCAGATCGCCCCGGACGAGCTGTTCGCTCAGCTTCTCGGGGCTGTCCTTGGTGAGCTCCAGATCCAGCAGAGTGCCGGTGCGGGCGAGCCCCCAGTAGAGCGGCAGACAGTTGAGGAACTGGATGTGCCCGACCCGTGGCCGGGTGGTTGTTTGGTCCACATCGCGAGACTAGACCTGTCCGGTTTGTCCAGCTACGGCGGGTAGGTTCGTCAGCGCGCCGAGGGCCCGTCAAACGTCCGGGTGACGTGATCTTTTTCCCTCTACCGCAGCCCCGATACTGCGTGCTACGCTCCTCGCAAGTTGCAGTTTGGTTTCCCTTGCAGTACAGAGCCTGCGGAGCATGTAACCCGCAGGCTTTTGTAGTTTTCAGACTTCTTAGCAGGTTCTGGAGCAGGGCAACCCTTTGGCCCAAGGAGGGCTTATGGCTACCGGAACCGTCAAGTGGTTCAACGCTGAAAAGGGCTTCGGCTTCATCGCCCAGGACGGCGGCGGCCCGGATGTCTTCGTCCACTACTCCGCGATCAACGCGGCCGGGTTCCGCTCCCTGGAGGAGAACCAGGTCGTGAACTTCGACGTCACGCAGGGTCCGAAGGGCCCGCAGGCGGAGAACGTCACCCCGGCCTAGTTGCCCGGGTCGGCGCGATCGCTGACTAGCAGTACCCAAGGAGCCCTGTTCCGTACGGCGACGTACGGAACAGGGCTCCTGCCTTTCTCCGGCCTCAGGCTTGGGCCTTCGGGGCGATCTCATACAGTCGTTCTATTTCTTGCGCGTACCGTTCGGTCACCGCCCTGCGGCGGACCTTCTGGGTGGGTGTGAGCACCCCGCTCCCGACCGTGAAGTCCTCGTCCAGGGCGCCCAGGTCGCCGGTGTGCGGCCAGCCGTCCCCGTCCAGCGCCGCCGCGGCTGCCGCCGCTCAGCGCGGCACGGTCGCGTCGGGCACGAAGGGGCCGCCGTGGCCCGGCACGATCAGGTCCGCGGCGGCCAGCACCCGCAGCCGGGAGGCGCGCAGCACCTCGCGGTCCGGGGCCACCGGGTCGTCCGCCGGGCCCTCCGCGTGCCACCACAGGTCGCCGGCGAACGCCACCACGCCCGAGTCCGTGCCCACGAGCAGCGTGATGTCCTCGGGGCTGTGTCCCGGGGTGCGGATCAGCCGTAGCGACGGGGTGAGTTCATAGCCCTCCGCGTCCCGGTTCCGCCACTGGTCGCCCTGGTACTCCACCTTGTGGTCGTGCACCCGGGCCCGGCCGAACAGGCCCACGTTCATGGTGTTGTCCGGGTGGTGGTGGCTGAGCACCACGTCGGTGATGTCGTCGGGGCCGAGCCCCATTTCGGCGAGCGGGCCGAGGATGTCGTCGCGGCTCGCCACCATGCCCGGGTCGAAGACCACGTGCCGGTCGCCGTCCCTCACGTACGAGACGGTGGCGGCGACCCCGGGGCCGGTGGAGCCGACGTAGCCGGTGGTCAGGACGGTGTATACGGCGCTGCGGCCGAGCGGTGCGTCTGTCATGGCCTTGATCCTTCCGGGCGGGGCGGCCGCCCACGAGTGGCACGGCTGCCGGTGATCGCAGGATTCGTGCCACCTGCCAGACTGCTCCCGTGCCGCCCTTCACCACCGTCGCCGCGTACGTCCCGCCAGGAGTCGGCATGCTCGCCGTGGGCATCGTGAGCGAGGTGTTCGGCCCGCACGGGGAGGCGCTGCCCGGCTTCGACTTCGCCCTGTGCGCCGACCGGCCCGGGCCGGTCCCCACCGACCTCGGCGTCCCGCTCGCCATCGCGCACGGCCTGGACCGGCTCGCCGCCGCGGATCTGGTGATCGCCCTTCCGGGGGCTGAGTTCCGTACGTCGCCCGCCCCCGCCGTACTCGACGCGCTCTCGGCCGCACACGAGCGCGGCGCCCTCGTCGCGGCCCACTGCGTCGGCACCTTCGCGCTCGCCGCCGCCGGGCTGCTCGACGGACGGCGGGCCACCACCCACTGGCGGTTCGCCGAACTCCTGGCCCGCCGCCACCCGGACGTCACCGTCGAGCCCGACGCCCTCTACATCGACGAGGGACGGGTGATCACGGGCGCGGGAGCCGCCGCGGGCTTCGACCTCTGCCTGCACCTGCTGCGGCGGGAGTACGGAGCCGCGATGGCCAACGCCGTCGCCCGGGACATGGTGCTGCCCTCCCACCGCGAGGGCGGGCAGGCCCAGTACCTGGCCGCCCCCGTCCCCGAGGACTGCCAGGACGAGCGGCTCTCCGAGGTCCTCGGCTGGGCCCGCGCACACCTCCACGAACCGCTTCCCGTCGCGGAACTGGCCCGGCGCGCCCTGATGAGCAAACGGTCCTTCGCCCGCCGCTTCACCGCCGCGACCGGCACCACCCCGCACGCCTGGCTGCGGGGCCTGCGCCTCAGCAGCGCCGAGGAGCTCCTGGAGACCACGGAGCTGCCGGTCGAGGAGATCGCCCGCCGGGTCGGCTACGGGAGCGCCGCCGTGCTGCGCGAGCAGTTCGTACGGCGCCGGGGAGTACCGCCCCGCTCCTACCGCCGCTCGTTCACGCGGTAAAACAAAAAAAGCGGCAGCGCCGACTTTGTCAGCCGGCGCAGCCGCCTTTCCATTCGAGCCGTCAGGATCAGACGTTCTCGAAGCGCCACTTCTGGTTTTCGCGGCCTTCCCACGGCTCCATGATGAGCTGGGTCTTCTCCTTCTCGTCAGGCAGTGTTGCCACGGCGTCCATGTACGGGAAGTGAATCCGGAACAGGTTGTCGCCGACCGGCTCGATCGACCACTGCTGGCCGTACGGCTGGGTGGCGATCAGCGGCGGGTAGATCCGGATGATGCTCTGCGCGAAGAAGATCTGGGCACCACCGGAGGTGAGCTTGCTCTTGAGCTGGTAGAGGTTGCCGGGGAACAGCTCAACCTCCCACTGCTGGTTCTCGCCCTTGTGGTAGCTGTAGCCGATGATCGGCGTGTTGGGCTCGGTGCGGTTGTCGCGCACGTCCATCACGCGGTCCTGGTACGCGGCGTTCTTGATCGCATACGTGCCGTGGGTGAGGAACTCGGCTGCCATGAATCCTCCTGGGTGAACAAGGGGACGGCTTTGATCGAGCGAGGCCCAACCTAGGTGGCATCCGTCCGTCCCGTAACGGGGACTTCACGTCGTACCGCGCAATTCAGGATGGCCGGGGTGGCGTGCCGTTCACCCCCGCATTTCCGGCCCTGCTGGCCGGATATTCTTTCTCGTTTTCGGAAAACGCGAGCTCGTCGCCGTCAAGGGCCATAAGCGGAACTACTGGCGCCCTGGAGCCTCTTCGGCCGCAGGCGGCCTTCCGAAACGAAGAGGGGCCCGGCCGCCTTTTCGGCACCGGGCCCCTCACTCACTCGGCCACCTGCTACACCGCCAGCAGCTCCGGCTTCGGCATGACCGCCGTCGCGAAGACCACCTGCGTGAGGAGCATGATGCCGAACAGCGCTCCGCCGCCGCCCAGTGCCAGTGGCAGCACCGGCATGAGCAGCAGGAACACCGCCGCCGTGCGGAAGCCCCCTGGTGTTCCGTACCTCTTGAGCACGCCCAGCAGGAGCAGCAGGAACATCGAGACCGCCGCCACGAACAGCATCAGGTTCACGCCGTCCGCCAGCTGCTCCCCGAAGGACAGCGCCCCGCGGGGCGTGAGCGCCATGGCCAGGAACCAGCCGGCCGCGCAGAGCGGCACATAGCGAGCCGCGCATCTCGGGAACCAGGGTGCGTGGGTCACTTCGGCGGGTCCTTCAGGCATTGGGCGGAGTTCCAGTACCGCATGTCCTTGTTGCCGTACCAGGGCATCGAGTCCAGACCGGAGACGTTGTCCATCCGGTCGTGCGCGACGACCACCGGCGGCTGCGAGCGACGGTACTGGACGACCTCCATGTCCGGGTAATGGTCTCCCTTCCTGGTCACGGTCACCGAGCCCTTGTTGGCCGCGATCGTCACATGTGTGTCGACCGAGAACAGGGGCATCAAGCTGTTCACCCCCGCTATGCCCAGGTCCAGCTTGGACGAGTTCGAGTGGAACTGCCCGAGGAAGCTGTAGTTCACGATGTTGCGGCCGGTGACGCTCTCCGAGGGGTAGTCGTTGAGCGACAGCGGGTCCGCCGGGATCATCCTCGACGGCGACTCGATGTCGTAGCCAGGGCCGCTGCCGCCGCCCTGGCTCAGCAGGTACGACGAGATGTGCTTGGTCGACGGCTTGGTGTGGGACGGCGAGACCTTGAAGGTCACATCGCCCGTGGCCGTGTTCCAGAACAGGACCATGCGGTACGCGGCGTCCGGATCGGTCGAGTACTCGCGGTTGTCGCCCAGGAGCTGGTAGCCCAGGCCCGGGATCTTCATCGCGTCCTTCGTGTGGATGAAGAACTTCATCATGATGATGCCCCGGTCGGGCCCCTTGCCCACGTTGAAGTGGCCGAACTGGGTTCCCTTCTCGCCGTGCGACCACATGGCCCGCATGGCGCGCAGGTAGGGCGAGTAGTGGCGGGCGACCTTGTGCACCACGCGGCGGACGATCCGCTTGATCCGGTGGAACACCTTCTTCACCGCGTGCTTGATCTTCTTGAAAATGTGGCCGATGTGGAACGCGCCGCTCGGGTCGCTGTCGGTGACCGGCGAGTTGTTGGCGTACGCGTAGCCGTTGATCTGCTGCGGGTCGGAGAGGTCCATGACCGGGTCCACCGAGGCGAACCGGCCGTTGGCCGCGTCGTACTCACGGGCGCCCATGTGCGTGAGGCCGGTGGACTTGTCGGTGGTGCCGCCCACGAAGCCCCGGTCGCCCGGCCAGCCCGTCTGCGGCTGGGTGCCGCGCGGGGTGCCGAACGGGCCGGAGGCGCGCCGGGTGACCGACAGGGTCACCGAGTCGACCGCCACCTCGTCGGTGCCCTGGTGGTCACCGAGCAGATAGGTGACCGAGCCGTCCGAGCCGCGCGCGACGGTGGCGTTGCCCGCCGTGTAGTAGCGGACGCCGGTCACCGAGTTGCTCGCCTTGGTCAGCGTCAGCTCCTCGGCGCCCAGGTACAGGGTCACCGCGCCCGGGTCCCGGCGCAGCAGCCGGGAGCCGTCCGCGTCGTAGAGGAACGAGGAGGTCTGGCCGCTGACCGTCGAGGTGGCGAGGTTGCCCTCGGCGTCCCAGGTCAGCTTCTGGTCACCGGCGGACGTCACCCGGCGGGTGGTGTTGCCGGAGGCGTCGTACTCGAACGAGTCGGTGCGCGCCCCGGGCCCGGTGGTGTCGACCTTGTCCATGCCGTGCGGCCGGGTCTCGCCCGGCTGCGGGTAGGAGTAGCCGCGCCGGACGTCCTTGGCGGTGTCGCCGCTCACGTCGTGCTGGATCTCGGAGGCCCGGTTGCCGACCGTGTCGTAGGTGTACGAGGACCAGTACGGGTCGACGCCGCCCACCTTCGGACGGACGTCCGTGGACGGCTTCAGCGCGCAGTCGTCGGTGCCCGTCCACGCGTGCGAGAGCCGCGCCGCGAAGTCGTAGGTGAAGCACTGCGTGTCGGTGACCGACTTGTCGTCGCGGTCGTTGCGGATGCGGGTGATGTTGCCCGCCGGGTCGTAGCTGTAGACCTTGTTGTCGATGGTCTGCGGGCCCTGCGACTCGCGGTCGTTGACCACGCTGCTCAGCCTGTGGGTGTCCTCCTCGTAGGTGAACGTCTGGACCGTGCGGGCGCCGACCGCGCCGAGCACGGTCTGCAGGATGTCGCCGGACGGCGAGTACTGGTTGCCCAGCGAGTACACGTCCGTGCCGTTGCCGACCGTGGTCGCCAGGCCGTAGTCCGAGTAACCCTGGCGGACCGTCTCCGCCGGGAGCCCACCGCCGGCCGGGAAGGCCGTGGTGTTGGCGAGGCCCGTGTTCGGCGTGTAGGTGGAGCCGAACTCGTAGGTGCCCTGGAGCTTGCCCTCGGCCGCCGGGACCGTGATCACCGAACCGGTGGCCCGGCCCGCCGCGTCATAGCCCTTCACTGCCGTGGTGTACGCGTTCCCGTTGTCCCAGCGGATCGACGAACTCAGCATCTTCTTGCCGCCGGCCAGCGTGTCGTACGTCCACTCGGCGAGCTTGGGGCCGGTGTCGCTGTCCTTGCGCAGGCTGGTGGGGCGGCCGATCTCGTCGTAGGTGTACGCCAGGACCGTGCCCCGGGCGTCCTTCGTCGTCGCCGTCCTGCCGTCGGGCGTGTACGTCGTGGAGACCGCGCCCTTGTCCGGGTCGGACGAGGTGATCTGGCGGCCCCGCAGGTCGAAGGTGGACGACCAGGTGTTGCCCGCCGCGTCGACCAGCTTGGTGAGCCGGTCGGCGGTGTCGTAGGTGTACTTCAGCGCCTCGTACTTGTCGGCGCTCGCGCCGATGACCGGGTTGCCGTCCTTGTACTGGCGCAGCTCGACCGGCTTGTCGTGGGCGTTGTTGACCACCAGCGTGGCGGTGGCCCCGCCAGGCGGGACGGTCGCCGTCCAGTTGCCGCCGTACGTGGTGGTCGTGCGCCACCGCTCGGTGCCCTTGGTGAGCGCGATGGACGCGGTGGCCCGGCCCATGCCGTCGAACTCGGTCACGGTCTGCGCCGGGACCTGGCTGTCGGCCACCGCGAAGAGGCCCGCCGCGACCGGCTGGTCGTTGTAGTACTCGGCGTTGTCCTTGTAGGTGCGGCCCTGGCTGTCGTAGAAGCTGTCCGTGATCAGCCGGCCCGTGCCGCCGTACGCCTCGGTCTGGATCTGCCGCTTGCGCAGCAGACCGTCGTAGAGGGTCACCGCCTTGCGGTACTTGCCGCTCTCCAGAAGGGTGTTGGAGGTGACGGCCGTGGGGGCGTCGCCCCGCACCTGGTAGGAGAAGGTGACATCGGCCGAGGCGGGCTTGGTCCGGCCCGGCTTCCAGGCGGCGGTGAGCTGCCCGAGCGCGTCGTACTCCTGGCTGGTGACCCGGCCGTTGGCGTCGGTCGCCTTCAGCGTGAGCCCGCGCAGACCGTCGAGGTCGACGCTGGTCGTGAAGCCCTTGTTGTCCGTGGTCTTCACCGTCGTCGGCTGGGCACCGGTCGTCGGTGTGTACGCGGTGAGGGTCTTCGCCCCGGCCGCGTCGACGGTCTGCGTCATCCGCCCGTACGCGTCGTAGAGCGCGGTGGAGGTGGTGACGTACACCGGCAGGCCTGCGCTGTAGTGGTCCAGCTCCTCGATCTTGGAGGGCAGCGCCTTGCCCGCGACGGGCGCGGCGCCGTACGCGCTGGTGTCGTACGTCGTGCGGCTCTCGGCCGTGATGGTGCCCGCCGAGGGGGCCGTGCCGCAGGCGGTGGAGGTCTTCTGCTCGGAGGCGATGTAGGAGACCAGGTAGTTGGTGGTGTCCGGCGCCACATAGGTGGTGCGGGTGCACTGCTCGTCACCGGAGACCGCGATGTCGCCCTCGTCGGTGAAGGTGAGGGTCTGGCCGTACGCGTCGAAGGTGGCGGACGAGCGCGTGGTGCGCCAGCTGCCGTCGTCCAGCAGGGTCCGCTCGGTGCTGGTGTCGGTGTCCGTCTGGTAGGCGTGCGCATCGGTGGTGCCCGGCCGGGTCTGGGTCGCGGTCAGCTTCGACCACGGCTTCTCCACCGACGACTCGACGATCTTGCCGCCGTCCCTGTCGTAGCTGACGCTCTCCAGCTCCTTGCCGCTGTACTGCTCGGCGTCGGTGTACAGGGCGCCGAAGGAGTCGGCCACCTGGGCGCCGTCGACGCCCCGCAGGTACGTGGTCTCCTCCAGCGTCCTGTTCGACGTGCCGGTACGGGTGCGGACCTTGCCGTAACCCCGGTAGTCGCTGTACGTGCGGTGCTTGTCGAGGGTGAACTCGCTGGTGTCCTTGGCCCAGGCGATGCCGCCCAGGTACTCGTACTCGGTCACCTCCGAGTCGGTGCCCGCGACCTTGTCGTCCTCGGTCACCTTGGTCACCACGTACTTGTGGAACCAGTCCTTGACCGGCTCGCTGCCGCCCTCGGGGGTCCACCAGTTCGGGTAGCAGCGCTTGTCGTTGGTGGCCTCGGCGGGCGGGGCGGCGTAGGTGCACTCGGTGGGCGAGTACTCGACCAGGGTGTCGCCGCCGTACTCCGAACTCACGCGTGTGATGCGGTACTTGTTCAGCGGCGGGCGCCCCTCGGAGGCGTCCACGCGGTTGGGCATCAGCGTGCCGCCGAACGTCACCGCCGGGTTCGACAGGGCGGTGCCGCCCGCCTTGCCGGTGCGGACGATCGAGTCGAGCCACAGCCCGTTGCCGCCGGTGTCACCGGTACCGGGGAAGCTCTGGCCGAAGGTCCAGGTGTCGAGGTCGGAGTAGCCCGTGCCCTTGAGCACCTGGGTGGAGACCGAGGTCAGCCGCTTCTTGGACCAGAACGACGGCGAGCCGTTGAGACAGTCCGCGCCGACCGTACAGACCTCGTCGACCGGTGTGTCCGGCCAGTTGGAGGCGTGCGCCTTGTCGAAGGCGCAGTCGGCGGCCGTGCCCAGGCAGCGGTCGGCCATGGTGAAGTTCACCTTGGCGGCGGGCTGGGCCGCGTAGACCTGCCCGGCGCGGTGGCCGTACTCGATGTGGTCGAGGTAGCCGCCGCGCGTGTAGCTCGCGTCCGCCTTGGGCTTGGTGGTCGTCGAGCCGCCGGAGTTCTTGGCGTACGCGTTCTTCTCCTGGGTGTAGAAGAGCGCCATCGCGTTGCCCTGCGGGTCGACCACGTAGTCCAGGTTCCAGCGCCAGGCCTGGTTGCGGACGGAGTCCGTGAATGCGGTGGCGTGGCCGGGCTCGCCCGTGTGGTTGCCGTAGACCGGGACGCTGTAGGCGGAGCCGGTCTCGGTCTTGCCGGTGGCCCAGCCGGGGAGGCGGTTCTTGCCGAACCAGTACTGGGTGCCGTCGAGCGTGGTCACCTTCCAGTACTCGTTGTCGTCGTCGCCGTTGCTGGTGTCGGTGGCGGTGCCCTTGATCCGCTCGATACGGGAGCCGTCGTCGTCGGCAGGGCGCCAGACGTCGCCGGTGCCGGTCTTGACCAGCGGGGTCGAGGAGCCGTTCAGGGACATCATGGCGTTGTCCGAACGCCAGCACAGGTCACCGGACTTGGACGGGGCGTTGGTGCCCGTGCCGTTGTCGTCCTTGCAGCCCATGTACTGCCGCTCGATGAACCCCATCTCCATCGACCAGCCTTCGCCGAGCGCGGAAGGCTGGTTGTTGGAGGAGGCAGTACGGCCGTCGATGGAGGACGAGGAGTACCCGAGGGCGAGCTTGGGGGTCAGATCCCCCGGCACGGGCGGCATCTGCAGCGGGTACTCCCACGAGAACCCGCCCTCATTGCCCCCGGAGGCCCAACTCCCGGACGGCGAGAGGGAAGTCGCCTTGAAGTCCCCGTTGGCTCCGTCGGGGGTGGCGGTGGCGGCGAGGACGGTGAAGGCGGGGGCGGCGGCGCCGGCCGCGCTCTTCGTCCCCGCGTCGGCTGTGGTTCGTTCCGCTGGGGCTGGGAGTGCCCCCTGCTCCTCGGGAGCTTGGGGGAGGGTGGGCACGCGGACCTCATTGCGTGCAGCCGCTCCGCTGCCGGCCGCCCCACTCGCGCCCGCTGCCGTGTCCGGCCCGAGGCCCACTTCGGCGGTCAGGACGCCCGCCTTCGAGTCGTTCTGCGAAGCCAGCGGCGTCACCGTACGGCACTCCGCCCGATCCGGCGTCGTCAGCGCACAGGACGGCAGCTGCACCAGCCGCAGCCGGCTCGCCCAGTCCGCCCCGTACGCCCCGCGGAACGCGTTGTAGTCGAGCTGGACGGACGCGCGGCCCGGCGCGGCCCCCTGGTCGTCGCGGGCGACCCCGAGGACGACGCCGTCCAGGCCCAGGCGGTCGGCCGCCTTGCGGTCCGCCATCCGCACGCGGACCTTGGCGGGCGCACCCGCCGCACCGACGGCGCCCTGCCCCTTGGGGGACTTGGCGGCCTTCGGCGCGATCGGGGCGACCCCGACCGGGCTCCCCGGCGCGGCCGCGTGACGCGATCCGGCCACGCTCCGCCCCGCCGCGCTCTTTGCCATCGCATCGGGCGCGACCCGGCTCAGGTCGACCTCGCTGTCCCCGGCCTTCGGCCAGGTCACCTTGGGGGCCCGCCAGGGCCGCCGGGCGGTCTCGCTCTTGGCGGTGGAACCGCCCTTGCCCAGCTCGGAGCCGGGCACCGAGGCCGTCTTCTGCACCGAGCGCAGCGAGAAGTCGACCTTCCCGGCGGCCGCCGCGACGCTCGGCAGCAGCGTGACCAGCACCGCGCTCGCCGTGAGCGCGCCGAGCGCCGCTGTGGCGCGGCGGCGTCTGGCTCCGCCCGAGTCCTCGTCGTATCTGAATGTCCCCACCCTTGAACGAGTCACGTAGAACTCTCCAACTCTCCGTATTCATCTCAAAAGGCGCCCCGAGGGAGGGGCGCCTGGGGGAACTTAACACCAAGGAATTTACCGGCGGAAGAACAATTCGCCGTGCGAACACCGCAGTTGGGAGGGGATGTAACGAGAGGAGAACAATCGCCGAAGCATACGCACCCAAAGGCGCAGCCAAGGGTGCGAACAGGCTAGTTCGGACGTTATTCCGGCGTTACGCTCCCGCTCTGCAAGCAGCATTAACTGATATGAGGGTGGGGACTGGTGAGGGGACATCACATACGCCGGGGCAGACGGCTGCCGGCCGCGCTGATGGCAGCCGCGCTCGGCGCGGGCGGTCTGGTTCAACTGGCCTCGGCGCAGGCAGCATTTGCGGGCGAGACCGCCAACAGCGGTACGCAGAACCGGACAAGTACGCATGGAATCAAGAATTCTGTGGCCGGAATTAGCAATTCCGGAAGCGAGACTTCCGGAACTGGGAATTCCGATACGGGCGAAGCGCAGGCGCTCGCGCAGGCGAAGAAGTCCGGCCGCCAGGTCGAGATCCTGGACCGCCGCGACGAGATGACGCAGGTGCTGGCCAACCCGGACGGGTCGCTCACCATGCGCCAGTACGTACGCCCCGCCTTCGCCCGGGTCGGCGGAGCCTGGCGCACGGCCGACGCCACGCTGGAGCAGGGCGCCGACAGCCGCCTCGCCCCGGCCGCCGCCATCTTCGGCATCTCCTTCTCCGGCGGCGGCACCGGCCCGCTCGCCACGATGACGAAGAACGGCAGGACCCTCTCGGTCTCCTGGCCGGACGCGCTGCCGCAGCCCCGCGTCGAGGGTGACACGGCCCTCTACCCCGAGGTGCTGCCCGGCGTCGACCTCACCCTGCGGGCCGACGTCGACGGCTTCGCCCAGCACCTGGTCGTCAAGACCCGTGAGGCCGCGGCCGACCCGCGCCTGGCCGAGCTCTCGCTGGCGCTGCACACGGCGGGCGCCAGTCTGAAGGCCGACGCCAAGGGCAATCTGACGGCCACCGACACCCGTTCCGGCGCGAGCCTGTTCACCGCCCCCGCGCCCACCATGTGGGACTCCTCGCACCTGCCGAAGCAGGCGGCGGCCCAGCTGGTGCGCGGCGCCCGGCCGACCGCCGAGACCGCGCCGCCCAAGCTCGTCGCGATGGGCACGAAGGTCACCGCCGAACGGCTGCGGATCACCCCGGACGCGGCGATGCTGAAGGACCCCAGGACCGTCTTCCCCGTCGTCATCGACCCGATCTTCTCCGGCGGCGGCCGCAACAACTGGGCCATGGCCTACAAGCAGTCGGGCAACTCCTCGATCGCCAACACCGCGTACTGGAACGGCGGCACGTTCAGCGACAAGCTCGCCCGGGTCGGCCACGAGTCGTCGACCAGCGGCACCGCCCGCTCGTACTTCCAGCTGAACACCAAGGGCCTGGCCGGGTCGAAGATCATCTCGGCCAAGTTCAACGTCTTCAACAGCTACTCGTGGTCGTGCACCAAGACCCCGGTGGAGCTCGGCCTCACCGGCCCCATCTCCTCCTCCACCACCTGGAACAACCAGCCCGCCTGGAAGCAGACCCTCCAGGAGAAGACGTTCGCCCACGGCTGGTCCTCGACCCAGTGCGCCGCCGCCGGCGAGGACTTCGACGCCGCCACGATCAAGACCGCGGTGCAGGCGGTCGCGGACGCCGGCGACAACGACATGACGCTTGGGCTGCGCTCGCGCCAGGACTTCGAGGGCAACGAGCAGAGCTGGAAGAAGTTCCAGAACGACCCGAGCCTGGAGATCACGTACAACTCCGCGCCGAAGGTGGACTCCTCGGCCGCCTACCAGGGCTCCTGGGCGCCCGGCGCGAGCGGGCTCGTGCAGGTCGCCTGCGCCACCGACCCGGCCGCGTTCCCGGTCGTCGGCAACACCGGCCTCACCCTCACCGCGAAGATCTCCGACCCGGAGGGCGGCCAGATCACCGGCGCCTTCCAGCTGAAGGACCACGACACGGGCGCGGTGGTCGCATCGCCCACCTCGACGGTGACCGCGGGCGGCACCGCCCAGGCTCGGATCGACGGCTCACTGCTCACCACCGGCAAGCGCTACACCTGGTCCGTCCAGTCCCGTGACGGCCTGGACACCTCGGCGTGGACCACGAGCTGCGGCTTCGGCGTGGACGAGACCGCGCCCGCCAAGCCCACCGTCACCGCCACCGACGGCCACGCCCTGGACGTGGCCGAGGTGCCCGCGCGCACCGACCGTACGGTCAGGTTCGCCTCCACCGACGCCGGCGGCGTCGACGGCTTCTGCTACGCGCTCAACCAGCCGCTGTCCGTCTCGAACCTCAAGTGCCCCAGCGGTACGTATGTGAAGGCGGGCGCCGACGGCACCGCCACGGTGACCGTGAAGCCGAGCCTGTGGCCCAACAACAAGCTGCATGTGGAGGCGTACGACAAGGCGGGCAACACCTCGGCGTACGACGGCGGTTCGGCCCCGACCGACTCCACCCTGATCGTCACCGACCAGCCCGCGTTCGTGCACGACGCGGCCGGACGGGTCCACGGCGACCTGGCGGGCGACCTCGACGGCGACGGACAGACGGACCTGCTGGCCACCGCCTCCGACGGCACCCTGCGGCTGCTCGGCGGCAAGGGCGACGGCACCCTGAAGACAGCGCGCACCATCGCCTCGGGCGGCTGGAACGGCGCACGCCTCGCCCACCGGGGCGACGTCATCGCCGCCACCGACGGGCAGACGATGGACGGGTACGAGGACTTCTTCGCCAAGATCGGCAACAAGCTGTACCTGTACCCCGGCGACGGCAACGGGGTACCGGTCACCGGCCTGCGCAAGGAGCTGCTGCGCCCCACCGGCAAGGACAACGGCCCGCTGACCGGCCCCGGCGGACTCTGCCTCGACGTGAAGTCGGCGAGCACCGCCAACGGCACCCCGCTCCAGATCTACACCTGCAACGCCACGGCCGCGCAGGACTTCCAGCTCACCGGCGGCGCCCTGAAGGTGCTCGGCAAGTGCGCGGCGGCCGCGGGCACCGACCTCGCCTCGCCCGTCCAGCTGGCAGACTGCGACGGCAGCCCCGCCCAGCAGTGGCTCGACCGCGGCGACGGCTCCCTGCTCAACCAGGGCTCCGGCCGCTGCCTGGATGTGGCGGGCGGCGCGGCGGTGAAGGGCACGGCCGCGCAGATCCTCGCGTGCGACGGCGACGCGACCCAGGACTGGACGGTCCCGGGCACCTGGGCGGGCACCGGCCAGATCCTCGCCCCGGGCGACGCCGACGGCATGCCCGGCGCCGACCTCGTCGTCCAGGAGGGCGAGGGGATGTGGCTGTACTCCGGCACGGCCGAGGGCCCGCTCGCGGCCGAGCCCGGCTCGTACAAGCTGCTCCCCGCCAAGCAGTTCGGCTTCACCTCCTGGGACCGCTTCGACTTCACCGCCCCCGGTGACGTCAACGGCGACGGCGTCCCCGACCTGCTCGGCCGCAACATCACGACGGACACGGCACACGCCGACTACGGCAAGCTCTACCTGTACCCGGGCACCCGCGCCACGGACACCTCGGGCAACACGACGTACGGCATCGGCGCCCGGACCGTCTACGGCCCGAGCGCCTGGCAGTCGACGAACATCCCGTTCTTCGCGAGCGCGGGCAACGCGCAGGGAACGGTCGTCGACACCGGCACGTACCTGAAGTTCGTCCCGACGACGGGCCAGGAGGCACCGGACTTCTGGGCGGTCTTCAAGGCGGCACCGGGCGGCCTGCGCTTCTACCCGGGCACGGCGACCGCGCACGGCACGTCGTCGATCGTGGGGGACGCGGCGCTGGTGCAGGATCTGGTGGGGCTGTTCTAGACCCGTTCGTACGGAACTGTGCCCGCTTCCCGGTCCGCCCGGGTGCGGGCACAGGCGTATGCAGGGGAGCCCGGGGACGGGTAGGCCGCGTGCCCGCCCTCCCCCGAGCTCTTGAGGAACAGGGGGGACCCCCAGCCCCTGGCGGCACGCACGCCCACAGCTAGGTAGACGCAGACGGCGACCAGCGGTCGCCCCGCATGAGGTTTCCGAGGCCCGCCCAGGCGAAGTTCATCAGCGTCCCCGCCGCCTCCTTCGCCGAGACCCCCTCCGTCTCGTTGGCCCAGCCCGCCAGCGACTCCGCCGCGCCCACCAGGGCCTGGGCGAGGCCTGCCACATCCCGGGTCGCCAGCTCCCCGACGCCGTGGGCCTCTCGGGCCGCCGCGGCTATCAGGGTGGTCACGAACGTGACGATCTCCTCGCGCGCCACCGCGACCTGGGCGGCGAACGGCTCGCCGTGGGTGCGTGCCTGGTGGTGGAGTACCGCCCAGCCGTCGGGGTGTTCGGCGGTGTGGACGAAGAAGGCCCGCAGCCCGGACCACAGCTGGGCGTCGGCGGGCAGTGTCGGCTCGACCCCGGCCCGTACGGCCTCCACGAGCGCGCGGGCCTCCCGCCGGATCACGGCGGTGAAGAGGTCTTCCTTCGAGTTCAGATAGAGGTAGACGAGCGGCTTGGAGACTCCGGCCAGCTCGGCTATCCCGTCCATGGAGGCGGCCCGGTACCCGAGCCGGGCGAAGGTGCGTACGGCCGCGTCCAGCATCTGCTGTTCGCGCACGGCCCGCGGCATCCGCCGGGGCTTCCCCGAAGCCGGACCCGACCCCGAATCCCCACCCGCATCCATCAGTCCGCATCCTCCCGGGCCGCTGTCATGCTCCCGGGCAAGGGTACGTGCGGGGCGGTTACTGGACCGCGCCGTCCTCCTGGCTGCGGTTCGCCTCCAGGCGGGCCTTCGCCGACTCGACCTTGGTGACGATCTGCGCGGACATCTCGTCGCGCTGCTTGCGCAACAGGACGAAGCTGAGCGGCGCGGAGAGGACCAGGGCGAGCAGGACGACCCAGATCACGTTGGCGTCCCCGAGACCGGCGGGCATGGCCCCGAAGTGGACCAGGGCGGCGACGAACACCAGGCAGCCGACGAAGACGGCGACGCGCATCGCGGTGTACCGGACGGTTGCGCTCGGCTTGGCGATGTTCACGGCTGACCTTCTCTCTCGTACGGCGATCCTGCCCGACCAGTGAAGCACGCCCGTTATTCGATCAATTCAGGGGGATCGGCAACGTCGGCCCCACAGAGGCGTCCCTCAGAGCCGCATCGCCTGGGGCGACTCGCGCAGCGCGGGGTCCGGGCCGTCGTACTCGCGGATGATCTCGTACCGGGTGTTGCGCTCCACCGGGCGGAACCCGGCCTCGCGGATCAGGTCGAGGAGGTCGTCCCGGGTCAGCTTGTTGGGCGTCCCGTAGTTGTCCGCGTCGTGCGTGATCTTGTACTCGACGACCGAACCGTCCATGTCGTCGGCGCCGTGCTGGAGCGCGAGCTGGGTGGTCTGGAGGCCGTGCATCACCCAGAAGCACTTCACGTGCGGCACGTTGTCGAAGAGGAGGCGGGAGACCGCGAAGGTCTTCAGGGCCTCCGCGCCGGTCGCCATCGTGGTGCGCGCCTGGAGGCGGTTGCGGACCTTGCCGTCCTTCATGTCCACGAAGTCGTGCTGGTAGCGCAGCGGGATGAAGACCTGGAAGCCGTTCGTCTCGTCCTGGAGCTCGCGCAGGCGCAGCACGTGGTCGACGCGGTGGCGGGGCTCCTCGATGTGCCCGTACAGCATCGTCGAGGGGGTCTTGAGGCCCTTCTCGTGGGCGAGGCGGTGGATCCGCGACCAGTCCTCCCAGTGGGTGGCGTGGTCGACGATGTGCTGACGGACCTCCCAGTCGAAGATCTCCGCGCCGCCGCCGGTCAGCGACTCCAGACCGGCGTCGATGAGCTCGTCGAGGATCTCGGAGGCGGTCAGCCCCGAGATGGTCTCGAAGTGGTGGATCTCCGTCGCCGTGAACGCCTTCAGGCCGACGTTCGGCAGGGCCTCCTTGAGGGCCTTGAGCGAACGCGGGTAGTAGCGCCAGGGCAGCGTCGGGTGGAGCCCGTTGACGATGTGCAGCTCGGTGAGGTTCTCGTTCTCCATCGCCTTGGCGAGGCGGACGGCCTCCTCGATGCGCATCGTGTACGCGTCCTTCTCGCCCGGCTTGCGCTGGAACGAGCAGTACGCGCACGACGCGGTGCACACGTTCGTCATGTTGAGGTGCCGGTTGACGTTGAAGTGGACGACGTCACCGTTCTTGCGGGTGCGCACCTCGTGCGCGAGGCCGCCGAGCCAGGCCAGGTCGTCCGACTCGTAGAGCGCGATGCCGTCCTCGCGGGACAGCCGCTCACCGGCCCGGACCTTAGCCTCCAGCTCGCGCTTGAAGCCCACATCGGTGATGGATGCGGTCATGCGGCGGCCTCCCAATAATCTCCGTACACAGCCTCCACCACGTTACGCCCCTGATTACTCGGGCAATTCGCCGACCCGGTTCTCCCACTTGGTGGAGAGCACGATCGTCGTCCGGGTGCGCGAGACGCCCTTGGTGGAGCCGAGGCGGCGGATGGTCTTCTCCAGGCCGTCGACGTCCGAGGCGCGGATCTTGAGCATGTACGAGTCGTCGCCCGCGATGAACCAGCAGTCCTCGATCTCCTCCAGGTCGCGCAGCCGTCGGGCGACGTCCTCGTGGTCGGCGGCGTCGGAGAGCGAGATGCCGATGAGGGCGGTCACGCCGAGGCCGAGCGAGGCGGCGTTGACGGTGGCGCGGTAGCCGGTGATCACCCCGGCCGCCTCAAGACGGTTGATGCGGTCGGTGACGCTGGGCCCGGAGAGACCGACGAGCCGGCCGAGCTCGGCGTACGAGGCCCTGCCGTTCTCCCGCAGAGCCTGGATGAGCTGCCTGTCCACGGCGTCCATATGCCTGAAGCCTTCCATTGTTCAGCAATACCGCGAGTTTAGGTGTAGAATCCAAGGTACACAGGGTCGACGCCCTGTGAATCATTCAGCTGCTTGCATCATTTTCCAGCAGATCAAAGACGATCTTTCAGGAGTGTTGACACCGTGTACACGATCGAGATGGCCTACGCCCGTATGCGCGAGCTTCAGGACCTGGCCAACCGCTCGCGTGCCCACCAGCCCACCGCGACGAAGCGCCGCGCTCTGAAGCGCGCCGCCAAGAAGCGCTAACCGGAAGGGCGGGAGCCTCCTCCCAGCTCTCCCTCCCAACGGCGGTACAAGCTGTGCGGCACACCCGCCGCGTCCAGCACCCGCCCCGCGACGAAGTCCACCAGATCCTGGATGTGTGTCGCCCCCGCGTAGAACGCCGGAGAGGCGGGCAGCACCACGGCGCCCGCCTCGTCCAGCGTCACCAGGTGCTTGAGCGTCTGCCCGTTCAGCGGCGTCTCCCGCACCGCGACCACCAGCCGGCGCCGCTCCTTGAGCGTCACGCTCGCGGCCCGCTGCAACAGGTCCTTCGAAAGCCCCAGCGCCACCCCGGCCACACAGGCCGTGCTGGCGGGCACGATCAGCATCCCCTTCACCGGATACGACCCGGACGACGGCCCGGCGCCGAGATCCCCGGCGCTCCAGTGCCGTACGCCGTCGAGGCGGACGTCGTCCACCTCGAAGGTCCCGGGCTTCCCGTCCGCCCCCCGCGCCAGCCACTTGGCGAGATCCTCGCGCCAGTGCGCGTCACGGAAGGCGATCCCCGTCTCGTCGAGCAGCGTCAGCCGCGAGGCCCGCGAGACCACCAGGTCCACGCTCTCGCCCGCGTCCAGCAACCCCCGCAGCACGGCCGCCGCGTACGGCGTCCCGGACGCGCCGGAGACCCCGACGACCCAGGGCGTGCGCGGCTGCCCCGCCTCTCGCTGACTGTGTACGTTCACCTGCTCCACGTGTCCGAGCCTATCCGGCCACCCGGGGGTGGGAACGGTCACGCCGAGAGCCCGCGCACCAGCAGGTCGAGGAGCGCGCAGGCGAAGAGCGAGATCCCGATGAACCCGTTCGTGGTGAAGAACGCCCGGTTGAGGCGCGACAGGTCGTGCGGTTTGACGATCGTGTGCTCGTAGACGAACGCCACCGCCACGACCACGAGCCCGGTCCAGAAGAACGCCCCGGCGTCGGTGGCCAGCGCGTACCAGACGAGGAGCGCCGTGGTGACGACGTGACAGGCGCGCGCCCCGTACAGCGCGGCCGGGACGCCGAAGCGGGCCGGCACCGACTTCACGCCGTGGGCGCGGTCGGCCTGGACGTCCTGGCTGCCGAAGATCAGGTCGAACCCGCCGATCCACACGCCGACGGCGAGCCCCAGGATCACCGCGTCCCCGGACCACTCGCCGGTGACGGCGAGCCAGGCGCCGACCGGCCCCATCGCCTGGGCGAGACCGAGGATCGCGTGCGGGAAGTCGGTGAACCGCTTGCCGTACGGATAGACGACCATCGGGATCACGGCGATCGGCGCCAGCGCCAGACACAGCGGGTTGAGCAGGGCGGCCGCGCCGAGGAAGACGACGACGGCGACGAGCGCGCCGGTCCAGGCCGAGCGCACGGTCACCGCGCCGGTGACCAGCTCGCGGGAGGCCGTACGGGGATTGCGGGCGTCGATCTCGCGGTCGATGATCCGGTTGCAGGCCATCGCGAACGTCCGCAGCCCCACCATGGCGACGGTGACCAGGAGCAGCTTGCCCCAGTGGATGTCCCCGTCCAGCTGGAACATCGCGGTGAGGGCGGCGATGTAGGCGAAGGGCAGCGCGAAGACCGAGTGCTCGATCATGACCAGGCGCAAAAAGGCCTTGGTCCGGCCGGGCTGCGGAACGGCTGCGGCAGAGGCACTCACTAGAGCCCGTACTCCTTCCAACGGCGGTCGACCTTCGCCGCCGTGTCCGGGTCCGGCTCGACCATGTGCGGCCAGCCGCCGTCCCGGGTGTAGCCCTCCTCGGGCCACTTCGCGGTCGCGTCGATCCCCGCCTTGCCGCCCCAGAACTGCTGGTACGAGGCGTGGTCGAGGTGGTCGACCGGCCCCTCGACGACGGTCAGGTCACGGGCGTAGTCGGTGTTGCCGAGGGCCCGCCAGGACACCTCGTGCAGGTTGTGCACATCGCAGTCGGCGTCGACGACCACGATGAGCTTGGTGAGCGACATCATGTGCGCTCCCCAGATCGCGTGCATCACCTTCTGCGCGTGCTTGGGGTACTTCTTCTCGATCGAGACGATCGCGCAGTTGTGGAAGCCGCCCGACTCGGGCAGGTGGTAGTCCACGATGTCCGGCACGATCACCTTGAGGAGCGGCAGGAAGAACCGCTCGGTGGCGCGGCCCAGCGGCCCGTCCTCGGTGGGCGGGCGCCCCACGACGATGGACTGGAGCAGCGGACGCCGGCGCATGGTCACACAGTCGATGGTGAGCGCCGGGAACGGCTCCTGCGGCGTGTAGAAGCCGGTGTGGTCCCCGAACGGCCCCTCGGGCAGCATCTCGCCGGGCTCCAGCCACCCCTCGATGACGACCTCGGCGTGCGCCGGGACCTGGAGCGGCACGGTCTTGCAGTCGACCATCTCGACGCGCTTGCCCTGGATGAACCCGGCGAGCATGTACTCGTCCATGTCGCCGGGGAGCGGCGCGGTGGAGGCGTACGTGACGGCGGGCGGGCACCCGAAGGCGATCGCGACGGGCAGCCGCTCGCCCTTCTTGGCCGCCACGGCGTAGTGGTTGCGGCTGTCCTTGTGGATCTGCCAGTGCATGCCGATGGTGCGCTTGTCGTGGCGCTGGAGCCGGTAGAGCCCGAGGTTGCGCACGCCCGTCTCGGGGTGCTTGGTGTGGGTGAGCCCCAGGTTGAAGAAGGACCCGCCGTCCTCCGGCCAGGTGAACAGCGCGGGCAGCTGCTCCAGGTCGACGTCGTCGCCGGTGAGGACGACCTCCTGGACCGGGGCGTCCTTCACCTTCTTCGGCGGGACGTGGACCATCGAGCCGAGCTTGCCGAAGGCCTCGCGCACGCCGACGAAGCCGTGCGGGAGCTCGGGCTTGAGCAGCCCGCCGATCTTCTCGCTGATCTCCTCGTACGACTTGAGCCCGAGGGCCTTGAGGAGCCGCCGGTCCGTGCCGTAGACGTTCATGGCCAGGGGCATGGCGGCGCCCTTGACGTTCTCGAAGAGGAGCGCGGGCCCGCCGGCCTTGTTGACGCGGTCGACGATCTCCCCGACCTCCAGGTACGGGTCGACTTCGGCCTTGATACGGATGAGGTCGCCCTCGCGCTCCAGCGCCCGGAGGAGCGAGCGAAGATCGTCGTAAGCCATGGGGTCAAGTATCGGGCACCGGTTACCCTGGGCCGGTCACCGGGGCTGCCGGACGCCCCGCCGCCGTTCCCTGGGGGGACCACCCGAACATGCTCAGGTATCTGCCGTTCCTGCTGGTCCTGGCGCTGTGGATCTACGCGTTCATCGACTGTCTGAACACCCCGGAGGAGGAGGTCCGCGGCCTCCCCAAGGTGGTGTGGGTCATCATCATCCTGCTCTTCGGCGAGGTGCTGGTCGGCCCGGTCGCCTGGCTCTTCGCGGGCCGCCCGCGCCGTGCGGCGCCGGGCCCCGCGTGGACGGCTCCGGACGACAACCCGGAGTTCCTGGCGAGCCTGAACCGGCCCAAGGACGAGGACCCCGAGCACTGAGCCCGCGTACCGCCGACCAGGGCCTGTCCGGCGGATCTGGTCGCCTGCGAGGTGCCTGCGCCTTTCGGTCCCGGTGAGCGGGGTCCTGGTGCTTCCCCAAGCTCTCAACTTCGTTCGAGCAGGGGAGACCCCAATGCCGCAAGGCGGACGAGGGCGTCGACGCGATGGGGGTCCCCCTGCTCGAACGAAGTCGAGAGCTTGGGGGAGTCGGCAACCGACGACAACGCCGCAGGGGGTCCCCCCTGGCCCTTGAGGCCTTGGGGGAGGGCATGCCAGGACCCCGCGTCCCGGACAAGATCCGCCGGACAGGCCCTAGCCGCTCGCGTAAGCGTTCCGCAGTTCCAGCCACTGCCCCGGCGACCACGTCGACCAGTCCTTCGGGCGGCCCTCCAGGGCGTCCGCGAGGAAGTCGAAGTGGTTGTGCCAGCCCGCCAGGCAGTCCAGACGCAGCGCGTCGTCGCCGGGGAACTCGTTGGTGAAGCGCAGCACCGTCGCCGACGGGCCCGCGGGCTCCAGATGGAACCGGATCCGGCCGTGCAGGTCCACCGTGTACTCGGCGACCCGGTCGGGATCCCAGGCCGTGACGTGGCCGGAATGAATACCTTCGGGCCCCGCGTTCAGCCATCTCAGGGTCACCGCGCCGCCGAGCCGGGGCTCCAGCACATCGGCCGCGCAGAGCCACCCGGGCAGGCCCTCGGGGGTGGCCACGGCCGCCCAGACCCGCTCCTGCGGGTGGGGCAGACGAAGCTCGTAGCGGAGGAACCAGGCGCCGTCGTGGGTCTCACTGGTGCCATGAGGGATCACATCCGTCATGGCACCAGTGTCACCCGAACGGGCGCGCGGCGCTCGTGCACGCCGTGGTGCGTGCGGGACTACACGCCCGCGTACGAGTGCTTGCCGTTCACGAAGATGTTGACGCCGTAGTAGTTGAAGAGCCAGCAACCGAAGGCCAGCAGCGCCAGCGTCGCGGCCTTGCGGCCCTTCCAGCCCGCCGTGGCGCGCGCGTGCAGGTAGCAGGCGTACGCGACCCACGTGATGAAGGACCAGACCTCCTTGGGGTCCCAGCCCCAGTAGCGGCCCCACGCGTCGCCGGCCCAGATCGCGCCCGCGATGATCGTGAACGTCCAGAGCGGGAAGACCGCCGCGTTGACCCGGTACGCGAACTTGTCCAGGGAGGCGGCGGCCGGCAGCCGCTCCAGGACCGAGGTGGCGAAGTTGCCCGGCTTGCCGCCCTCCGCGAGCTTCGCCTCGTAGCGGTCCCGGAAGAGGTAGAGCACCGTGGCGACGGCACCCACGTAGAAGACCGCGCCGCAGAAGATCGCGGTGGAGACGTGGATCCACAGCCAGTACGAGTGCAGGGCGGGAACCAACTGGTCGCTGGCGGTGTACAGGACGGTGACAGCGAGGCCGAGGTCGAGGAGGACCGAGGTGACCAGCGGAAGGCCCAGCCAGCGCACGTTCTTCTTCAGCGCGAGGAGCGTGACGTACACACCGACGGCGACGGTGGAGAAGGTGAGGTTGAACTCGTACATGTTGCCCCACGGCGCCCGCTGCACGGACAGCGCGCGGGTGAGCACACCGGAGGCCTCGACGAGGAACGCGAGGACGGTGAAGGACACGGCGATACGGCCGTAGAGGTCGCCCTTCACATCGCCTGCGGCGGCGCCCGGCCCGTCCGGCACGTCACGGTTGCCTGCCGCGGAGCGGGTGACGACCTTGGGCCGTTCCAGTACGGCGGTTCCGCCGCCCTTCTTGGCGACCTGCACCTTCACCGTGCCCGCGCCGTCCTGCTGCGCGGCGTCCGCCGTGAGCGCGGCCGCGGTGCGGGCGACCTTGCTGCGGCTGCCGAGGATCCACTCCGCCATGTGCGCGAAGAAGGCCAGCAGATAGACCGCCATCGCCGAATAGATCAGGTAGTTACTGGTGTGCGCCAGGCTCTCGTTGGTTGTGGCGGCGAGGATCACTTCTCGGCCCCTTCAGCTTCGGCAGGTTCTGCCACCTGGTCCCTGGCGGGCTCAGGTGCGGGATCAGGCGCGGTCGGCGCCTCTGGAATGAGCGTGACCGCGAGATCGGCCAGCTCCTCGGGGAGCTTCGCGGACTCGCTCCGCCCAAGCCCCGCCATCTCGACGACGGTGACGCCGTCCTTACCGGGCACGGCGCGGACCCACACCCGGCGCCGCTGGATGAAAAGCGATCCGGCCAGGCCCGCGATCGCCAGGACCGAGCCGGTCAGAGCGAGGTTGTTGCCCGGCTGCTGGGAGATCTGGAAGCTCGCCCACTGCTTGATGTCCTTGTCGAAGGTGATCGACCCGGCGCCCTCGGGAAGGGCCAGCGTCTCGCCGGGCAGCAGGGTCTTCTTGAGGACCTTGCCCTGGTCGTCCTTGAACGGCTTCATCTTGTCGGTGTCGAGCTGGTACACGTTCTGCGGCAGCCCGGAGTTGACCCCGAGGCTTCCGTGGTACGCGCCGACGTTGAGGACGGGGAAGTCCAGCGCCGGGAACTGGGAGAACATCGTCCCGTTGCCCTTGCCGCCGTAGGTCGGCACGAAGAACGCGGCGAAGCCCAGCTGGTCCCACTTGCCCTTGGCGTCGGTGTAGCCGTCGTACACCTTGATCGCGCCGCTGGAGGAGATGTTGTTGTCGATGGGCAGCAGCGGCACCGCGCCGTGGAAGACGACCTTGCCGCGGCCGTCCTTGACGGTGACGGTCGGCGCATAGCCGTGGGCCAGGAGGTAGACCTTGGAGCCGTCGACCACGAGCGGCTTGTTGACCTCGATGGCCTTCTTCTGCGGCTTGCCGTCGGCGCCCTCGGAGTAGGTGACGTGCGCCACGAACTCGCGGGCGGTGCCGAGGTTGGGCCCGCTGCGCTCGTACGTGGCGTCGAAGCGGTCCAGGGTGAAGCTGAACGGCGCGAGGTCGTCCGTCTTGAACAGCGAGCCGGACTTGAAGTCGTCGTACTGGGTGAGGGTGTTGGAGAACCCGTCGCCCTGGACGATCAGCTTGCCGCCCTCGGACTTGAAGAGCTGGCCGACGGCGAACGCCACCAGGATCAGGATCAGCGAGACATGGAAGATCAGGTTTCCGGCCTCGCGGAGGTAGCCCTTCTCCGCGGCGACCGCGTCCCCGACGACATGCGTACGGAAGCGGCGCTTCTTCAGCATCGCCGCGGCGGCCGCGCGCACCTGCTCGGGCTCGGCCTCGGTGCGCCACGTGGTGTACGCGGGCAGCCGGGTCAGCATCCGGGGCGCGCCCGGCGGGCGGCCGCGCAGCTGTCCGACGAACTGCCAGGTGCGCGGGACGATGCAGCCGATGAGCGAGACGAACAGCAGGATGTAGATCGCGGAGAACCACACCGAGCTGTACACGTGGAACATGCCGAGCTTCTCGTAGAGCGGCGAGATCGTGTCGTGCCGCTTCTGGAAGTCGGCGACCTTCAGCTCGTCCACATTGGTCTGCGGGATCAGCGAGCCGGGGATCGAGCCGAGGGAGAGCAGCAGCAGCAGGACGAGGGCGACCCGCATCGAGGTCAGCTGGCGCCAGAACCAGCGCACCCAGCCGAGCACGCCGATGCCGACGGGTCCGTTCGACAGGTCCTCGGCCGGGGCCGTGGAGAGCTGCGACCCGGCCGCGCCGAGGTCCCGCTCGTCGGCGGCCCGCTGCTGGGCACCCGCCTCGGCCGGTTCCCCCGCCGGCGACTCCGTCGCCTTGCGCGGCACCTCTTCCGGGGCCGCTTCGGTCTTGCTCATGTTTCAGACACCCACCTGGAAGCCGTTGGACCACACCTGCACCTGCTGGATGAGCTCCGCCCAGGCCCCGGTGAGCAGCAGCAGACCGGTCGCGATCATCATCACGCCTCCGGTGCGCATCACCCACACATAGTGCCGCTTCACCCAGCCGAAGGCGCCGAGGGCCTTGCGGAAGGCGACCGCCGCCAGCACGAACGGCAGTCCGAGACCGACGCAGTAGGCGACGGTCAGTATGGCTCCGCGGCCGGCGCTCGCCTGGTCCATGGCCAGCACGTTCACCGAGGTGAGCGTCGGCCCCAGGCACGGCGTCCAGCCGACGCCGAAGAGGGCGCCCAGTATCGGCGCCCCCGCGAGCCCGGTCACCGGCCGCTTGTGGAACCGGAACTCGCGCTGTGTGAGCCAGGGCATCAGGCCCATGAAGAAGACGCCCATCAGGATCATCAGCACGCCGAGGATCTTGGAGAGCGTGCCGTTGTGGTCCTGGAGCGTCTGGCCGAAGAAGCCGAAGAGGGCCCCGCCGGAGACGAAGACTGCGGTGAAACCGAGGACGAACAGACTCGCCCCGGCGACCATCCGGCCGCGCTTGGCCTCGGCGAGATCGGTGCCGGTGACCCCCGTCACGTAACTGAGGTAGCCGGGCACCAGCGGCAGGACGCAGGGCGAGAAGAACGAGATCAGCCCGCCGAGCACGGCCACCGGCAGGGCGACGAGCAGGGCCCCGCTCAGGACCGTGTCGTTCACGCCAGGCGCCGACTGGGCGGCGAGTGCGGTCAAGGACGCGTCCACGAAATCACTTCTCCGCGATCAGCGGGTCGATCATCTCGTGGAGCTTCTTGTCGTCGAGCGCCATCAGCGCCCGGGCCGCGATCTTTCCGTCCTTGTCGAGGACGATCGTCGACGGAATGGCCTGCGGATTCAGGCTTCCCTTCGGGAAGCGGAGAATGAGCTTGCCGATCGGGTCGTACAGACTCGGATAGTCCGCGTCGAATTGCTTCTCGAACGCGACGGCCGGGCCCTTGTCGGTGTCGCGGGTGTTGATTCCCACGAACTCGACGCCCTTCGAGCGGGTTTCCTTGGCGACCTTGCTGAGATAGGGCGCCTCGGCCCGGCAGGGCGCGCACCACGAGCCCCACACATTCAGCACGACGACCTTGCCCTTGAGATCGGCGACGTCGAACTGCTTGCCGTCGACGGTCTCGCCGGAGAGCTTGGGCGCGGCGTGCCGGCCGCTCTTGGCGACGGTGGAGATGCCGCCGGTGCCGGTGACGAACTTGGTGTCGCCCGAGCCGCCGGACGTGCCACCGGAGCCGCACGACGTGAGGGTCAGCGCACCGGCGGCCGCGACTGCCGTGACCAGCAGGAAGGCGCGGCGACGGGGGAAGGCAGGGCTCACGGACATGTGAAAAGTTTCGCATGACCGTTTGGGGGATCTTGGGCACCCCCCTGAGTGCCCGTAAAGACCCTTGTCAAGACCGCCTAAAGAGCCGCGCCGCCCGCTGCTCACGCCTGCTGGAGGAACGTGTTCCAGCCACCGGCGGGCTTCTGGCCGACCCCCAGCGTACGCAGCTTCGCCAGCACCTTCGGGTCCTGGACGTCGAGCCAGTCGCAGTACTGCCGGAAGGAGACCAGGCGCACGTCCTTCTTGCCCGCCATCCCCTTCAGGGCCTCCTCGACGGCGTCCATGTAGATGCCGCCGTTCCACTGCTCGAAGTGGTTGCCTATGTAGAACGGCGCGCGGTTCGACTCGTACGCCCGCGTGAATCCCTTGAGATACGCCTGGGCGGCCTGCTCGCGCCAGCCCGGGTAGTTCGCCGGCGGCGCCTTGGTCGAATTCTTCGACTGGTTGGCGAGGATGTTGTAGTCCATCGAGAGGACCTCGAATTTGTGCCCGGGGAACGGGATCGCCTGGAGCGGCAGGTCCCACAGGCCGTGCCGCTTGACCGGCCAGACCTGGGTGCCGCCGGGCGAGGAGGCGTCGTAGCGCCAGCCGAGCTTCTGCGCGGTCGGCAGCAGGTTGTCCTGGCCGCGCAGACACGGGGTGCGGGCGCCGATGAGCTCGCGCTTGTAGTCGAAGGGCAGCGGGTCCTCGTCGGTCCAGCCGGTGTTCGTCTTCCACTTGGTGACGAACGACATCGCCTGGTCGATCTCGCTCTGCCACTGGGCCGGGGTCCAGTTGGCGACGTCGCCGCGGCCGGAGCAGAAGTGACCGTTGAAGTGGGTGCCTATCTCGTGGCCCTCGTTCCACGCCCGGCGCACATTGGTCAGGGTCGCCTTGACGTGGTCGTCGCTGAGGTAGCCGATGTCCGAGGCGCCGACCTTGTTGTTCGGCGGCTGGTAGAGCCGCTTCTTCGACTCGGGCAGCAGATACAGCCCGGAGAGGAAGAAGGTCATCGAGGCGCCGTGGTTCTTGGCGAGGTCCAGGAAGCGCGGGAAGAGGCCGTTGCCGACCTCGCCGGCGCCGTCCCAGGAGAAGACCACGAACTGCGGCGGGGTCTGGCCGGGTTCGAGGGGGACGGGCTTGGGGGGCTGGTGCGGCTGCTTGCCGGTGTCGGCGGTGGAGCCGTCGCCGATGAGCTTGGCCTCCGCCTTCTTGCCGGAGCCCTGGCCGCCCTTGCCGTTGCCGTTGCCGTCGCCGGCCTTGCCGCCGCCCGAGTCGTCGCCGCCGCATCCGGCCACACCGACCGCCGCGGCGGCCCCGAGTCCCAGCCCGAGCATTCCCCTTCGACTGATCCCACGCATACCGTTCGTCCCCATCGCATCGTCGTCCCCGGTGTCCACACCGGCCACAGCCCTGTGGACATCACATGAGATGCCTATGGGCGCGCGATGGTTCCCTACAGTCGCACAAATCTTCGCAAATCGTACGGGTCGTCAGTCTTGTTGTACGCAGGGCGACGAGTCAGTCGCAGTTCCCCGCGCCCAAACGGGCGCGGGGCTGCGACGCTGTGCGGCTCCGCCGCGATGGGGGTCCCCCCTGTTCGAGCGAAGCCGAGAACTTGGGGGAGCGACCAGCCCCCACCGGTCCGCGGACAGCGCACTCCGCTCAAAGCGAAGCGCTCACGCGCCGAAGGCCTTCGTCTTCCCCTTCACCGGCTTCGCCCCGGCCAGCAGGTGCGACGGGACCAGATCGCGGGCCGGCTCGCTGTAGCCCACCGAGACGATCTTGTCGCCCCGGTACGTGAACGACGTCAGCGAGGCGAGCGTGCACTGCCGCTTGCGCGGGTCGTGCCACAGCCGCCGCCGCTCCACGAAGGAGCGCACGGTCCAGATCGGCAGCTGGTGGCTGACCAGGACCGCCTCGTGGCCGCGGGCCGCGTCGCGCGCCGCGTCGAGGGCGCCCATCATCCGTACGACCTGCTCGACGTACGGCTCGCCCCAGGACGGGCGGAACGGGTTGGTGAGGTGCTTCCAGTTGGCGGGCTTGCGCAGGGCGCCGTCGCCGACGCCGAACGTCTTGCCCTCGAAGACGTTGCCCGCCTCGATCAGCCGCGCGTCGGTGCCGAGGTCAAGCCCGTGCGCCTTGGCGATCGGGGTGGCCGTCTCCTGGGCGCGCTCCAGCGGGGACGCCACCACGTGCGTGATGTCGCGGCCCGCCAGATGCTCGGCGACCCGGTCGGCCATCCGCCGGCCGAGCTCGGAGAGGTGGTAGCCGGAGCGGCGCCCGTAGAGCACGCCGTCCGGGTTGTGGACCTCGCCGTGCCGCATCAGATGGACGACGGTGAGGTCTTCGGGGGTGGGGCTCATGCGGTGGCCTCCGCTGCGGCACGGGCGGCGGCGGGCAGCGCGGCCGCGACGCGCTCGATCGCGCGCTCGTCGTGGGCGGTCGAGACGAACCAGGACTCGAAGGCGGACGGCGGCAGGTAGACGCCGTTCGCCAGCATCGCGTGGAAGAAGGCGGTGAAGCGGAATGCTTCCTGCTTCTTCGCGTCCTCGTAGTCGCGCACCTCGTCGGGGGTGAAGAAGACGGAGAACATGTTGCTCGCCGTCTGGAGCCGGTGGGCGACGCCCTCCTTGGCGAGAGCGGCCGTCACGAGCGACTGGATCTCGCTCGACACCGCGTCGACCTTGGCGTACGCGGCGTCGTCGAGCAGTCGCAGCTGGGCCAGGCCCGCGGCGGTGGCGACCGGGTTCCCGGAGAGGGTGCCCGCCTGGTAGACGGGTCCGGCCGGGGCGAGGTGGGCCATCACGTCGGCGCGGCCGCCGAAGGCCGCGGCCGGGAAGCCGCCGCCCATGACCTTGCCGAAGGTCATGAGATCGGGCTTGACCCCGTCGACGCCGTACCAGCCGGCCTTCGACGTCCGGAAGCCGGTCATGACCTCGTCGGAGATGAACAGCGCGCCGTTCTTGGCGCAGGCCGCCTTCAGACCGGCGTTGAAGCCGTCCGCCGGGGGCACGACGCCCATGTTGCCGGGCGAGGCCTCGGTGATCACACAGGCGATCTCGCCCGGGTGGGCGTGGAAGGCCGCGTGGACCGCGTCCAGATCGTTGTACGGGAGCACGATCGTGTCGCCGGCCTGGGCGCCGGTGACACCCGGGGTGTCCGGCAGCCCGAACGTGGCCACGCCGGAACCGGCGGCGGCGAGCAGCGCGTCGACATGACCGTGGTAGCAACCGGCGAACTTGATCACCTTGGCGCGGCCGGTGAAGCCGCGGGCGAGCCGGATCGCGGACATGGTCGCCTCGGTGCCGGAGGACACCAGACGGACCTGCTCGACGGGCTCGATCCGGGCGACGATCTCCTCGGCGAGCGCCACCTCGCCCTCACCGGGCGTACCGAAGGAGGTGCCGCGCGCGACGGCCTCCTGCACTGCGGCGATCACGTCCGGGTGCGAGTGCCCGAGGATCATCGGACCCCAGGAACACACCAGGTCGACGTACTCGCGCCCGTCGGCGTCGGTCAGATAGGGCCCCGCGCCGGACACCATGAACCGGGGCGTACCGCCCACGGCGCGGAAGGCACGGACGGGGGAGTTCACGCCGCCGGGCGTCACGAGGGACGCGCGGTCGAATAGCGTCTGCGAAACTGGGGCGTCGTATTCGTACGGATAGCTCACACAGGCCATGGTGGCAGAGGCCCGGACGTTCTTGCGGACAGGTGTTTCACCGCACCCCGGTGGGGGAGGTCACTGACACGATGATCGGGTTGCGCGGCGGGGGTCGCGCCGTCTACAAAGCAGTCGGGCTACAAGCAATCGGGTGAAAGATATGCATCGCGGTGGCGGACTGGGCGAGGGGACCGATGACCGGGGTCCCGAACGCGCCCGTCGGCGGGGACGGCACCGGCGCGACGCGGAAGAACGGATCGACCGCGTCACGGGTCCGGGAAACGGGAGTGGCCGAGTGGGGGTGACCTACAAGTACTTCGGCGCGCCCGACGGAGCCACCGCGGCCCGGGTGCCGATCTCGATGCGCCCGGAGGAGCTCGGCGGCGACGAGCTGGGCATGGGCGGCATGTTCACCAAGATCAAGCCGGAGACGGTGGCCGCGATGGTCCTCACCGGCATCCAGGGCATACCGCTGCACAAGGTCCCCCCGCTGGAGCTGGTCGTCCTCCACCCCGACTACGCGGTGGTCAAGCTCCCGATGACGGTCGTGGACCCGCTGCGCGGCGTCGGCGAGGAGACGGTGGGCGCGGCGGCCTTCATCTGGTCCACGGTCCCCGACCGCGGCGGCCCGCGCGACGCGTTCAACGTCTACCAGCTGCTGCACGAGTGGCAGGACTTCTCCGTGCGGCTGCATGAGGCTGGGCATCAGCCTTATTGCCTTGTGTGGCCCTGAGCTGGGGTTTCCGGGTAAGCGCAGCATTCGGCAGCCGGGCAGTACGCCCGTCCCGTAACCCCCTGGACAGGCCTAGACCAGAGAGGTCAGCACGCCTCGCGGCCAGTTGCCGAGCCAGAATGCGGCGGTGGACGGGGTCTGTCGGTCTTGGGTGGAGCCCGTCGTGCGGGAAGAGCTCGGTGGGGGCGATGTAGGTCTCGGAGACGGCCGCCGAGGCCGAGCACCCCTGGCTCAGCCCGTTCGGCGCCGCCGCGCTCGCCAGCGAGTCGGCCCTCGTCCACCGGGACCTGCACAAGTACGACGCAGCTCTGGGGCACCCGAACGGGCCCGCTCTGCGGGAGACCGGCCGCGCCCGTTCCCTCGCCTTCAGCCGGATCACCCTCGTCGGCATCCACGTGCACCGGCGCGAGCTGGACGCCGCCCTGCACGTCGGCCACGACCCTCTCACCGCCGACCCAGCCCTGGGCTCGGTCCGCGTCGTCCACCAACTCGACACACTCCAACACCCGTTGGCGCCGCATCGCGGATACCCGCCCGTACGGGACTTCCTGGCGCGCTTCACCGGCGTACGACGGGCCAGAATGCAGAAGCCTGCCCCTCGCCTGGTCCGGGGACGCCCAGGCTCAGGGCGTGCCCGCCGTGGTGGGCGGCTTCGCCGCGCGGGAAGAGGCGGGCCGACGGGTACGCGCGCGGTCGCGGCCCACAAGGAGTGGATCCCCAGTAACCAGCCCCACACTCCCCTGGAGCTTCCTCCACCAGCATCGCACCTGCGACATGGATACACCCAAAGCATCTGTATATGCGGCCCGATCTGGCCTATCTTGTGGCACATGCAGTCCTACACGATCGGCCAGGCCGCCCGTCTGCTCGGAGTCAGTCCCGACACCGCCCGCCGCTGGGCGGACGCGGGTCGCGTCGCCACGCACCGCGACGACAGCGGCCGCCGGCTCATCGACGGCCGCGACCTGGCCGCGTTCTCCGTCGAGGTCGCCCAGAGCGGCGCCGGCGAGGACGACGTCTCGTACACCTCCGCCCGCAACGCCTTCCCGGGCATCGTCACCGCCGTGAAGCTCGGCGATGTCGCCGCCCAGGTCGAGATCCAGGCCGGTCCCCACCGGCTGGTCTCGCTGCTCACCCGGGAGGCCGTCGAGGAGCTGGGGCTCGAAGTCGGCATGCAGGCCACCGCCCGCGTGAAGTCGACCAGCGTGCACATCGACCGCGCTTAGACACGCCCGCTCAGGACATCCCGTACGTCCCCGTAGTACGTCCTCGTTCCAGCGGCGTCGCCGTCACCGGCGCGGCTCAGCACCCAAGGAGCACCGCCCCCATGGCCCCCTTCCTCACCCGGAGCAGCGCCGCGGCCGCCGCCGTCACCGCCGCGCTGCTCGTCCCCCTCGCCGCCTGCGGCAAGGACGACGACGGCGGCGAGAAGATCGACGCGGGCTCCGACAGGAGCTCCACCGCCGCGCCCGCGGCGAAGCTCACGGTTCTCGCCGCCGCCTCGCTCACCGATGTCTTCAAGACGGCGGGCGCCGCGTACGAGAAAGAGCACCCGGGCACCAGGGTGACGTTCTCCTTCGCCGGGTCGCAGGAGCTCGCCGCCCAGGTCAAGCAGGGTGCCCCTGCCGACGCCCTGGTCACCGCCGACACCAGGACCATGGACGGCCTCAAGTCGGACACCGGCGCGGCGGCCGTCATCGCCAGGAACCGGCTCGTCATCGCGACCGGCAAGGGCAACCCGAAGAAGGTCGGCGCGCTCAAGGACCTGGCCGACAGCAAGCTGAAGGTCGTGCTCGCCGCGCCCGAGGTGCCGGTCGGGCGCTACAGCGAGAAGGTCCTGCACGCGCAGAAGATCACGGTCAGGCCGGTCTCGCAGGAGCCGAACGTGCGGGCCGTCCTCACCAAGGTCGAGCTCGGTGAGGCGGACGCGGGCATCGTCTACAAGACCGACGCCGCCTCCGCCGCCGGCAAGGTCGACGCCGTGGAGATCCCGGACGCGCAGAACGCGGTGGCCCAGTACCCGGCCGCGACCCTGAAGTCCTCCAAGAACGCCGACGCGGCGGCCGCGTTCGTGCAGTGGCTCAGCAGCCCGGAGGCTCAGAAGATCCTCCAGGACGCAGGCTTCCAGAAGCCGTGACTCCCCTGCCGGGGGGGGGGGGGGGCGGGGGGGGGGGGGGGGGGGGGGGGGGGACCGACGAGAAACAAAAACAACACAGAAAACGAGAGAGAAGAGAGAAGAAGGAGAGGGGGGAGAAAGAAAA